>NZ_JBEYVW010000020.1:0-164827 GCF_040644175.1 Streptomyces sp. NPDC047017 | reverse complement strand
CGGGGGGGGGCGGGGGCCGGGGCGCGCACATGCGGGCGTGCCCCGCCCTCCCAATCGGTAAGGGGCCCCGGTCGTACGACCGGGGCCCCTTCCGTATGCGTACTTCCTGTGCTTCCTGTACTTCCGTACGTCCGCCGCCGCGGTCAGGCCTTGACGCGCGCCGCGGTGCGCAGCTGGGCGGCGAAGGCGGCGACGTCGTCCAGCGAGTAACCGCCGCCCCCGGTCTTCGCGGCGGTCAGGTCGACGCCGTTGACCACGCCGTAGGTGCTGTGGTCGGCCCAGATGCAGGTCGGCACGTCGAGCTTGGTGGTGCCCTCGTCGATGTGGGCGAGCTGGCACTTCATGAGGGCCCCGTCGAGACCGGCCGGCTTGAAGCTCTGCGGGCTGCCCTTCCAGGTGACCTTCGCCTTGCCGTCGGTGTCCTCGGAGTTCTTGTGGGACGCGGCGAACCCGTTGTCGATCGAGGCCGCCGGGTCACCGATCTTCCCGTAGGCGGCGTTGACCGCCATCGACCTGCCGAGCTTGGTGATGTCGGTGGGGCCGTAACCGCCCCGGACCGCCTGTCCGTCCTCGATGCCGAGCGCCTTCAGCTTGTCCGCGCTGGTGGCACCGGTGGGGCCGCCGTCGTCGGAGCCGGCGGCGTCGGACTTCTTGTAGTCGCCGACCGTGGCCGGGAGCACCAGCTTGTGCGCGCCGTCGTCGGCCACCGAGCCGCCACCGCCGCTCCCGCCCCCGCCGATCAGCAGGTACGCGCCCACCCCGATCGCGGCCACGACCGCGACCGCGCCGACGATCAGCGCCGTCTTCTTCCCGCCGCCGCCGCCGGCGGACGGCGGCTGCGGCACGGAGCCGTAGGGCGGCTGCTGGCCGTACGGCGGCTGGGGCTGCCGGCCGTACGGGTTCGGCTGCTGCGGGGCGCCCTGCGGGTGGCCGTAGCCGGGCGGCTGGGCGGGCGGGGCCTGCTGCGGGTAGCCGTAACCGGGCTGCGGCTGCGGCGGCTGCTGGGGGTAGCCGTAGCCGGGCTGCTGCGCGGGCGGCGCCTGCGGCGGCTGCTGGCCGTAGGGGCCCGGCTGACCGTACGGTCCGGGCTGCTGGGGCTGCCCGCCGTACGGGCCCGGCTGGTTGTAGCTCATTCCTGGGTTCCCCTCCAGATGCTTATGCGTATCTGACATCCTGGCGCAGCCACGGCCGGTGCAGGTCGGCGGGGTGCGCACCGTTACACAACAAATGCGGTTCGGGACACGCCGGTGACGCCTCTAAACTGAGCCCGTGACCGAGAACGCTCAGCAGCAGCCACCCGCGCCCGACACCGAACTGCCGACCCAGTACGCGCCGGCCGACGTAGAGGGGCCGCTGTACGAGCGCTGGGTGGAGCGGGGTTACTTCGAGGCGGACGCCAAGAGCGAGAAGCCGCCGTACACCGTCGTCATCCCGCCGCCGAACGTCACGGGCAGCCTCCACCTGGGCCACGCCTTCGAGCACACGCTCATCGACGCCCTCACCCGCCGCAAGCGCATGCAGGGCTACGAGACGCTGTGGCAGCCGGGCATGGACCACGCCGGCATCGCCACCCAGAACGTCGTCGAACGGGAGCTGGCCAAGGAGGGCAAGTCCCGCCACGACCTGGGCCGCGAGGCGTTCGTCGAGCGCGTGTGGAAGTGGAAGGGCGAGTCCGGCGGGCAGATCTCCGGCCAGATGCGCCGCCTCGGCGACGGCGTCGCCTGGTCCCGCGAGCGCTTCACCATGGACGAGGGCCTGTCCCAGGCCGTCCAGACCATCTTCAAGCGGCTCTACGACGACGAGCTGATCTACCGCGCCGAGCGCATCATCAACTGGTGCCCGCGCTGTCTGACGGCCATCTCCGACATCGAGGTCGAGTACCAGGACGACGACGGTGAGCTGGTCTCGATGACCTACGGCGAGGGGGACGAGACCATCGTCGTCGCCACCACCCGTGCCGAGACGATGCTCGGCGACACCGCCGTCGCCGTCCACCCCGACGACGAGCGGTACAAGCACCTGGTCGGCAAGCTCATCAAGCTGCCGCTGACCGACCGGTCCATCCCCGTCGTCGCCGACGAGCACGTCGACCCGGAGTTCGGCACGGGCGCCGTCAAGGTCACCCCGGCCCACGACCCGAACGACTTCGAGATCGGCCGCCGCCACGACCTGCCCGCCGTCACCGTGCTCGACGAGCACGCGGTCATCACGGCGCACGGCCCCTTCCAGGGCCTGGACCGCTTCGAGGCCCGCTCCGCGATCGTCGCCGCACTGCGGGCCGAGGGCCGGATCGTCGCCGAGAAGCGCCCCTACGTCCACTCCGTCGGCCACTGCTCGCGCTGCAAGACCACGGTCGAGCCGCGCCTGTCCATGCAGTGGTGGGTCAGGGTCGGCCCGCTAGCCAAGGCCGCCGGTGACGCGGTCCGCGAGGGCAAGGTCAAGATCCACCCGCAGGAGATGGAGAAGCGGTACTTCGACTGGGTCGACAACCTCCACGACTGGTGCATCTCGCGCCAGCTGTGGTGGGGCCACCGCATCCCCGTCTGGTACGGGCCGAACGGCGAGGTCGTCTGCGTCGGCCCCGACGACGAGGTCCCGGGCGGCGAGGGCTGGCACCAGGACACCGACGTCCTGGACACCTGGTTCTCCTCCGGCCTGTGGCCGTTCTCCACGCTGGGCTGGCCGGAGCAGACCGAGTCGCTCGCGAAGTTCTACCCGAACTCCGTCCTGGTCACCGGCTACGACATCCTCTTCTTCTGGGTCGCCCGGATGATGATGTTCGGCCTGTACGCCATGGACGGCACCCCGCCGTTCCACACCGTCGCCCTGCACGGCATGGTCCGCGACCAGTTCGGCAAGAAGATGTCGAAGTCCTTCGGCAACGCGGTCAACCCGCTGGACTGGATGGACAAGTACGGCTCGGACGCGCTGCGCTTCACCCTGGCCCGGGGCGCCAACCCCGGAGTGGACGTCCCCATCGGCGAGGACTGGGTCCAGGGCTCGCGCAACTTCGCCAACAAGATCTGGAACGCCACCCGCTTCGCCCTGATGAACGGCGCGACGGTGGACGGCCCGCTGCCGGACGCCGGGAAGATGTCGGCCACCGACCGCTGGATCCTGTCCCGGCTGAACTCGGTGGTCGCCGAGGTCGACGCGTACTACGACGACTACCAGTTCGCCAAGCTGTCCGACGCGCTGTTCCACTTCGCCTGGGACGAGGTCTTCGACTGGTACGTCGAGCTGTCCAAGACCACCTTCCAGGCGGGCGGCGAGGCCGCCGAGGTCAGCAAGCGGGTTCTGGGCGAGGTCCTGGACGTCACGCTGCGGCTGCTGCACCCGGTCGTCCCGTTCGTCACCGAGACGCTGTGGACCACGCTGACCGGCGGCGAGTCGGTCGTCGTCGCCGCGTGGCCCGGCGACAGCGGCTTCCGGGACGCGGCGGCCGAGCGGGAGATCGGAACGCTCCAGTCCGTCATCACCGAGGTCCGCCGGTTCCGCGCCGACCAGGGCCTCCAGCCGGGGCAGCGGGTCCCGGCCCGCCTGACCCTGGACGGTACGGCCCTGGCCCCGCACGAGGCCGCCATCCGGCAGCTGCTGCGGCTCCAGCCGGCGGGCGAGTCCTTCACCGCCACCGCCACCCTGCCGGTGTCCGGCGCCGAGGTCGCCCTCGACCTGTCCGGCACGATCGACGTGGCGGCGGAGCGCAAGCGGCTGGCCAAGGACCTGGCCGCCGCCGAGAAGGAGAAGTCCCAGGCGAACGGCAAGCTCGGCAACGAGGCGTTCCTCGCGAAGGCTCCCGACCACGTGGTCGACAAGATCCGCGGCCGGCTCGCCAAGGCGGAGGAGGACATCGCGCGGATCACCGCGCAGCTGGAGCGGCTGCCGCAGGCGTAGGCAGCCGCCCGCACGCCGCGCAAGGCCCCGGAGTCCCCTCGACTCCGGGGCCTTGCGCGGCTCGGGGCGGGTGGGCGCGGTGGCCCGGTGCGGGTGCGTCGTGGCCGGTCGCGCGGTTCCCCACGCCCCTTCGGGGCGCCTCCCCCGAACCGGCGCCTCGCACCGCCCCGCGCCTCCGTAGACTGGCCCCGTGAGCGACCTCCCCGACGAAAACGACCGGCCCGACCCCCTCGACTCCTTCGACGAGATCATCGAGGCCGAGACCACCCGCGACCCCGATCTCGCGGTGATCGAGGCCGGCAGCCGCACCCTGCGCACCCAGGGCGCCCCGGCGCACGCGGACGTGCCGGCCCGGCCGGAGGACCCCGAGGTCGACAAGGCGCTGCGCGAGGTCGAGGCGGAGCTGGCGACCCGCTGGGGCGAGACCAAGCTGGAGCCCTCGGTCAGCAGGATCGCCGCGCTGATGGACGTACTGGGCGAGCCGCAGCGGTCGTACCCCTCCCTCCACATCACCGGCACCAACGGCAAGACCTCCACCGCCCGCATGATCGAGGCCCTGCTCGGCGCCTTCGAGCTGCGCACCGGCCGGTACACCTCGCCGCACGTGCAGTCGGTCACCGAGCGGATCAGCCTGGACGGCGCCCCGGTGTCCGCCGAGCGGTTCGTCGAGACGTACCAGGACATCAAGCCGTACGTGGAGATGGTCGACGCCGCCCAGGAGTACCGGCTGTCCTTCTTCGAGGTGCTGACCGGCATGGCGTACGCCGCCTTCGCCGACGCGCCGGTGGACGTGGCCGTGGTCGAGGTGGGCATGGGCGGCACCTGGGACGCCACGAACGTCATCGACGCGGACGTCGCCGTGATCACGCCCATCGGCCTGGACCACACCGACCGCCTCGGCTCGACCACCGGGGAGATCGCCGGGGAGAAGGCCGGGGTCATCAAGCAGGACGCCACCGTGATCCTCGCCCAGCAGCCGGTGGACGCCGCCCAGGTGCTGCTGAAGAAGGCCGTGGAGGTCAACGCGACGGTGGCCCGCGAGGGGCTGGAGTTCGGTGTCGTGGCCCGGCAGCCGGCCGTGGGCGGCCAGCTGCTGACCCTGCGCGGGCTGGGCGGCGAGTATCCCGAGGTGTACCTGCCGCTGCACGGCGCGCACCAGGCGCACAACGCGGCCGTGGCGCTGGCCGCCGTGGAGGCGTTCTTCGGCGTGGGCGCCCAGCGGCCCCAGCCGCTGGACGGCGAGACCGTCCGCAAGGCGTTCGCGGCGGTGACCTCGCCGGGCCGCATGGAGGTCGTGCGGCGCTCGCCGACCGTGGTCCTGGACGCCGCGCACAACCCGGCGGGCGCGCAGGTGACCGCCGAGGCGGTGCAGGAGGCGTTCGACTTCAGCCGGCTGATCGGCGTGGTCGGGGCCAGCGGCGACAAGAACGTGCGCGGTCTGCTGGAGGCGTTCGAGCCGATCTTCGCCGAGGTCGTGGTCACCCAGAACTCCAGCCACCGCGCGATGGACGCCGACGAACTGGCCGCGATCGCCGTCGAGGTGTTCGGCGAGGACCGCGTCCAGGTGGAGCCGCGGCTGCCGGACGCCCTGGAGGCGGCGATCACGCTCGCCGAGGAGGAGGGCGAGTTCGCCGGCGGCGGAGTGCTGGTCACCGGATCGGTCATCACCGTGGGTGAGGCCCGGCTGCTCCTCGGGAAGGGCTGAGCCTCGTGCGTACGCTGTGTTCCTCGACCCTGATCGGCGAGTTCTTCGTCATCGGGTTCGCCGCGCTGGTCGCGATGAAGGACCCGGACCTCACCATGACGGCCGTGTGGACGGTCAGCGGTGTCGCCATGGTGCTGTGCGTGCTGCTGTGCGGCATGGTGACCCGGCCCGCCGGGGTCGTGCTGGGCTGGGCGCTGCAGCTCGCGCTGATCGCCGCCGGTGCCGTCGTGCCGGTGATGTACTTCCTCGGCGCGGTCTTCGCGGCGCTGTGGTGGGCGTCGGTGCGTTTCGGGCGGAAGATCGACGCGGCCAAGGCGAGATTCGCGGAGCGGGCCGCCGAGGCCGGCTCCGCCTCGGCTGACGCTGTGTGACGGTGGCCCTGTAACCTCGTGCCACCGCACATCTGTACAGCAGAAGGAGTCCCCGTGACCCAGCGCACCCTCGTCCTCCTCAAGCCCGACGCCGTCCGTCGCGGCCTGACCGGCGAGATCATCAGCCGTATCGAGCGCAAGGCCGGCTGGCAGATCACCGCGCTGGAGCTGCGGACCCTGGACCAGGACACGCTGGAGCAGCACTACGGCGAGCACAAGGGCAAGCCCTTCTACGAGCCGTTGGTGGCGTTCATGGCCTCCGGTCCGGTCGTGGCCATGATCGTCGAGGGTGAGCGGGTCATCGAGGGCGTGCGCGCCCTGGCCGGCCCGACCGACCCGATCGCCGCCGCGCCCGGCTCGATCCGCGGGGACTACGGCGTGATCGTCCGGGAGAACCTGATCCACGCCTCCGACTCCGAGGAGTCCGCCGAGCGCGAGGTGAAGATCTTCTTCCCCGGCCGCGGCTGAGTCCGGGACGGACGGCCGCCGGCCGCCGCCCGCGCCCGCTGACACACCGTCAGCTCATCGGCTCGCCTGACCTGGGCGGCCGCCGGGTGACGGCCGCCTCCGGCATACCCGGTGCCGATCGGGGGAACGCGTGCCCCCGATGGACCGTCTCCACAAGCGAGGCGGTACGCCATCTGCTGACAATGGCGAAGACCCTCGCGCGGTGTTCGTGCAGGCGCGTCTACGATGGAAGCCTTCACGTCACAGCACCCACCTCGCCGTACCTGAAATGCCCTCAAAAGCTCCCAGGGAAGGCCAGACGAATCCTGATGGGGAACTCAATGTCGTTCATCGGCCGTGACATGGCTGTCGACCTCGGGACCGCCAACACGCTGGTGTACGTCAGGGGTCGCGGGATCGTACTCAACGAGCCGTCCGTCGTCGCGATCAACACCAATACCGGTGGCATCCTCGCGGTCGGCGCCGAGGCGAAGAAGATGATCGGGCGCACCCCCGGCAACATCGTGGCCGTGCGTCCGCTCAAGGACGGCGTGATCGCGGACTTCGAGATCACCGAGCGGATGCTCCGCTACTTCATCCTGAAGATCCACAAGCGGCGTTATCTGGCTCGTCCGCGGGTCGTCGTCTGCGTGCCCTCCGGTATCACCGGTGTCGAGCGCCGCGCCGTCATCGAGGCGTCCTCGCAGGCCGGCGCCCGCCAGGTGCACATCATCGAGGAGCCCATGGCCGCGGCCATCGGCTCCGGCCTGCCGGTCCACGAGGCCACGGGCAACATGGTGGTGGACATCGGCGGCGGCACCACGGAGGTCGCGGTCATCTCGCTCGGCGGTATCGTCACCGCCCAGTCCATCCGGGTGGCGGGCGACGAACTGGACAACGCGATCATCCAGCACGTCAAGAAGGAGTACAGCCTTCTGCTGGGGGAGCGCACGGCCGAGCAGATCAAGATCACGATCGGCTCCGCGTACGACCTCGACGCCGACGAACACACCGAGATCCGCGGCCGGGACCTGGTGTCCGGCCTGCCGAAGACCGTCGTCATCTCGGCCGCCGAGGTGCGCAAGGCGATCGAGGAACCGGTCAACGCGATCGTCGACGCGGTCAAGACCACCCTCGACAAGTGCCCGCCGGAGCTGTCCGGCGACATCATGGACCGGGGCATCGTGCTGACCGGCGGCGGCGCGCTGCTGCGCGGCCTGGACGAGCGGCTGCGCCGGGAGACCGGCATGCCGATCCACATCGCCGAGGACCCGCTGGACAGCGTGGCGCTCGGTTCCGGCAAGTGCGTCGAGGAGTTCGAGGCGTTGCAGCAGGTACTGGACGCCCAGCCGCGCCGATGACGCAACTTTTCGATTCCGCCGTACGAGATGATCTCCTCTCGTACGGCGGATCGTTGATATAGAGGCATAAGCTCCCGCAAACGGGCCCCTCGGGTTCGCGCTTCGCGCGCCGCGGGGGCCACCCGGTTTCCTACGAGGAAGGGCACGGCCGCCGCACGTGAGGGACACGAAAGAGAGCCGGCTGCTCCTGGTGCTGCTGATCGCCGTCGCGTTCGCGCTGATCACGGTCGACATCCGCGGCGGGGAGAACTCCCCGGTGGACGGTGCCCGGCGGGCCGCCGCGACCGTCTTCGGCCCGATCGAGAACGGTGTGTCGGGGGCGGTGGACCCGGTCGGCAACGCGGTCTCCGCGGTCCGCGACTCCGGCGGCCGCCACGACCGCCTCGCCGCCCTGGAGAAGGAGAACGCCGCCCTCAAGGCGAAGCTCGGCAGCGACGACCGCAACCGCAGCCGCCTGGCCCAGCTGGACAAGATGCTCAAGCTGGCCGGCGAGGGCCAGTACGGCATCAAGGGCGCCCAGGTCATCGCCATAGGAGCCGCCCAGGGCTTCTCCTGGACCATCACCATCGACGCCGGCTCGAACGACGGCATCCGGCGCGACATGACCGTCCTCAACGGCGACGGCCTGGTCGGCCGGGTCACCACCGTCGGCCCCGACTCGGCGACCGTGCTGCTCGCCAACGACCCCGACTTCACCGTCGGCACCCGCATGGAGGGCAGCGACGAACTCGGCTTCGCCTCCGGCCAGGGCGACCGCCCGATGCGCGTCCAGCTCCTCAACGGCAAGGCGGAGGTCAAGAAGGGCGACCGGCTGATCACCTTCGGCTCCCAGTCCGACAAGCCCTTCGTGCCCGGCGTCCCGGTCGGCGTCGTCTCCCGGGTGGAGGCCTCCGGCGGCGACCTGACCCGCACGGTCTACGTCACGCCGTACGTCGGCTTCACCAAGCTCGACGTGGTCGGCGTCGTCGTCCAGGCCCCGAAGAAGGACCCCCGCGACGCGGTGCTGCCGGCCAAGCCCAAGCCCACCCCGACGCCCACGGTGACCGTGACGGTCACCCCCTCCTCCGACACGGACACCGGCCGGCGCTCCGGCAACGGCTCCGGCACCGGCACCGGCGAGCCCGACGGGCAGTCCACCGACGACCAGCAGCAGTAGGAGCGAGAAAAGTCCTCATGCGTCTCAACCGGATCCTGCTCTCCACCGTGCTGGTCGTCGTCGCCCTGGTGATCCAGGTGAGCGTCCTGGCCCGGCTGCACCTGCCGGGCGCCGTCCCCGACCTGCTGCTGCTCACCGTCCTCGGCCTCGCCATGGTCTACGGCCATGTCGGCGGCGCCCTGGTCGGCTTCGGCGCCGGACTCCTCGCCGACCTCGCCCCGCCCGCCGACCACGCGGCCGGCCGCTACGCCCTGGTGCTGTGCGTCATCGGCTACCTGGCCGGACTGATCAAGCCCGAGACCGGCCAGGTCAAGTCGGCCACCGGCCCGATGGCCGTGGTGGTCGCCGCCGCCCTCGGCTCCACCCTGCTCTATGCCGGGGTCGGCGCCCTCGTCGGCGACACCGCCGCCCGCCACGTCGGC
This sequence comes from Streptomyces sp. NPDC047017, assembly GCF_040644175.1. Lineage (NCBI taxonomy): Bacteria > Bacillati > Actinomycetota > Actinomycetes > Kitasatosporales > Streptomycetaceae > Streptomyces > Streptomyces sp. NPDC047017. The sequence goes on along the minus strand of NZ_JBEYVW010000020.1, from coordinate 155,471 downwards.
CTGCCCGGCCTGCTGATCAGCGCCGCCGTCTACGACCTGCTGCTCGCCCCGTTCGTGGTCCCCGGCATCATGGCGCTGGCCCGGCGCGCCGAGAACGATCCGCTCGCCGAGGCCGGCTCCGCCGCGAAGAAGGCCGACCTCTCCTCCGGCTGGCTCTCCTCCGGCACCGGACTGCGCATCGGCGGCCAGCGCGGCGCGCTCGGCGGCCTCAAGTCGAGGGCCCGCGCCCGCACCACCCGGGTGGGCCGCGTCAAGGGGGTCAAGCGCCTGTGACAGCACGGCGGCCGGCCGGCCCCCGGTCTCACAGCTTCGTCGGATACGACTCGTCCACACACTGAGAGGGGGAGGCAGCACCAGTGACCAACATTCCCGAGACCGGACGGACCCCAAGGGTCCAGACCCGGCTCGTCGTCATCCAGATCCTCGTTCTCTCCCTGCTCGGCACCCTCGGCGGCCGGCTGTGGTACCTGCAGATCCGCGAGGGCGCCCAGTACCAGAGGGAAGCCTCCGGCAACCACGTCCAGCAGGTCGTCCAGCCCGCCGTGCGCGGCTCGATCCTGGACGCGCGCGGAGTGCCGCTCGCCGACAACGAGACCCGCCTGGTGGTCTCCGCCTCCCGCACCGAACTGCTCAAGCAGAAGGACGACGGCAGGGCGGTCCTCAGCAAGCTGGCCGGCGTCCTCGGCATGGACCCGCAGGAGGTGCTGCAGAAGGTCCGGCTGTGCGACGCCAAGACCCCGCAGCCCTGCTGGAACGGTTCGCCCTACCAGCCCATCCCCATCACCGACGAGGCCACCCCCAAGCAGGCCCTGCAGATCCGCGAGCGCGCCGAGGACTTCCCCGGCATCAACGCCGAACCGGAGGCCGTGCGCCGCTACGCCGCGCCCGGCAAGTCCAACACCGCGCAGGTCCTCGGCTACCTCTCGCCGGTCACCGACGACGAGATCCAGCAGGCCAAGGACACCTCCTCGCCCTATCTGCGCTCCGACATGGTGGGCCGCTCCGGCCTGGAGCGGCAGTACGACAAGGAACTGCGCGGCAAGGCCGGTGTCACCCGCTACGAGGTCGACAACCTCGGCCGGGTCACCGGCAAGGCCAAGTCGGACGCCGCCCAGCCCGGTTCGAACCTGGTCACCAGCATCGACGCCCGGGTCCAGCGGGTCGCCGAGTACGAACTCGACAAGGCGATGAAGGCCGCCCGCCAGCAGTACGACAGCATCACCGGCACCAACTACAAGGCGGACTCCGGCGCGGTCGTCGTCATGGAGGCCAAGACCGGCCGTATCGTCGCCATGGCGTCCGCGCCGACGTACGACCCGAACGTCTGGGTCGGCGGCATCTCCGCCAAGAACTACAAGGCGCTGACCGGCAAGAACTCCGACTACCCGCTGCTGAACCGGGCCATACAGGGTCAGTCCGCGCCCGGTTCGACCTTCAAGGTGGTCTCCACGGCCGCCGCGGTCCAGGCCGGCCACGACTTCAACGGCGCCTACCCCTGCACCAGCTCCTACTCGGTCGGCGGGCAGACGTTCAAGAACTTCGAGGGCGAGAACTTCGGCGACATCTCGCTGGGCCGCGCCCTGGAGGTCTCCTGCGACACCGTGTTCTACGGCATCGCGGACAGCGAATGGAAGCGCGACGGCGGCATCAACCCGAAGAAGGGCCAGCCCAAGGACTGGTTCTTCAAGACCGCCCACCAGTTCGGCCTGGGCAAGGAGACCGGCATCGACCTGCCCAACGAGGTCACCGGCCGCGTCCCGGACCGCCAGTGGAAGCAGCGGTACTGGGCGGCCAACAAGGACGCCTGGTGCAAGTCCGGCAAGAAGAACGGCAGCTACGTCGAGAAGATCGCCTACGAGAACTGCCTCGAAGGCAACAAGATGCGCGAGGGCGACGAGATCAACTACTCCATCGGCCAGGGCGACACCCTCGTCACCCCGGTCCAGGAGGCCATGATCTACGGCGCGATCTCCAATGGCGGCACGCTGTACACGCCGACCATCGGCAAGGCGGTCGTCAGCGCCGACGGCAAGCACGTCACCGGCATCAAGCCGCAGCCGCGCGGCCGGCTGCCCATCACCCAGGCCACCCGCACCATGATGGACCAGGCCCTGGCCGGCGTCGCCACCCGCGGCACCGCCGCCTGGAAGTTCAACGGCTGGCCGCAGAACAAGATCCCGCTGCACGCCAAGACCGGTACCGCCGAGGTCTACGGCAAGCAGACCACCTCCTGGCTGGCCACCTACACCAAGGACTACTCGGTCATCATGACCATCGCCCAGGCCGGTACCGGCTCCGGCGCCTCCGGTGAGGCCGTGCGCAACATCTACAGCTCCCTGTACGGCGTGCAGGCCGACGGCTCCGTCGACGACAAGAAGGCGCTGCTGCCCACCCCGCAGCAGGCCCTGCCGAAGATCCAGGCGGACGGCACCATCCCCGCCCCGAAGATCCCCGGCGACCCGGCCCGGGACCAGGAGAAGGTCGCCAAGGAGGTCGCCAAGGAGGGCACCGCCAACCCGCCCGGCGACCAGCAGCCCGCGACCACCGGCACACCCACGGGCAACCGCGACACCCGCAGGCGACCACGCAGGCGACCGCGGCGGCACCCGCGCCGCGCCGCAGGCCGGAGGGCAGCCGCATGACCGGCGCGAACAGCTTCTCCGTCTCCGGGTACGGGCCCGAACGGGCCGGCTGGACCCGGGTCTTCGCCCGCGACTCGATGGCCCGCCGGCTCGACTGGCCCATGCTGCTCGCGGCGCTCGCCCTCTCCGGCATCGGCACCGCCCTGGTCTTCTCGGCCACCCGCAACCGCACCGAGATCAACCAGGGCGACCCGTACTACTTCCTCATCCGCAACCTGCTGAACACCGGCATCGGCTTCGCCCTGATGATCGGCACCGTCTGGCTGGGCCACCGCACCCTGCGCAGCGCCGTCCCGATCCTCTACGGCGCCTCGGTCTTCGGCATCCTGCTGGTGCTCACCCCGCTCGGCGCCACCATCAACGGCAGCCGCAACTGGATCGTGCTCGGCGGCGGCTTCTCCATCCAGCCCTCGGAGTTCGTGAAGATCACGATCATCCTGGGGATGGCGATGATGCTCGCCGCCCGGGTCGACGCCGGCGACAAGCCCCACCCCGACCACCGCACGGTCCTGCAGTCCCTGGGCCTGGCCGCCGTACCGATCCTGATCGTGCTGCTCATGCCCGACCTCGGCACGGTCCTGGTCCTGGTCACCATCATCCTGGGCGTGCTGCTCGCCTCCGGTGCCTCCAACCGCTGGGTGTTCGGCCTGCTCGGGGCGGGCGCGCTGGGCTGCCTCGCCATCTGGCAGCTGCACATCCTGGACGAGTACCAGATCAACCGGTTCGCGGCCTTCGCCAACCCCAGCCTCGACCCGGCCGGCGTCGGCTACAACACCAACCAGGCCCGTATCGCCATCGGCTCCGGCGGACTGACCGGCGCGGGCCTCTTCCACGGCTCGCAGACCACCGGCCAGTTCGTGCCCGAGCAGCAGACCGACTTCGTCTTCACGGTGGCGGGCGAGGAACTGGGCTTCGCCGGCGCCGGCCTGATCATCGTCCTGCTCGGCGTCGTCCTGTGGCGCGCCTGCCGGATCGCCCGCGAGACCGGCGAGCTGTACGGCACGGTGGTCGCCGCCGGGATCGTCGCCTGGTTCGCCTTCCAGGCGTTCGAGAACATCGGGATGACCCTGGGCATCATGCCGGTCACCGGCCTGCCCCTGCCCTTCGTCTCCTACGGCGGCTCGTCCATGTTCGCGGTCTGGGTGGCGGTGGGGCTGCTCCAGTCGATCCGGGTGCAGCGGCCCATGTCCGCGTGAGCACCAGGTCACGGGGCGGCCCGGCGTGAGGCCGCCCCGCGGCCGTGCGGAGCGGCTCTCCGGGCGGGTTAGGGTTGATGGTCACCCCCGTCAGCTCACGAAAGTGCCCCACGATGACTGTCGAGTCGGTCTTCCCCCAGCTCGAAGCCTTGCTGCCGCACGTGCAGAAGCCGATCCAGTACGTGGGCGGCGAGCTCAACTCCACCGTCAAGGGCTGGGACAGCTGTGACGTGCGCTGGGCGCTCATGTACCCGGACGCCTACGAGGTCGGCCTGCCCAACCAGGGCGTCATGATCCTCTACGAGGTGCTCAACGAGCAGGAGGGCGTCCTCGCCGAGCGCACCTACAGCGTCTGGCCCGACCTGGAGGAGCTGATGCGGGAGCACGGCGTCCCGCAGTTCACGGTGGACAGCCACCGCCCGGTCAAGGCGTTCGACGTGTTCGGCCTGTCCTTCTCCACCGAGCTGGGCTACACCAACATGCTCACCGCGCTGGACCTGGCGGGCATCCCGCTGGAGGCCAAGGACCGCACGGTCGACGACCCGATCGTCCTGGCGGGCGGCCACGCGGCCTTCAACCCCGAGCCGATCGCCGACTTCATCGACGCCGCCGTCATCGGCGACGGCGAGCAGGCCGTCCTCGACATGACGCGGATCATCCGCGCGTGGAAGGCCGAGGGCCGCCCCGGCGGCCGCGAGGAGGTGCTGCTGCGCCTGGCGAAGACCGGCGGGGTCTACATCCCCGGCTTCTACGACGTCGAGTACCTGCCCGACGGCCGGATCGCCCGCGTGGTCCCCAACCGCTCCGGCGTCCCGTGGCGCGTCTCCAAGCACACGGTGATGGACCTGGACGAGTGGCCCTACCCCAAGCAGCCGCTGGTCCCGCTGGCCGAGACGGTGCACGAGCGGATGTCGGTGGAGATCTTCCGCGGCTGCACCCGCGGCTGCCGCTTCTGCCAGGCCGGCATGATCACCCGCCCGGTGCGCGAGCGCTCCATCACCGGCATCGGCGAGATGGTCGACAAGGGCCTCAAGGCGACCGGCTTCGAGGAGGTCGGCCTGCTCTCCCTGTCCTCGGCGGACCACAGCGAGATCGGTGACGTCGCCAAGGGCCTGGCCGACCGCTACACCGACGACAAGATCGGCCTCTCGCTGCCCTCCACCCGCGTGGACGCCTTCAACGTGGACCTGGCCAACGAGCTGACCCGCAACGGCCGCCGCTCCGGCCTCACCTTCGCCCCCGAGGGCGGCTCCGAGCGGATGCGCAAGGTCATCAACAAGATGGTCTCCGAAGAGGACCTGATCCGCACCGTGGCCACCGCGTACGGCAACGGCTGGCGGCAGGTCAAGCTGTACTTCATGTGCGGCCTGCCCACCGAGACCGACGACGACGTGCTGCAGATCGCCGACATGGCCACCCACGTCATCGCCAAGGGCCGCGAGGTCTCCGGCGCCAACGACATCCGCTGCACCGTCTCCATCGGCGGCTTCGTGCCCAAGCCGCACACGCCCTTCCAGTGGGCGCCGCAGCTGAGCGCCGAGGAGACCGACGCGCGGCTGCAGAAGCTGCGCGACAAGATCCGCGGCGACAAGAAGTACGGCCGCTCCATCGGTTTCCGCTACCACGACGGCAAGCCCGGCATCGTGGAGGGCCTGCTCTCCCGCGGCGACCGCCGTACCGGCGCCGTGATCCGCGCGGTCTACGAGGACGGCGGCCGCTTCGACGGCTGGCGCGAGCACTTCTCCTACGACCGCTGGATGGCCTGCGCGGACAAGACGCTGCCCGCCTTCGGCGTGGACGTCGACTGGTACACCACCCGCGAGCGCTCCTACGAGGAGGTCCTGCCCTGGGACCACCTGGACTCCGGCCTGGACAAGGACTGGCTCTGGGAGGACTGGCAGGACGCCCTGGACGAGACCGAGGTCGAGGACTGCCGCTGGACGCCGTGCTTCGACTGCGGTGTGTGCCCGGCGATGGACACCAGCATCCAGATCGGCCCGACCGGCAGGAAACTGCTGCCGCTGACCGTGCGGCAACCGGCCGGCAGCGGGCACACGCACTGAGCGGCCCGCCGCACGTACCCTTGATGACAGCAGGACCGTACTCACGAAGGACTGAGCGACACTGGGCAAGCGACAGCCCGTAGGCCCGCCGCCAGCACCCGCGGTGCAGCGCATCCGACTGCGCTACACCAAGCGCGGCCGCCTCCGGTTCACCAGCCACCGTGACTTCCAGCGCGCCTTCGAGCGCGCGCTGCGCCGTGCCGAGGTGCCGATGGCGTACTCGGCGGGATTCACGCCGCACCCGAAGGTGTCCTACGCCAATGCCGCACCCACCGGCACGGGCAGTGAGGCGGAGTACCTGGAGATCGCGCTCACCGCGCCCCGCGACCCGGAGCTGCTGCGGGTCCTCCTCGACGAGTCGATGCCCGCAGGGCTCGACATCGTCGAAGCGGTCGAGGCCCGCACCTCCGGACTCGCCGACCGGCTCACCGCTTCCGTGTGGGAGCTGCGGCTGGCCGGCGTGGACCCGGCCGAGGCGGACCGCGCGGTGGCGGCCTTCGACGGCGCCGAGGCCGTCGAGGTGCAGCGCCTGACCAAGAACGGCGTACGCACCTTCGACGCCCGGCCCGCGGTGGTGAGCCTGCAGAGCGTGACGACGCCCGAAGCGGCGGCTGATAGGCCGACCGACCAGCCTTGTGCGATACTGCGGCTGGTTGTTCGGCACGTGACGCCTGCCGTACGACCCGACGACGTCCTGTCCGGTCTCCGCGCCGTGGCCGACCTGGCGCCGCCGGTCCCTGCAGCGGTGACCAGGCTGGCGCAGGGGCTGCTCGATGAAGAGACCGGCACGGTGACCGACCCGCTCGCGCCCGACCGCGAGGCAGACCCGGCCGCCCCGGCCGTTTCCGAAGGGGCCGCCGGCGCCGCCGCCGCGAAGGCACCTGCTTAGGGAAGGTTCCGTAGGGACGGACGTCGAAAGCGCCGCCCTCGTACTCGGGAGCCACCTGGGTCGGGCAGCGCACCGACCAGAAGACTTTCGCCAGGCCGTACGCGACAAGGCGTACGGAACCGGCGAGACAGGACACGGAGAGCTCCCGTGCGGCGCCCGCGCCCCGGACGGCGGCCATCGCGCCATCGCGAGGCCGCGGACGTCAACGGCGGCCGGTCGATGCGATCGGCGCCGGACCAGGCGCGGCGCCCGGGAGCCTGACGGGAGATTCGCCCGCATGCTCGAACCGACCGAGCCCACCCAGGGTTCCGAAGAACTGAACACCCCCAGCGACACCCTGCCGCCGCGCCGCCGGCGCCGTGCCGCGTCGCGCCCGGCGGGACCGCCCGGTGCCGCCGGGGCCCCGGCCGAGGTCACCGCTTCGGCCGTACCGCCGGCCTCCGCCGCGGATCTCGCCGGGGACCCGGAGCCGCAGCAGGCGGCGGCCGCCGAGGAGCCCGCTCCCGCGCGCCGTACCCGCCGCCGGGCCTCCGCGCCCACCGGGACGCCGAAGACCACCGCGGCCCCCGCCGCCGAGACCGTCGTCCCGGTGACCGCCGGCGAGGAGACCGAGGCCGTCGACGAGACGAGTGCCGGGTCCGTGGAGAGCGGCGAGGCCGCCGCCCCGCGCCGTACCCGCCGCCGCGCCACGCGCAGCGTGTCCGCGCCCACCGGGGACGAGGCGGCCGCCGAAGCCGCGGAGACCGTCGTGACCGCCGCGAGCGGCACCGGGGAGACGGCCGCCGAGGCGCCCGCCCCCGCCCGCCGCACCCGGCGCCGCGCCGCCGCGCCCGCCGAGGCCCCCGTCGAGCCGGCCGCCGCCGAGCAGCCGCAGGCCGCCGAGGCGCAGGCCGAGGAGGCCGCCCCGCAGCGCACCCGCCGCCGCGCCACGCGCCGCGCCTCGGCACCGGCCGGCGCGCCCGTGAGCGAGGCCGCCACCGAGGCCGCTCCCGTCGAGGAGCCGCAGGCCGTGGAGACGGCCGAGGAGATGCGGGCCGCCGAGCCGCAGGCCGAGGCCGCCGCTCCGCAGCGCGGCCGCCGCCGTGCCACGCGCCGCTCCTCGGCGCCCGCCGCCGAGGCCGCCCCGGAGCAGGCCCCCGAGCAGACCGAGGCCGCACCGGCCCCGGCTGTCGAGGAACCGGCCGCCGAGCCGCGGGCCGAGAAGGCGCCGGAGGCCGAGGAGGCCGCCCCGCAGCGGTCCCGTCGCCGGGCCACGCGCCGTACGGCCGCCGCCGACGTGACCGCGCCGGCCGCCGAGGCCGCGCAGGCCCCCGCCGACCGTGCCCCCGCCGAGGAGCCCGCCGAGGAGGCGGGTGCGCGGCGCGGCCGGCGCCGGGTGGTACGGCGTGCCGCCACCGGGTTCTCCGAGCCCGCCGGGCGGTCCGCCGGCCAGGAGGACGAGTCCTCGCGCCGTCCCGCACGGCCCGCCGTGGCCGTCTTCCAGCCGCCCGTCTTCGCCGAGCCGAAGTTCCAGTTCCAGACCCCGCAGCGGGCCGCCGCCGAGGCGGCCGCCGGAGCCTCGGCCGTCGAGGAGCCCGAGCCGGCCGAGGAGGCCGTGACCGAGCAGCCCGCACCGGCCGAGCAGGCCGAGCAGCCCGGCGCGCGGCGCCGCCGGCGCCGCCGGGGCGCCGACGAGGAGCCCGAGGACCGGGCCGCCGCGCAGGCCGCCGCCGAGGAAGAGGCGGAGGAGGCCGAGGAGGAGGACGCCGAGGCCGCCGACGAGGGCGAGGACGGCGAGGAGACCGGTTCGCGCCGCCGTCGCCGCCGCGGGGGCCGTCGCCGCCGCCGGGGCGAGTCGGCCGAGGCCGGCGGTGACGAGGACGCCGAGGACGGCGAGGAGGCCGCCGCCGCGCAGGCCGAGCAGGACGCCGAGGACACCGCCGAGCAGGTCGAGGAGGACGCGGAGGAGGACGACGAGCACGCCGCGGGCTCCGGCAACAGCAGCAGCCGGCGCCGCCGCCGGCGCCGCCGGCGCGCCGGTGACGGCGCCCCGGAGGCCGAGCCGTCCGCCGACGACCCCGAGCGCACCGTCGTCAAGGTCCGCGAGCCGCGCAAGAAGGACGAGCGCTCCGGCGACGTCACCGACGAGGTCCAGTCCATCAAGGGCTCGACCCGCCTGGAGGCCAAGAAGCAGCGCCGCCGCGAGGGCCGCGAGCAGGGCCGCCGCCGCGTCCCGATCATCACCGAGGCCGAGTTCCTGGCCCGCCGCGAGGCCGTCGAGCGCGTGATGGTCGTCCGCCAGCACGGCGACCGCACCCAGATCGGCGTCCTGGAGGACGGCGTGCTCGTCGAGCACTACGTCAACAAGGAGCAGGCCGTCTCCTACGTCGGCAACGTCTACCTCGGCAAGGTGCAGAACGTCCTGCCGTCGATGGAGGCCGCCTTCATCGACATCGGCAAGGGCCGCAACGCCGTGCTGTACGCGGGCGAGGTCAACTTCGAGGCGCTGGGCATGGCCAACGGCCCGCGCCGCATCGAGTCCGCCCTCAAGTCCGGCCAGTCGGTGCTCGTCCAGGTGACGAAGGATCCGATCGGCCACAAGGGCGCGCGCCTGACCAGCCAGGTCTCCCTGCCGGGCCGCTACCTCGTGTACGTCCCCGAGGGCTCGATGACCGGCATCAGCCGCAAGCTGCCCGACACCGAGCGGGCCCGGCTGAAGACCATCCTCAAGAAGATCGTCCCCGAGGACGCGGGCGTCATCGTGCGCACCGCCGCCGAGGGCGCGAGCGAGGAGGAGCTGCGCCGGGACGTCGAGCGGCTGCAGGCGCAGTGGGACGACATCCGCAAGAAGGCCAAGAACGGCAGCGGCAGCGCGCCGACGCTGCTGTACGGCGAGCCGGACATGACCGTCCGCGTGGTCCGCGACATCTTCAACGAGGACTTCTCCAAGGTCGTCGTCAGCGGTGACGAGGCGTGGGGCACCATCCACGGCTATGTCTCGCACGTCGCGCCGGACCTCGCCCCGCGCCTGTCGCGCTGGACGAGCGAGGTCGACGTCTTCGCCACGTACCGGATCGACGAGCAGCTCGCCAAGGCGCTGGACCGCAAGGTCTGGCTGCCCAGCGGCGGTTCGCTGGTGATCGACCGGACCGAGGCGATGATCGTCGTCGACGTCAACACCGGCAAGTTCACCGGCCAGGGCGGCAACCTGGAGGAGACGGTCACCAGGAACAACCTGGAGGCGGCCGAGGAGATCGTGCGCCAGCTCAGGCTGCGCGACCTCGGCGGCATCATCGTGATCGACTTCATCGACATGGTCCTGGAGTCCAACCGCGATCTGGTGCTGCGCCGCCTCCTGGAGTGCCTGGGCCGCGACCGCACCAAGCACCAGGTGGCCGAGGTGACCTCGCTGGGCCTGGTGCAGATGACCCGCAAGCGGGTCGGCCAGGGCCTGCTGGAGTCCTTCTCGGAGACCTGCGTCCACTGCAACGGGCGCGGTGTCATCGTGCACATGGAGCAGCCCTCGGCCGGCGGCGGGGCGAACGGCGGCAAGCGCCGCAAGCGCGCCCGCGCCGGTGCGGAGCAGCCGCACGAGCACGAGCACGAGTACGAGACGGCGGCGGTCCAGGCCGCGGTGCCGACCGCGGAGGAGGAGGCGGAGACCGAGGCGGAGGTCGCCGCCGAGGCGGCCGAGCCCGTCGCGCTGCCCGCGCCCGAGTTCGAGCCGGACGAGGAGCTGTACAGCTCCGTCGCCGAGGCGGAGGCGGCGGCCCGGCGCGGTCGCGGCCGGCGCCGGGCGAGCCGGCGGGCGTCCGCTCCCGCGGGCGCGCCGCGGGCGGCGGCCGACGGTGCCGCCGAGGTCCCCACCGCGCAGGACGTCACCGCCGCCGAGGAGAGCAGGCGCCCGGTGCGTCCGGAGCCCGCCGCCGAGGCGCAGGCCGAGCCGGTGGCCGCCGAGGACCCCGTGGTCCCGGCCGCGGCCGCCGAGCCGGCCGAGGCCCCGGTGGAGGACGCCGCGCCGAAGGGCCGTACCCGCCGCCGCGCGACCCGCAGGGCGTCGGCGCCGGCCGGTTCCCCCGCGGGCGCCGAGACGGCCGTGGTGACCGTGCCGGAGACGGCCGCGGCCCCGGCCGAGCCTGAGCCCGCGCCGCGGGCCGAGGTCGAGGAGGCCCCGGCACCGGTGGCGGAGCAGGCCCCGGCCGAGGAGGCCGCCGAGCCGGCCGCCCCGGCCCGGCCGCGCCGCCGCGCCGTGCGCAAGGCCACCGCGCCGACCGCCGCCGAGGAGACGGCCGTCGTGGTCGTCCCGTCGGGCGCGGCGCAGGAGGCGGAGCCCGCCGCCGAGGCACCGGCCGAGGCCGGTTCCGAAGCCGGGTCCGAGGAGGGCGCCGAGGAGGCCGCTCCGGCCAAGAAGACGGCCCGCAAGGCCGCCAAGAAGGCCACCGCGAAGAAGGCCGCCACCGCCACGAAGAAGACGGCGGCCAAGAAGACCGCGGCGAAGAAGACGACGACCGCCAAGAAGACGGCCAAGACCGCCAAGACGGCCACGGCCGCCAAGAAGGCGGCGGCGAAGAAGACCGCGGCGGCCGACGAGAGCTGAGCCGCCCGCCGGGGCGCACACGGTCACCGTGTGCGCCCCGGCACGGCGGCCCGGACGGCCGTGACCAGCGGCACATCCACGGGGCCCGGCCCGGTTTGACCCCCTCGGCCACGGCCCCGTAACCTTGACCGTCGGCGTGTCCTTCGAACATGCCACATCCCCGTAAACCTCTTCCTCCCGGGCCGGGCTGGCCGGGAGAGGTCGCCCGCGCCGCGGGCGGCTGGCCTGCGGGGGTGCCGTTTCCCGAGCGAGAGAGTGAGATCCGCGTGTACGCCATCGTGCGCAGCGGTGGTCGCCAGCACAAGGTTGCTGTCGGCGACATCGTTGAGGTTGACAAGATTTCCACTGCCAAGGTTGGCGACACGGTCGAGCTCTCGACCCTGCTCGTTGTCGACGGCGACGCTGTGACCAGCGACCCGTGGGTGCTGGCCGGCATCAAGGTCCAGGCCGAGGTCGTGGACCACCACAAGGGGCAGAAGATCGACATTCTGCGCTACAAGAACAAGACCGGCTACCGCCGTCGTCAGGGCCACCGCCAGCAGTACACGGCGATCAAGGTCACTGAGATCCCCGCGGCCGCGAAGTAAGGACTGAGGAGACATGGCACACAAGAAGGGCGCATCGTCCACCCGGAACGGTCGCGACTCCAATGCCCAGCGGCTCGGCGTGAAGCGCTTCGGCGGTCAGGTCGTCAACGCGGGTGAGATCCTGGTCCGCCAGCGCGGCACCCACTTCCACCCCGGCGCCGGCGTCGGCCGCGGCGGGGACGACACCCTGTTCGCGCTGCTGTCCGGTGCGGTGGAGTTCGGCACCCACCGTGGCCGCAAGGTCGTGAACATCGTTCCGGTCGCCTGAATCAGCTGATTCACGGTCTCGACCGAACTTTCGTCGCGCGAGGCGGACCTCACTTCCCGGTCGGGAAGCGGGTCCGCCTTTCGCGCGTTGATGAAGAGACATCTCGTACACCCGGTACGAATCCGTACGTTTCTGGAGGCACTGCACCATGACCACCTTCGTGGACCGCGTCGAACTGCATGTCGCCGCGGGTAACGGAGGCCACGGCTGTGCCTCCGTGCACCGCGAGAAGTTCAAGCCGCTGGGCGGCCCGGACGGCGGCACCGGCGGGCGCGGCGGCGATGTGATCCTCGTCGTCGACCAGTCCGTGACCACGCTGCTCGACTACCACCACTCGCCGCACCGCAAGGCCACCAACGGCAAGCCCGGCGAGGGCGGCAACCGCTCCGGCAAGGACGGCGAGGACCTGGTCCTGCCGGTGCCGGACGGCACGGTCGTGCTCGACACGGCGGGCGATGTGCTGGCCGACCTGGTGGGCCACGGCACCTCGTACGTGGCCGCGCAGGGCGGCCGGGGCGGCCTGGGCAACGCGGCGCTGGCCTCCGCCCGGCGCAAGGCGCCCGGCTTCGCGCTGCTCGGCGAGCCGGGGGACCTCGGGGACATCGTCCTGGAGCTGAAGACCGTCGCGGACGTGGCGCTGGTGGGCTACCCGAGCGCCGGCAAGTCCTCGCTGATCTCCGTGCTCAGCGCGGCCAAGCCGAAGATCGCCGACTACCCGTTCACCACCCTGGTGCCCAACCTGGGCGTGGTGACGGCCGGTTCGACCGTCTACACCGTCGCGGACGTGCCGGGCCTGATCCCCGGTGCCAGCCAGGGCAAGGGCCTCGGCCTGGAGTTCCTGCGCCACGTGGAGCGCTGCAGCGTCCTCGTGCACGTCCTGGACACCGCGACCCTGGAGTCCGACCGCGACCCGCTCTCCGACCTCGACATCATCGAGGAGGAGCTGCGCCAGTACGGCGGCCTGGACAACCGCCCGCGCCTGGTCGTCCTGAACAAGACCGACGTGCCCGACGGCAAGGACCTGGCCGAGATGGTCCGCCCGGACCTTGAGGCGCGCGGCTACCGCGTCTTCGAGGTGTCGGCGGTGGCCCACATCGGCCTCAAGGAGCTGTCGTTCGCGCTGGCCGAGCTGGTCGCGAAGGCGCGTGCCGCCCGGCCCAAGGAGGAGGCGACGCGGATCGTCATCCGGCCCAAGGCCGTGGACGAGACCGGCTTCACGGTCACCCGCGAGGAGGACGGCCTCTACCGGGTGCGCGGCGAGAAGCCCGAACGCTGGGTGCGCCAGACCGACTTCAACAACGACGAGGCCGTCGGCTACCTCGCCGACCGGCTCGGCCGCCTCGGTGTCGAGGAGCAGCTGATGAAGGCCGGCGCCCGCACCGGCGACGGCGTCGCCATCGGCCCCGAGGACAACGCGGTCGTCTTCGACTGGGAGCCGTCGGTGATGGCCGGCGCGGAGATGCTCGGCCGCCGCGGCGAGGACCACCGCTTCGAGGCCCCCCGCCCGGCGGCCCAGCGCCGCCGCGACCGTCAGGCGGAGCGGGACGAGTCGGATCAGGAGTTCGACGACTTCGATCCGTTCTAGGACGGTCGCCGGACGCCATGCGAAAGGGCCCGTTCTCCTCGCCGAGGAGAACGGGCCCTTTCGCGGTGTCGGGGTGAGCGGTGCGTCAGGCGACCGGGGCCGGTTCGGGGTCCGGTTCGCGCTTGGGGGTCAGCACGGGTTCGGACGGCTGTGTGCCGTCCTGCTCACCGAAGCGCGGCTTGGCCCACAGCAGCGGGAGGGTCAGCACGCCGATGAAGATCGGGCCGATCATGTAGCGCCACAGCGGTGCCGGGTTCGCCGCCAGCACGGTCAGCTGGAGGCCCAGCGTGACCGAGAGCAGCGCCGTGACGCCCTTGAGCCTGGCACGGCGGCGGTACAGCAGCACGATCAGGTACGTGGCGTAGCACCACGTCGCCCCGCGGAAGAACAGCCACTGGAGCTGCGGCACCTTGAACGCCCGCCACGAGAAGTCGGCGACCTGGTGCAGCGGCTGGGACAGCGGGCGGATCTTGAGCTTGGGCACGTACTTGCTGTGCTTGATGTCGTCGTTCCACTCCAGGTAGCTGAAGAGGGTCTTCGACGTCTTCGGGTCGCTCAGCAGCGTGTCGCCCTTGAGGCTCTTCGGGCCCGGGAAGACCGACCACGCGATGTGCGCCCGGCACACCCGGGCCCCGATGACGAGGTCCGGGGTCCGCTTGAGGACCCGCGTCCACAGCGCCATCAGCTCGTCGTTGCGCCGCGCCGCCTCCGTGCGGTTCATCGGCGGTTCCATGGCCCAGTCGGCGTCGTAGCAGTTGCCGGCCCGGCCCCCCCAGTGGGACAGCGGAGCCACGTCGGCCATCAGCTTCTTGTCGGCCTTGGTGAAGTAGCCCGGGTGCTCCTTGTAGGCGACCGCGATGTCCGCGTAGAAGAAGGCGTAGACGGCGTCCTTCGGCGGGGTCTTGATGCCGGCCGCCGGGTAGACCACGGTGCTCAGCAGCATCATGATCATCACTGGTACGGCCGTCGCGGCCAGGATCCACTTCCGCATCGACGGCAGGGCTATCAGCAGGATCGGCGCGGCCACCACGGCGACCAGCAGGCCGTTGTTGCGGAAGACCGCGAGCATCAGGAAGCCCAGGAAGAGCAGCCCGACGGTGCGGTAGAAGACCCGGTCGCGGACGGCCTGCCGGCCCCGGGCGCGGCGCGCCGCGAGGCGGGCCGCCGCGCCGAAGGCCAGGATGCCGCCGATGACGAACGGCACGTCCTTCCACACGAAGATGACGAAGACGGCCAGCGGCGGGGCCAGCGCCGGCACCACTGCCGCGACGGCCGCCCACCGCTGCCGCACACCCCACTCCCGCAGCGCCACGGAGCAGTAGGCGAGCACCGCCGACGTGGCGACGATCTGGGCCAGGGTCAGCAGCCAGACATCACCGGTGGTGTTCAGCGTCACCCACACCAGCGAGTCGTAGACCACGGAGTGGTTCGACTCCCAGGGGCCCGTGGTGACGTGCCAGATGTACGTGATCGAGTCGTAGCTCAGCGCACCGGGGAAGAACGCGGCCCACCACAGCAGGAAGAGAATCTGCGTCGTCGCGTAGACCGCCACGGGCAGTCGGCGCTGGGGCGGGATTCTCTGCCACTGCTTGCTGAGAAAGGCGTTGCGCGGGAGTTTCAACGCGGCTCCGCTGCGGTTCGGGGATGGAGGTCGGATCAGTCGGACGAACAGACTAATGGGTTCAGACGGTCTCACGGTCACGGGGGCGGGGCACCTCGGGCCGCTCCTGCCGCGCCGGGCGCGGCGGCACGGGACGCTCCCCGATCGGCAGGACCGGCGGGACCTCGTCCTGCCCGAGGAACACCTTGCGCACCACGCGCTCGGCCGCCCGGCCGTCGTCGAACTCACAGAACTTCGCCCGGAACGCGGCCCGGGCCGTGTCCGACTCGGCGCCCTTCCAGCGGCCGGAGACGAAGACGTCCAGCAGCTCCGCCTCGTCCCGCACGGTCAGGCCGGGGGAGTCGACGGTGACATCGAAGTAGGTGCCGCGGGTGGCGCGGTAGATCTCCCAGTCGTTCGCGTAGATCACGACCGGCCGGTCGAGGTTGGCGTAGTCGAACATCACCGAGGAGTAGTCGGTGAGCAGGCAGTCGGAGGCCAGGTACAGCTCCTCGACCGAGGGGTACGCGCTGACGTCGACGAGCCGGGCGCTGCCGCTGGTCCCGGTGGCCAGCAGGCCCTGGCCGTAGAAGTAGTGCGCGCGCACCAGGACGGTGAAGTCGCTGCCGACGGCCTCGGCGAACGTCTCCAGGTCCAGCATCTGCTTGGGCAGCTCGTGGTAGTCGCGGTGCGTGGGCGCGTAGAGGATCACCTTGGTGTCCTCGGCCACACCGAGCTTCTCGCGGGCCGCGGCCACGTCCGCCGCCGTCGCGTTGACCAGCTGGTCGTTGCGCGGGTAGCCGTATTCGAGACGCTCGTAGTACGACGGGTAGGCGCGGTCCCAGACGGCGGTGGAGAAGCTGTTGGACGTGAGGCTGTAGTCCCAGCGGTCCACGCGCTCCATCAGGCGCGGCAGGTTCATGCCGCGCCGGCCGACCGGGTACTCCGCCAGGTCGACGCCCATGCGCTTGAGCGGGGTGCCGTGGTGCGTCTGGACGTGGACCTGGCCGGGGCGCTTGACCACGGACTGCGGCAGGTTGACGTTGTTGACGAAGTACTTGCCGCGCGCCATGGCCTTCCAGAAGCCCAGCGAGCCCGGGTGCACGGTGGTCGTGCCCTTGGGCGGCCGGCTGGTGGCCTCGTCCTTGAGGACCCACACCGCCTTCATGCCGGGCGCGAGTTCCTTCGTCTTCTCGTGGATCGCGGCCGGGTTGCAGGAGTACGAGCCGTTCCAGTACGCCGAGAACACCGCGACGTCCTTCTGCACCGGCAGCATCCGCTGGGCGCGGTAGTACGCCTGCAGCACGCGCTTGCGCAGCTTCTTCTTCAGCCGGACCGGCACCGACTTGGTGCGCTTGAGCGAGCGGGCCGCCTCACGGGCCTTGTTCCAGTGCTTGGCCGGGATCATCTCGCCCTTGGACTTCACCGCCATGTGGCCCTGCGGGCGGTGGCGGCGGTCGGCCTCGGTCCAGCGCTCGCGGAACTCCGCGCGCGCGTCGTCGGGGAGCCGGCCGGGGGAGGAGTCGACCACCCGGATGTGGTTGATCATCCGCTCGTACAGCACGCCCTGCCACTGGGCGAACTCCGGATTGTCCGCGAGGAACCGGAAGACCAGGTCGTACTGGTCGAACACGTCGAAGTGCTTGCGGCTGGTGGAGTGCAGGATGCTGCCCTGGCGCCGCTGGCGGTAGTAGACGCAGACCCGGTCGAGCACCGCGATGGTCTCCGCGGCGATCAGCACCGGGTAGGTCCAGGGGGTGTCCTCGTAGTAGCCCGAGGGGTACTCGAAGCCCCACTGCTCGACGAAGTCCCGGCGGTACGCCTTGTTCCACGCGACCTGGAGCAGGTTGAGCAGCTCCGGATGGTCCTTGAGCGTGAAGGTGCCGCGGGGGGCCTTGGCCAGCACATCCGCACGCGAGTTCGGCGTGATGCGGCCGTCCCAGTGGGTGCGCGAGTAGTCGAACACCACCAGATCGGGGTTGCCGGTCTGCGCTATGCGCTGGGCCATGGCCTGCAGCGAGCCGGGCAGCAGCGTGTCGTCGCTGTCGAGGAAGAGCAGGTAGGTGCCCTTGGCGCGGGCCATGCCGGCGTTGCGGGCCCGCCCGAGTCCGACGTTCTGCTCCAGGTGCATCGCCACGACGCGCGGGTCGGCCTTGGCGTAGTCATCGATGATCTCGCCGCAACCGTCCGGGGAGCAGTCGTTGACGACCAGGAGTTCGTAGTCCTGGAAGGACTGCTCCAGCACCGAGTCCAGGCAGTCCCGCAGGAACGCCTGCACCTTGTAGGTCGGAACGATGATGCTGAACAGGGGTGCGCCGGAGCCGGAAGGGGATTGCGTCTGTGTCATCTCAAATACCGTGGAATCTGATGTGGGAGACAGGGGGGTGGCGGCCGGGTCAGCGCTGACTCGTGGACAGGGCGTAGCCGAGGAGCGTGCGGATGGTCTTCGACCGGCGCTGGCGCAGCGCCCCGGGAAGCATCGTCAGGGCGTGCAGCCGCATGGACAGGTGCCGGCGGGCGGAGCGGGCGGCCTTGGGCCAGCCGTGCCGGTCGAGTTCGTCGGCGATCTCGTGGAAGAACCGCACCGCCTCGCCGAAACGGGCGCCGGTGACGGCCTCGGCCGAGGACAGGCTGCCCGAGTGGCGGCGGTAGCGGAAGGCGGGCGCGGGGTCGACGACGAGCTTCTCGCCGCGCCGGACCAGCTCGATGATCAGGGCCAGGTCCTGGATGACCGAGAGGTCCTCGCGGAAGTTGACCGCCCGGACGGCGTCGGTGCGCCAGCAGATCGAGGGGAAGTACAGCCAGTTGCCGCCGAGCAGGTTCGCGGCCAGCGGCTCGCCGGAGAGCACCAGCCGGCGGCCGTCGTTCTTCGGCGCGTACAGCCGGCGCTTGACCTCGTCGCCCAGCGTGGTGGAGGCGTTGCCGTGCTCGTCGATGACCTCGACGCCCGGCTGGTAGATGGCCGCGTCCGGTTCGGCCTCGACGGCCGCGCGGATCGTCTCGACATAGGTCGGCAGCAGCAGGTCGTCGCTGCCGAGCATGGTGAAGTGCGTCGACTCGACCAGCTCGACGCACTTGCGGAAGTTGCGGGTGATGCCCAGGTTCTGTTCGTTGCGCTGGTAGCGGACCCTGCTGTCGCCGAGGGCGGCGAACCACTCCGGTACGCCCTCCTCGCGGCCGTCGTCCACGACCGTGAGCCGCCAGTCCTTGTCGGTCTGGTCCAGCACGCTGGTCACGGCGGCCTGCATCAGGGCGGTGTCGCCGTAGTGCGGGAGCATGATGTCGAGGGTCTGCACCGGTCCTACTTCCCCTTCCGCACCGGGCTCAGCGAGGCGCTGCGGCTGAAGGCGAGCAGCAGGATCATGCCTATGCGGCCCAGGTACAGGGTG
Organism: Streptomyces sp. NPDC047017; assembly: GCF_040644175.1. Taxonomy (NCBI): domain Bacteria; kingdom Bacillati; phylum Actinomycetota; class Actinomycetes; order Kitasatosporales; family Streptomycetaceae; genus Streptomyces; species Streptomyces sp. NPDC047017. The sequence continues at coordinate 136,676 of NZ_JBEYVW010000020.1, read as the reverse complement.
GCCTTCAGCGGCGACTGGCTCGGGGTGCCGGTGGTCCGCGGGCGCATCGCCACGGGGACCTGCTCGACGCGGTAGCCGGCGCGTATCACGGTGATCGTGGACTCCACGGTGTCCCCGAGGTACTCGACCGGGTACCAGTGGGCGAACACGTCGATCAGGTCGCGGCCGCAGGCGCGGAAGCCGGAGGTGACGTCGGTGAGCCTGGTGCGGGCCATGCGCGAGAGCCAGAAGGCGAGCACCAGCATCGCCCAGCGGCGCGGGCCGCGGGCCTCGTACTCGCCGGTGCCGGCGAACCGGGCGCCCATGACGAGGTCGGCGTCCCCGTCGAGCCGGGCCAGCAGCTCGGGCACGTTGCGCGGGTCGTGCTGGCCGTCGGCGTCGACCTGGATGGCCACGTCGTAGCCGCGGTCGTAGGCGTACTTGTAGCCGGCCCGCATCGCGCCGCCCACCCCGAGGTTGTACGGCAGCTTCATCACGGTCGCGCCGGCGCCCCGGGCGACGGTCGCGGTGTCGTCGGCGGAGCCGTCGTCCACGACCAGGACGTCCACGCCCGGAAGCGTGGTGTGGACCTCTTTGATGACGTCGGCGACGCCGTCCGCCTCGTTCCACGCGGGCATGATGATCAGCACACGCTTGCCGTCGATCATTTCCCTACCCCCTGCTCGACGGATGTGACCGGGGTCTCCTGCTCCGCCAGCCGGCCCCTCAGTTCCTGGACGTCGACGCGGAGCAGCGCCACTTCCTCGGAGAGCGTCCGGCCCTCCTCCTCCAGGTGCCCGACCTCCCAGCTCAGCTGGAGGCAGACGATGAAGAGGAACGCCACGCTGAGGAACAGGATGAGACTGACGCCGGAGCGGACGCCCACCAGGCGGGCGACCGAGTCCAGGCCGGACGGGAAGAAACCGAGAGGAATGATCACCAGTCCGGTGAGCACCCAGAGGAAGGCGTACTTCTCCTTGAGCTTGCGGCGGCGCAGCAGCTCGACGATGCACGCGACGAGGAAGACTCCGGTGACCGAAGTCAGCATCCACAACTTCACGCCGCACTCCGATGTATCGGACGACTCATGGAAAGGGCCTGTCTACTCTTCCAGGGGTGTACCAAGGGCGGACGGCCGCTGAGTGAGGCCGCCGGACTGCACTCCACTGTCCGTCGTGCTGCCGTCGGAGGGTGATGGAGTGGCGATCATCCTATGAGCGCACAGAGCGGCAGCTTACACGAGCGCGAAGAACGAATGTCATACAGGTGGCCACCGCGAAGGACCCCGCGGTGTACGCCAACTCGACTCTGGTACGCAGTTCCAGGGGGGTGGCGGTGACCGCCACCAGCACCACCGTGCCCACGATCCAGGCCACCAGCTGCATCCGCGCCGCGCCGCTCGTCATCAGCGCCTGCCCCAGCACCATGGTCAGCATGTACAGAGTCGTACCGAGCGAGAGCCAGGCGAAGTCGGCGGCGCCCAGCACGTCCGGCGCCCCGAAGACCGCCGGCAGCATCGCGGGCCCCAGCACCACCGCGCCGATACCGCCCGCCACACCGAGTCCCGCTGTGATGGAGGTCGCGCGCAGCAGCAGCCGCCGGTAGCCGTGGGTGTCGCCCTCGGCCTCCGCCGCCGACAGTCCGGCCAGCAGCGACACTTGGAACGCGCCGAACACGAACAGCGGCACCCGGGCCAGGACCAGCGCCGACAACAGCGCCGCGACCAGCGCGTCCTCGTCGGTGGCGATCACCTTGGTGCTGAGCACCGCGATGTTCACCAGGAGTTGGGCCAGCAGCGTCGAGCCGACCAGCAGCCCCAGGTGTTCCATCAGGTCGCGCCACCGCGCGTGCGACCCGGGCCGCGAGCCCCGCCGCACCGGCGCGAGCGTGGCGGCCATGGCCAGCAGCGGGGCCACCGTGAGCACCGCCGCGAAGGCGAACACCGAGTGCACCCCGGCCACCGCGAGCGCCCCCGACAGCACGATGCGCAGCCCGCCGTCCAGGCCCAGCTGCAGCCCGTACGCCTGGAACCGCCCGAGCCCGGCGAGCACACCCCGGGTGACGTACGCCACCGCCAGCCCCGTGAGCGCCCCGCCGAGGGCGAGGACCAGATGCGGGTCGCCGTGGAAGAACACGTTCGCGAGCGGCTGGGCGAACACCGCGAGCGGCACGCACACCAGCGCGAGCAGCCCCACGGACAGCGCCATGCCGCGCCGCAGCACCGGCGCCACGCCGTCGCCGCGCACCGTGCGGCCCGCCACGAGCCGGGTGATCTCCTGCTCGACCGGGAAGAACAGGCCCAGGCCGATGGAGTTGACCACGGTCCACAGGACCGAGAAGCTCGCCATGTCGTCGACGGCGAGCGTGTGGCCCGCCGCCGCGAGATGGACGTAACTGGCGGCGCCGAGCACCGCGGTGCCGGCGCCCACCGACGCCGTGCCCCGCGGCAGCGCGGTGCTGATGCGGTCCAGGAGGCTCACGCGCTCGGCCGCCCCTGGGGAGCGATCACCTGGAGGGCCGCCGCGAGCTGGTCGCGCCAGTGCGGCTGGACGGGCACGCCCGCCTCGGCCCACCGGTCGTGCGCGAGCACGCTGTACGACGGGCGCGGGGCCGGCCGGACGAACTTGTCCGAGGTGGTCGGCCGCACCCGCGCGGGGTCCAGGCCGGTCAGCTCGAACGCGGCCCGCGCCAGGTCGCACCACGTGCCGGTGCCGGACGCGGTGCCGTGGTAGACACCCGCCGGGGCCCGGCCCGCGAGCGCCGCCTCGCCCAGCTCGGCGAGCTGGCGGGCGAGCGCGACCGTCCAGGTCGGCTGGCCGCGCTGGTCGTCGACCACGTCCACGGTCTCCCGCCGGGTGGCCAGGTCCAGCATGGTGGCGACGAAGTTGCGCCCGTGCGCGCCGTACAGCCACGCCGTGCGCACCACATAGCCGCGTTCGGGCAGCAGCTCGGCCACCGCGCGCTCGCCCGCCAGCTTGCCGCGCCCGTAGGCGTTGACCGGCGAGAGCGGGGCGTCGTGCGGGTACGGCTCGGCGGCGTCGCCCGGGAAGACGTAGTCGGTGGAGACCTGGACCAGCACCGCGCCGTGGGCGGCGCACGCCTCGGCCAGCACCCGCGGGCCCTCGCCGTTGATCCGGGTCGCCGCGGCCTCCTCGGCCTCGGCGCCGTCCACGTCGGTCCACGCGGCCGCGTTCACCACGATGTCGTGGCCGGCCACGGCCGCGCGCACCGCGGCGGCGTCGGTGACGTCCAGTTCCTTGCGGGTCGCCGCGGTGACGGCCTGCTCCCCGCGGCCGGTGAGGACCTCGGTGAGGTCACGGCCGAGCATGCCGCCCGCGCCGGTTATCAGCCAGCGCGTCATGCCGGAAGCGCCGCCTTCGCCTTGAGCGGCTCCCACCAGGCGCGGTTGTCGCGGTACCACCGCACGGTGTCGGCCAGGCCCTGCTCGAAGGTGACGAGCGGCGTGTAGCCCAGCTCCTCCTGGATCTTGGCGATCGACAGGGAGTAGCGCAGGTCGTGGCCCTTGCGGTCGGCGACGTGCTCGACCATGTCCCAGCCCGCGCCGCACGCGTCGAGCAGCAGCCCGGTCAGCTCCTTGTTGGTGACCTCGGTGCCGCCGCCGATGTGATAGATCTCGCCCGCCCGGCCGCCGCGCAGCACCATCTCGATGCCCCGGCAGTGGTCGGAGACGTGCAGCCAGTCCCGCACGTTCAGGCCCTCGCCGTACAGCGGCACCTTCCTGCCGTCCAGCAGGTTGGTGGTGAACAGCGGGATCATCTTCTCGGGGAAGTGGTACTGCCCGTAGTTGTTGGAGCAGCGGGTCACCACGACGTCCATGCCGTGCGTGCGGTGGTACGACAGCGCCAGCAGGTCCGAGCCGGCCTTGGAGGCCGAGTACGGCGAGTTCGGCGCCAGCGGCCAGTCCTCGGTCCAGGAACCCTCGGCGATCGAGCCGTACACCTCGTCCGTGGAGACGTGCACGAACCGGCCCACACCGTGCCGGCGGGCGGCGTCCAGCAGCACCTGGGTGCCCAGCACATTGGTCGTCACGAACGGCGAGGAGTCCGCGATCGAACGGTCCACGTGCGACTCGGCGGCGAAGTGCACCACCGCGTCCTGGCCGCGCATCGCGTCGTCGACCGTCGCGTGGTCGCGGATGTCGCCCCGCACGAACACGTACCCGGGCTGGCCCGCCACCGGCGCGAGGTTCTCCTCGTTGCCGGAGTAGGTCAGGTTGTCCAGGACGGTGACCTGGGCGCCCTCGCCCGAGGGCAGCTGCCCGCTCAGCAGCGCCCGCACGAACTGTGAACCGATGAACCCGGCGCCGCCGGTGACGAGAATCTTCATAAGAGCCAGCATTCTATGGGCTCGGCCCCGCCCGGCCGCCCGGCGGCCGCCCCCGCGGCGGACGGCGGCCGCCGGCGCCCCGGGCCGCGACGGCTCCGCCGCTGGTCGCACGGCGGTTCCCGGCCCCGCCAGTGGTGGTTGTCACGCCCGGCGGCGGGAGAGCGGCCCGCGCCCTGCCGTAGGGTGCCTTTCCATGCGTGGAATAGTGCTCGCCGGTGGTACCGGCTCCCGACTGTGGCCGATCACACGGGCCGTGTCGAAGCAGCTGATGCCGGTCTTCGACAAGCCGATGATCTATTACCCCCTGTCCACCCTCGTGATGGCGGGCATCCAGGACGTCCTGGTCATCACCGGCCCCGACGAACGCCCCCAGTTCGAGAGGCTGCTGGGCGACGGCTCCGGCCTCGGCATGAACATCGAGTTCGCCACGCAGGACAACCCCAACGGCATCGCCGAGGCGTTCGTCATCGGCGAGGACTTCATCGGCGACGAGCCCGTCGCGCTGATCCTCGGCGACAACATCTTCCACGGCGTCGGCCTCGACCGGCAGCTCGCCAAGTACCGCGAGCCCGAGGGCGGTGTCGTCTTCGCGCACGCCGTCTCCGACCCGACCGCCTACGGCGTCGTCGACTTCGACGAGCAGGGCCGCGCCCGCTCCATCGAGGAGAAGCCCAAGCAGCCCAAGTCCCGCTACGCGGTGCCGGGCCTGTACTTCTACGACAGCCGCGTGGTCGAGATCGCCCGGAACCTCAAGCCGAGCGCCCGCGGCGAGCTGGAGATCACCGACGTCAACCAGCACTACCTGGAGCGCGGCGAACTCCAGGTCTCGGTCCTGGACCGCGGCACCGTCTGGCTGGACACCGGTACCTTCCAGTCGCTCGTCCAGGCCTCCGAGTACGTGCGCGTGGTCGAGGAACGCCAGGGCATGAAGATCGGCTGCGTCGAGGAGGCCGCCTGGCGCGCCGGGTTCATCGACCACACGCGGCTGCGCGCCCTGGCCGAGCCGCTCACCAAGAGCGGCTACGGCGACTACCTCCTCGACCTGCTGGCCCACGAGGCATGAGGAAGGACGGAACCGTTCGATGAAGGTCAACCCCCTGGGGATAGAAGGCGCCTGGGAGTTCGTGCCGCAGCAGCACGGCGACGCCCGCGGCCTCTTCCTGGAGTGGTACAAGGCCGACCTGATGGCCCAGACGGTCGGCCACCCGCTCGACCTCAAGCAGGGCAACCTCTCCGTCTCCGCGGCCGGCGTGGTGCGCGGCATCCACTTCGCCGACGTGCCGCCCGGCCAGGCCAAGTACGTGACCTGCGTGCGCGGCGCGGTGCTCGACGTGATCGTGGACGTGCGCGTCGGCTCGCCCACCTTCGGGCAGTGGGAGGGCGTGCGCCTGGACGAGCAGGACCGCAAGGCCGTCTACCTCTCCGAGGGCCTGGGCCACGGCTTCTGCGCGCTGACCGACGACGCGACGGTCACCTACCTGTGCTCGGAGGGCTACGCCCCGCAGCGCGAACACACCATCCACCCGCTCGATCCGGCCATCGGCGTCCAGTGGCCGGTCTCCGGGGAGCCCGAGCTGTCCGCGAAGGACACCCAGGGCCCCACGCTGGCCGAGGCCCGCGCGGCGGGCATGCTGCCGGTGTACGAGGAGTGCCTGGCCTTCCGCCGCTCGCTCAGCGAGCGCGGCTGACCCCTCCCGCGCCCTGGACACGGCCCGGCGCCGGGCCGTGTCCAGCCGCCGGAACACCCGGGCGCCGCCGCGCCGCCCTCCCGTAGATTGGCCGCGTCGCCGCGCGGGAGAGCACGCGGCGCCAGGGACGGCCGAGTGAGGACGACGCAGGTGACAGTGGCAAGGCAGGACGTGACGCGGGCCCGCAGGATCGTCGTGAAGGTGGGCTCCTCCTCGCTGACCACGGCCTCCGGCGGCCTGGACGCCGACCGGGTGGACGCCCTCGTGGACGTCCTCGCCAAGAGCCGCGGCCAGGGGGACAAGGAGATCGTCCTGGTCTCCTCCGGCGCCATCGCCGCCGGACTCGCCCCGCTGGGCCTGCGCCGCCGCCCCAAGGACCTCGCCCGCCAGCAGGCCGCCGCCAGCGTCGGCCAGGGCCTGCTGGTCGCCCGCTACACCGCGTCCTTCGCCCGCTACGGCGTCCGCGTCGGCCAGATCCTGCTGACCGGCGACGACACCAGCCGCCGCGCCCACCACCGCAACGCCTCCCGCACCCTGGACAAGCTGCTCGCGATGGGCGCCCTGCCGATCGTCAACGAGAACGACACGGTCGCCACCGACGAGATCCGCTTCGGCGACAACGACCGCCTCGCCGCCCTCGTCGCCCACCTCGTCCACGCCGACCTTCTGGTGCTGCTCTCCGACGTGGACGGCGTCTACGACGGCGACCCGAGCAGGCCCGGCACCTCCCGGATCGCCGAGGTGCGCGCACCGGCCGACCTGGCGGGCGTCGAGATCGGCAGCGCGGGCAAGGCAGGCGTCGGCACCGGCGGCATGGTCACCAAGGTCGAGGCCGCCAGGATCGCGGCCGCCGCCGGCATCCCCGTGGTGCTCACCAGCGCGGTGCACGCCGCCGACGCCCTCGCCGGCCGCGACACCGGCACCCACTTCCACCCCACCGGCAAGCGCTCCGCCGGCCGGCTGCTGTGGCTCCAGCACGCCTCCGCCCCGCAGGGCTCGCTCACCCTCGACGACGGCGCGGTGCGCGCGGTCGTCGAGCGCCGCACCTCGCTGCTGCCGGCCGGCATCGCCGCCGTCGAGGGCGACTTCACCGCGGGCGACCCGGTCGAGCTGCGGGACGCGGCCGGGCACGCGGTCGCCCGCGGCCTGGTCAACTTCGACGCCCGCGAGATCCCCCGGCTGATCGGCCGCTCCACCCGGGAACTCGCCCGCGAGCTGGGACCGGCGTACGAACGCGAGGTCGTACACAGGGACGATCTGGTGCTCCTGGAGCCGTAATGGCCCGATACGTCCGGCTGCCGGGTCCCTGATGGTGGGGGACGTTCCGCAAAACCGCCCCATGGAGCCGTACGGCCTGCTGCACTTTGTCCCAGGGACACATTCCGCATGAGCACGGGGAAAAGGAGGCCGTCGTGAGACGAGTACGCCCTGGGGCGTCGGCGTCCCGCGGTGGTGCCGGCGGGTCCCCCTCCCGTGCGGCCGGCGAGGAGCGCGCTCTGACCAGCGTGGCCGCCGGCGACCGGTACGCCAAGGAGCACGGGACGCGGGAGCGCGGACGGGAGCACCGGGCGGCCCCGGCGCACGACGGGGGCGCAGCACCGGCGGACCTGCCCCGGCTGTGGCACATCACGCTGCGGGTCTCCGGCGCCGAGGCCCCGCTCCAGGAGGTCCGGCGCGGTCTGGAGCAGCTCGCCCACGACCACCCCTTCCTGCTGACCAGCCGCTACGCCGACGACCACGCCGAGATCCGCTACTGGGAGGAGGCCCGCGACCTGCACGACGCGGCGGCCGTCGCCCTGCGCCTGTGGGGCGAGCACCGGCAGAGCGCCCGGCTGCCGCCCTGGGAGATCGTCGGCCTGGAGGTCATCGACCGCGAGACCTACCACCAGCGGCTGGCCGAGGGCTACGGCCCGCCGCCCGCCACCCCGGTCGGCGTCCACCCCTTCTGACCCGGATCGCGAGCCCCGTCCGGATGTGTCTCGCGGTGTGGAACGGCGCGTGAACGCCCTGGCCGGGAGCACTACGCTGCCCCCATGACCACGCTCTCGCCGTACGACTCGATGTCCCCGGTCGCCCAGGCCGCCTACCGGGCCAAGGCCGCAGCCGCCGACCTCGCGCCGCTGCCGCGCGCCGAGAAGGACGACGCGCTGCTCGCCGTCGCGGACGCCCTGGAGGTGCGGACCGCCGAGATCGTCGAGGCCAACGCCGAGGACGTCGCCAAGGCCCGCGCGGCCGGCACCGGCGAGACCGTCGTGGACCGGCTCACCCTCACCCCGGAGCGGGTGCGCGCCATCGCCGCCGACGTGCGCGACGTGGCCGCGCTGCCCGACCCGGTCGGCGAGGTGGTCCGCGGCTCCACCCTCCCCAACGGCCTGGACCTGCGCCAGGTCCGCGTCCCGCTCGGCGTGGTCGGCATCATCTACGAGGCCCGGCCCAACGTCACCGTGGACGCCGCCGCCCTGTGCCTGAAGTCCGGCAACGCCGTGCTGCTGCGCGGCTCGGCCTCCGCCTACGCCTCGAACACCGCCCTGGTCCGGGTGATCCGGGACGCGGTCGGCGGCGCCGGGCTGCCCGCAGACGCCGTCCAGCTGGTGCCCGGCGAGGGCCGCGAGAGCGTACGCGAGCTGATGCGCGCCCGCGGCCTGGTCGACGTGCTGATCCCGCGCGGCGGCGCCTCCCTGATCCGGACCGTCGTCAACGAGTCCACCGTCCCGGTGATCGAGACCGGCACCGGCAACTGCCACGTCTACGTCGACGCGCGGGCCGACCTCGACATGGCCGTCGACATCCTGGTCAACTCCAAGGCGCAGCGCCCCAGCGTGTGCAACGCGGCCGAGACCCTCCTGGTCCACCAGGACATCGCCGCCGAGTTCCTGCCGCGCGCCCTGGACGCGCTCGCCGGGGCCGGGGTCACCGTGCACGCCGACGAGCGGGTCATGGCGTACGCCAAGGACTCCCGGGCCACGGTCGTGGAGGCCACCCCGGAGGACTGGGACACCGAGTACCTGTCGTACGACATCGCCGCCGCCGTCGTCGACTCGCTGGACCGGGCCGTCGCGCACATCCGGCTGTGGTCCTCCGGCCACACCGAGGCGATCGTGACCACCTCGCAGCAGGCCGCCCGCCGCTTCACCCAGCTGGTCGACTCCACCACCGTCGCCGTGAACGCCTCCACCCGGTTCACCGACGGCGGCCAGTTCGGCTTCGGCGCGGAGATCGGCATCTCCACGCAGAAGCTGCACGCCCGCGGCCCGATGGGCCTGCCCGAGTTGACCAGCACCAAGTACATCGTCACGGGCGACGGGCACATCCGGCGCTGAAACCGGGCCGCCCGGGCCCTGCCCGAGGGGCTGCGGCGGGCGGCCGAAAGCCGTCTCGGCGGGCGGATGAATCTCCGTACCGTCTGCCCAAAATGACCCCCCAGGTCTACTCTGGTCCCGTGCCGGAGGACGTGGGGGGCACGCCGTTCCCGGACGGCTGGGAGCCCGACGACGACCACGACCGCGGGGTGTCGGACGAAGAGTTCGCCTCCGTGGTCTTCGACGAGGCCTTCGTACGGGCGGCCGTGATCCATGAGCCGACCGCCGTCGAACGCCTGCTCGCCGCCGCCGAGGCCAGAGCCGAGGCGACCGAGGCCGAGGCCCGCCGCGCCCACGCCAGGGGCGAGCGCCACTCGGACGGCTTCGGCGCCGACCGGCACCGCTTCGGCGCCGATCCCGGCCTCGACGGCCTGGACGGCCCCGGCCTCTTCGAGGGCCGCCACGGCATGCCCGGCGCGTTCGGCCGGCAGGTGCGCTGGCACCGCCCCGTCGCCTGGGTGCTCGCCGTCGTGATGGGCATCGGCATGGTCGCGCTGGCCTTCGCCGCGGTCTACCGGGGCGGCGGCTCCTCCGGCAGCCGGGACCAGGCACCGCCGCCCGCCTCGACCGGCCTGGAGCAGGGCGGCACCGCCCCCTCCGCCTCGGCCGGCCCCTCCCGGCCACCTGTTCCGGCCGTTCCGCGCACGCCCTGAGCGCCTCCCGCCAGCGTTGGTGGGGACCTGACAGACTTGGCCGGGGCCGCGCGTTTACCGGCGCTCCGCGCGACCTACCCTGAAAGTATGGGAGGGCCTGCAGACCCGCCTGGAGGGACACCCGAGGGCTCCCCGTCAGGCGCGGAGGACGAATACCGGTCCGTCGTCTTCGACGAGTCGTTCGTCCGGGCTGCCCGCCTCCAGGAGTACTCCGCGCGCGAGCGCATGACCGACCACACCCCCGCCGTCCGCCGCCGCCCCACACTGCGCGGCGGACTGCCCCGGCAGGCGCTGTTCCTCGTGCTGCTGATCGCGCTGGCCTTCGCCACCGCGGTCTACCTGGGCGTCCGCAGCCCCTACCGGGCGCCCTTGGCGCAGCCGCCGGCCGAGGAACTGCGGACCACGGTCGTCCCGCTCGCCCCGCGCGGCCGGGTGCCCGGGGCCGCCGACCCCGCCGCCCTGTACGCGCACAGCCCGGCCGCCCGCTTCGCCACCGGCGCGAACGGCATCCCGCTGCCCGAGCACCGGGGCACCGCCCACTTCACGGACGGGCAGGTCACCGAGGCACTGCTCCGGGCGAAGGAGTACATCGTGGCGTCCTCCCTGGACCCGGCGGTGCTCGACGGCACCGACACCGGCACGGTGCGGTCGCTGCTGGACGCGGGCCAGCTCGACCAGTTCGACCGGAGCCTCGCCCACCCGGCCGCCGACGGCCGGCACGCGCTCACCGGCTGGCTCGTCCGCCTCGACACGGGCCGGGTCCGGCTGGCCGACCCCGAGATCCGCGTCCGGGGCACCCTGCGGGCCACCGAGTCCGACCCCGCCGCCCTGGAGGTCACCGCGGACCCCGTCCTGGTGTACGCGCTCCAGCCGGCCCGCTCCGCCGCGGCGGCGCCCGCCTCGCTGTTCACCGTCCGGCGCGAGCTGCGGTTCCGCTTCGACCAGGACGATCTACGGCTGCACCGGCTCCAGTTGGCCACCGCGACCGTCCAGGCCGGTCCGCTGGCGTGCGCCGAGGACCCCTCGGGCCGCTTCCGGCCACTGCTCGCCGGACAGGGCGCCCCCGCGGGCGGCCCGCCCGGCACCGACCCGTACGCGCCGGGCGGCACGGCGGCCGTGTGCGGGTCCCTGGCACCGGGCGCCCAGCCGGCGGTGTGACGCCCGGCCCGCGCCCGGCACCGAGGAGCGGGCCCGGGGGGGCAGGCCAGGGGAGCGGGCCCGGTGCGGGCGTGCGGCGGGCGTGCGGTCGGTCCGGGCGCGCTACGGGCGTGCGGTCGGCCCGCGCGTTACGGCGTGCGCCACGGGCGTGCGGTCGCTTCGCGCGCCACGGACGTGCGGCTCAGTCCGCGTCGCGGTCCGGGGCGCCCCCGGACGGCTCCCCGCCCTTGCCACCGCCCGTCGGGCCGCCCGCCGAGTCTCCCTCGGAGCCGTCCTTGGAGCCGTCCTTCGAGCCCTCCTCCGACCGGGCCCCCTTGCCGGACCCGGTCCCCGTGAAGCCGCCGAAGCCGCGCCGGACCCGGTCGCCCAGGTCGCCCGCCCCGCCCGCGATGTCGGTGACCAGCTTCATCAGCGGGTCCTTGGAGTTCTTCACATGGCTCGCGTAATGCGCCGCCGACTCGCGGAAGGAGTCACCGACCGAGGTGTCCTTGTCCCCGGTGCGCCGCGGGTAGTGACCGTCCATGATCCGCTGGTGGTCGCGGGAGGCGGCCCACTTCTTCAGCTCGGCCGCCCGCACGGTGGCGAAGGGATGCGTGCGCGGCAGCACGTTCAGGATCTTCAGCACGGAGTCGCGCAGGTCGCCCGCCTCCTCGTACTCCTCGGCCTGCGCGAGGAAGGAGTCCACGTTCATCTCGTGCAGGTGGTTGCCGCCGGCGAGCTTCATCAGGCCGCGCATCGAGGCCCGTACGTCCTGCCCGACCAGCAGGCCCGCCCGGTCCGCGGACAGCTCCGACTTGCGGAACCACTCGCGCAGCGCCGTGACGATCGCCATGATCGCGATGTTGCCCAGCGGGATCCAGGCCACCCGGACGGCCAGGCTGGTCAGGAACAGCAGGATCGTGCGGTACACCGCGTGGCCGGACAGCGCGTGGCCCACCTCGTGGCCGACGACCGCCCGCATCTCCTCCTCGTCGAGCAGTTCGACCAGGCCGGTGGTCACCACGATGATCGGCTCGTCCAGGCCGATGCACATCGCGTTGGGCTGCGGGTCCTGGTTGACGTACATCGGCGGGACCTTCTCCAGGTCCAGGATGTGGCAGGCGTCCAGCAGCATGTGGTGCAGATGGGCGAACTGCTGGTCGGAGACGCGCACCGAGTCGGACAGGAACAGCAACCGCAGGCTGCGCTCGGGCAGCAGGCCGCTCAGGGCCTTGAACACCGTGTCGAATCCGGTCAGCTTGCGCAGCGCGACCAGGGCGGAGCGGTCGGCCGGGTGCTCGTAGGCACGTGAGGAGATCCCCGGGAAGCGCGTGCGCTGCCGGCCGGGCAGCCGCTCGTGCCCGTCTTGCTCGTGGCCGTCGTCGGACATCTGAATCCATCCCCCATGCGAGTCTGTGGTGCCCCGGGTGCCCCCGACGCGGAGGCCGCCCTGGGCGGCGATACCGTGGACGGGCAGTACAGCGAAGGAGTCCACGCCATGGAGCACTACCCCGCAGCCGTTCGGCTCACCGAGGCCGCGAGCGCCGCCGTCCAGCACCACCAGGGAGGCAGCGGCTACCTGCTCCGCGTCGTCCTGGTCGTCATGGTGCTGGGCTGTGTGCTCACCGGCTGGTTCCTGCTGCGCGGCTACAAACGCAACGACGACTGACCCCGCCGGAAGGTTCCCGCCCGCGCGCACCCGGCCGCCCCGGCCCCGTGCGGCGGGCCGTGACGGTGGAGTCGGCGTGAGCGGTCCGCAGGCGGACGCTTACGATGGGCGGGCATCTTTATCCCGCCCACACCCGGATAGGTCTGCCGAAGATGAGCCTGCACAACACCGCTGCCCAGTTGGTCAACCTCGCCGAGGCCGAGGGCGGCCACCACGACAGCCTCAACCCCGCGGTGACCGGCGGCGGCGCGTTCATCGTGCTGCTGCTCCTGCTCTGGGTCACCACCCGCTTCAACCGCGACCGCTGAGCCCGGCCCGGACGGAGCCCGCAGGCCGGGCCGGTAGGGTCTGCACGCATGGGAGAGCAGGACATGCCTACCGGTCCGGTGAGTGACGCGGTGAACCACCCCGAGCGGTACGGGCCCGGCAACGGCCCCTCGGTCTCGGGCAAGCGCCGCCTGGGCGTCATGGGCGGAACGTTCGACCCGGTCCACCACGGGCACCTCGTGGCGGCCAGCGAGGTCGCCGCGCAGTTCCACCTGGACGAGGTGGTGTTCGTCCCCACCGGCCAGCCCTGGCAGAAGTCCCACCGCAAGGTCTCCACCGCCGAGGACCGCTACCTGATGACGGTCATCGCGACCGCGGAGAACCCGCAGTTCTCCGTCAGCCGCATCGACATCGACCGCGGCGGCCCCACCTACACCGTGGACACCCTGCGCGACCTGCGCGCCCTCAACCCCGACACGGACCTGTTCTTCATCACCGGCGCCGACGCGCTCGGCCAGATCCTCACCTGGCGGGACTCGGAGGAACTCTTCTCCCTGGCGCACTTCATCGGCGTGACCCGGCCCGGCCACCACCTGACCGACCCCGGCCTCCCGGCGGGCGGCGTCTCCTTCGTCGAGGTCCCCGCCCTCGCCATCTCCTCCACCGACTGCCGGGCGAGAGTCGCCAAGGGCGACCCCATCTGGTACATGGTGCCGGACGGAGTCGTGCGCTACATCGCCAAGCGTGAGCTGTACCGCGGCGAGTGAGCCGAGAGGGGCACCGGTGAACGACCGATACGACGCTGGGTACGACGGCGACCCGTACGAGCTGGTCGGCTACGACGAGTACGGCCGGCCCATCTACCGGCAGGTCCCCGCGCAGCAGGGCTACGAGACGTACCCGGACCGGAGCGGCCAGGGCCAGTACCAGGGCCAGTACCAGGGTCAGGGCCAGTACCGGGGCCAGGGTGACGACCCGTACGCGGCGGACGGCGGTCAGCAGCCCGGCGGCCCGGCCTCCTACAGCGATCCCGCCGGCCCCTACCCGCCGCCGCAGCATTACCCGCAGTCGCAGTCGCAGTCCCAGTCGCAGTACGGGACGCAGGAGCCGTACCCGTCCTCCTACGAGACCCCCGGCCACCACGCCCCCGGCCACGCGGGGTACCCCGGCGCGTACGACCCCTACGGCACGGGCCACCAGGGCGGTGCCGGGCAGCAGGCGCCGTACGACGCCTACGGCCGCACCGCGGCCGGCGGGCAGCAGCACCGGGCCGCCGAGCAGACCGCCTACATCCCGCAGCAGGCGCGCCCGGCGGACCCCGGCCCGGCGGCGCACGCGGCGCCGGAGCACTCGGAGCAGCCAGGGCGGACGGAGCGGACGGAACAGCCAGGGCGGACCGAGCAGGCGGAGCAGCCGGACCGGCCGGAGTACGGCACCGAGCAGTTCGCCTTCGTGGAGGAGCCGACCGACGACTCCGAGGACGTCATCGACTGGCTCAAGTTCACCGAGAACCGCACCGAGCGCCGCGAGGAGGCCCGCCGCCGCGCCCGCAGCCGGGTCATCGCCCTGGCCGTCGTGCTCGCCCTGATCGTGGTCGGCGGCGTCGGCTACCTCTGGTACGCCGGGAAGCTGCCCGGACTGTCCTCGTCCGGCGGCGGGGCGGCCGCCGGGAGCGCCGCGGGCGCCCAGAAGCGCGACGTGATCGTCGTCCACCTGCACGACACCGCGCGGGGCGGCACCTCGACGGCGCTGCTCGTGGACAACACCACCACCAAGCAGGGCACCACCGTGCTGCTGCCCAACACCCTGTCCCTGTCCTCCGACGACGGCTCCACGACGACCCTGGCCAAGTCGGTCAAGGACGACGGCTCCGCGGGCACCCGCGACCAGCTGGACACCGTCCTGGGCACCAGCATCCAGGGCACCTGGCGCCTGGACACCCCCTACCTCCAGAACCTCGTCGACCTGGTCGGCGACATCGAGGTGGACACCGACGCGGACGTACCCGACCCGGACGGCAAGAAGAAGGCCACCGAGCCCCTGGTCCGCCGGGGCAAGGACCAGACCCTCAGCGGCCGGATGGCCGTCGCCTACGCCACCTACCGCGCCCCCGGTGAGGCCGAGAATCCGCAGCTGGAGCGGTTCGGGCAGGTGGTGCAGGGCGTGCTGCGCAAGATGTCCTCCGATCCGCAGTCGGCGACCGTCACCGTGCAGACGCTGGCGCAGATCCTCGATCCCTCGCTCACCGACAACGACCTCGGCACCTTCCTCGCCAAGCTGTCCGAACTGGCCAAGGGCGGTGACTTCAGGACCGCGCTGCTGCCCGTCCGCGGCGACGGCACCCTGAGCGCGCAGACCAGCGGCAGCGTGGTCAAGGACATCCTGGGCGGCACCGCCAAGAGCCCCGGCCAGGGCTCGGCCGTCCGCGTCTCGGTCCAGAACGCCTCCGGCACCAAGGGCGACACCGACAAGGCCCGCGTCGCCCTGCTCAACGGCGGCGTCACCTTCCTGGAGGCCGGCACCGCCCCCGCCGCCCGGCCCGCCTCCCAGGTCGTCTACGCCGACGACGCCGGCAAGGAGAACGCCGCCGAGGTGGCCAAGACCCTCGGCCTGCCCGCCGGGTCCGTGACGAAGGGCACGGTCGCCCCGAACGCCGACGTGGCGGTCGTCCTCGGCCGGGACTACAAGCCGGCGTCGGGCCGATGAGCCGGTGATCCGGTGATCGCCCGGTGCGCTGTCGGCGGTCCGTGAGACCCTTGGTCCCAAGTGACCGCCGACGGAAAGCCCTGCAGTGACCGCGACCGACCGTTCCATCGAGCTGATCCACACCGCCGCGCAGGCGGCCGCCGACAAGCTCGCGCACGACATCATCGCCTACGACGTCAGTGACGTCCTGTCGATCACGGATGCCTTCCTGCTGGCATCCGCACCCAACGACCGCCAGGTCAAGTCGATCGTCGACGAGATCGAGGAGCGCCTGCTCAAGGAGCTGGGCGCCAAGCCGGTGCGCCGCGAGGGCGACCGCGAGGCCCGCTGGGTCCTCCTCGACTACGTCGACATCGTCGTCCACGTCCAGCACAGCGAGGAGCGCGTCTTCTACGCCCTGGAGCGGCTGTGGAAGGACTGCCCCGAGCTGGAGCTGCCCGAGGACGCCCGGGCGACCCGCGGCAAGGCCGCGGAGCACGCCAGGCTGCAGGCCGACGACGCCTCGGACCGGCCGGACGGTGAGTGGCGGTGAGTGGCGCCGGTGAGGGAGCCGGCCGCCCGCCCGGCCGGGGCCGCCGCGTCATCCTGTGGCGGCACGGCCAGACCTCGTGGAACGTGGAGCGCCGCTTCCAGGGCTCCACGGACGTCGAGCTGACCGAGACCGGCATCGGCCAGGCGCGCCGCGCCGCCCGGCTGCTGGCCTCCCTCGGCCCGGACGCGATCGTCTCCTCCGACCTGAAGCGGGCCGCGCGCACGGCCGCCGAGCTGGCCGCCCTCACCGGCCTGGAGGTGGCCCGCGACGAGGGCCTGCGCGAGACCTACGCGGGCGTCTGGCAGGGCCTGACGCACGACGAGATCATCGCCCGCCACGGCGAGCAGTACGCCGCGTGGAAGCGCGGCGAGCCGGTGCGCCGCGGCGGGGGCGAACTGGAGTCCGAGGTGGCCGACCGGGCCGCCCCCGTGGTGCTGCGGCACGCGGAGAAGCTGCCCGAGGACGGCACGCTCGTGGTGGTCAGCCACGGCGGCACCATCCGCACCACCATCGGCCGCCTCCTCGGCCTGGAGTCGCGCCACTGGGAGAGCCTGGGCGGGCTGTCCAACTGCTGCTGGTCCGTGCTGGGCGAGGGCGCCCGCGGCTGGCGGCTGCTGGAGCACAACGCGGGCACCCTGCCGCAGCCCGTGCTGGGCGACGACGACTGAGCCCGTCCCGGGCGGCCCGCCGGCCGCACGGGACCCGGATTTCACTTTCCGGCAGGTCGCAGGCTAAAGTTCTTCTTGTTCGCCCCGCCAAGCGGAGCGAAACACCAGGCGGCTTCGCCGCTTGGGGGCAAGGGGCTATAGCTCAGTTGGTAGAGCGCCTGCATGGCATGCAGGAGGTCAGGAGTTCAATTCTCCTTAGCTCCACAGAACGGCACTCGGTCGAGTCGCCGGAGAGTGGTGAAGAGAATCCCGTCCCGCACAGGGGCGGGATTCTCTGCTTTCCGCCGCCGGGGCGCACACCGGCCGCCGGGCGTGCTCCCGTGGCCGGACCGGTACCGAGGCGTCGCTGACCGTGTTGGTCCGTCCGTGGCAGAATCAGACGGCCGGAAGGGGACGCGGCCCGACTGGGGAGGAGTGGCGATGCCTGCGAGCATCCTCAAGGAGGTCTCCCACCTCCTTGACGCGGCGTTGATACGGGACACCGTCACCCGGCTCGTCTGCCCTTCCTGCGGCTCCCTCCATGTGGCCCAAGTCCTCGGCGACAACGGCGGTGTCTCGTACGTGTGTACGGCCTGCGGTCACAGCTGGAGCTGACGGATGGGTGCACACAGGCGGAAGTGCGACTGGTGCGGCAGCGGTACGCCGATCGTCCGCGACATGGAGCCGATCAACCCCGACTACCAGTACTGGTGCGAGGAGTGCGCGCGGGCGCTGATCATAAAAGGCGACCCCATCGAGACGTACCGCGAGCTGGAGGGCGAGCCGATCTACGGCCGGCTCCTGGAGGAGCACTGCACGCTCAAGCGGTTCTATTCGTTCGTCACGGCTTGACGGCTTGAGGGCCTGACGGTCCGGCGTTCCATCGCCCCGGTGGCCGCCGGAAACCGGGCAAGCCGGCCATACCGGTCAGGGCGGAAACCGATTTGGTGGAGCACCCCCCGGACCGTGTAATGTTGGCGTCGCCGCCGGGGAAACCGGGCGGAACAAAGCAAGGGGCTATAGCTCAGTTGGTAGAGCGCCTGCATGGCATGCAGGAGGTCAGGAGTTCAATTCTCCTTAGCTCCACAGAAGTCGGAGGCGGGTCACCCACCAGGGTGGCCCGCCTCCGGCGTTCCGGTGTTCCGGCGTGCTTGCTGTTCCGGACTCCGCTCAGCGGCCCAGGGCGCGGCGGCCGCGGCCCTGGGAGAGGACCGGCAGGTTGCGCGCGGGCGCCTGCGCGCGGGTGCCCTCCTCGATCCGCAGGGCCAGCGCCGGGCAGCGCCGCACGGCGCGCAGCGCCTTGGCCTCCGCGTAGCGCGGCACCTGCGCCTGGGCGACGGTCGGGAAACCGTCGGCGCCCAGTTCGAACACCTCCGGCAGGATGTCCGCGCACAGGCCGTGGCCCCGGCACAGCGTCCAGTCGACATGGATCTTCTGCCGGCTGGGCCCGGTCTGCCCGTCCTCGCCGCCGGGGACGCCGGTCGGGGTCCTGCCGCCCTCGAAGAGCGGCAGCACGCCCTGCACGGGCCGTCCGCAGCCGTTGCCGAGGACATGGGCGGCCAGGTCGTCGGTGAACGCCTTGACCGTGGACTCCAGGAACATCGCCGAGCCGTCCGGGTGCGAGCACGCGCCGCGCCGCTTGACGTTGCGGGCGACCTGCTTGAGCGCTTCCAGGGCGGCCGGGCCGCCGCCGTCCAGAATGTCCTCCAGGCCGCGCGCGGCGGCCGGCAGCCCCAGGTAGCAGGGGCCGCACTGGCCCGCGCTCTCCTCCGCCAGCCACTTCGCCACCTGGAGCGACTCACCGAGCGGGCAGGTGTTCTGCCCGATCGGCAGGATCGCCCCGGCACCCAGCGAACCGCCCACCGCGTCCAGCGAGTTGCGCGAGACGATCGCCTCGTCGACGGTCGCCGCGTCGATCCACTTGCCGTGGTAGCCGCCGGTCAGCACGCCCTGCGGCACCGGCGGCGCGCCGGCCAGCTGGAGCACGTAGCGCAGCGGTACGCCGGTGGGGACCTCAAGGACCATCGGGCGGGCGACCGCGCCGGAGACCGTCAGCAGCACGGTGCCCGGCTCGTCGTACAGGCCGGTGTTGCGGTAGCGCTCGGGGCCGATGCGGGCGGCGATGGCCAGCTGGGCGAAGGTCTCGGCGTTGGACAGCAGGGTGGGGGCGCCGCCCACACCGCTCTGCGAGGCGCTGGTCTTGCGGCCCGGCGGGATCGCCGGGCCGCCGTCGATGGAGCGGATGAGCGAGGCCGCCGCGCCCGTGACCATGCGCACCGGGTTGCGCTGCACGCGCGCGCGGATCGCCGAGCGGCGGCCGTTGCCCAGACCGCGTTCGGCGAGGGCGGCCTCCATGGAACGCTGGGTGGACTCCCGGGTGACGCCCACCACGAGCGTGCGGGCGCCGAGCGCCTCCGCGCACAGCAGGGCGCCGTCCAGGATGAGGTGCGGGGCGCGGTTGATGAGCACCGTGTCCTTGCGGCAGGCCGGTTCGTCCTCGCTGCCGTTGACGACCACGACCGGCCGCACCCCGCGGCGGATGGCCGACTCGGCGACCGAGCGCAGCTTCTTGTGGAAGGGGAACCCGGCGCCGCCGCGGCCGCGGAGGTTGACGGCCTCGGCGAGCTGGGCGAGCTGCTCGCCGCCCAGCGCCTCCAGCGGCCCATGCACCTTCAGGTGCATGGGCAGGTCGAGCCGTTCGACAAGGTCGAAACCCGACGTGAGCTGCGGAAGCCCGACGACACGGACTTCGGGTACGTCGGGCAGGGCCTCGTTCACCTGTGGCCTCCGGAGGGCGTGTTCCAAGGTTCGCCCGGGCCCGGCACGCCGTAGGGCGCGCCGGGGCGTGTATCAGTGGCGGGACCGCTCATGTGTGTGTCGTCCGAGTTGTACGTGCCGTACAAGGTGTTCGTCTCAGCGGTGTCGCGCACGTCACGTCCGCCGTGGGGGTTCGTGTCCGGATTGTTGTGGAGCGGGAGGGTGTATCCCGTGTCGATCATGGGGTCGTAGGCCGACGGCGGCGCCTCGCCGACGGGCGGGGGAGAGGGGACCGGCCAGTCGCCCCACGAGCCGGCGGCGCCGCCGGTGCCGAGGGTGCCGCCGATGTCGTATGCGCCCGGCGTCGCGGCGGCGGCCTGGGCGTCGGGCAGCAGGTCCGGGCGCGGGCCGTCACCTGCGGGGCGCGGGCGCGGGACGTGCGGCGGCGCCGAGACGGCCCGGTAGGCGGCGGCGAAGCCGGAGGCGGGCTCCGTGGCGGGCTCCGGGGCGGGGGTGTCGTACAGCGGGGCGGTGACGGCGGCGGGGGCGCCGTACAGCGGCGCGGTGACGGAGGCGGCGGTGTCGTACGGCGGCGTGGCGGGCGCCGGTATGCCCGGCAGGGGGCCGGTCCGGCCGGTCCCCGCCGCCCTGGCCCGGCTCGCGTCCAGGCTCTCCCGGCCGGGCCGCTCCGCGCCGCCGAGGAGGGCGGTGAGCCGGTCGGTGACCTTGCGCTTGACCGGGCGCGGTGCCGCGCGCAGCGCCAGGGCCGCCATGACGCCGAGCAGGGACAGGCAGTAGAGGATCACGAAGACCGGCTTGGCCTGGCGGCCCGCGTACAGGCCGTGCACCAGCGCCGCGCACCAGGCCGGGTACGCCAGCATGTGCATCGCCCGCCAGCGCGCCGCCACCGGGGCGGGGCTCGCGAAGTTGCCGCGCAGCGCGCCGGTGACGCCCACGAAGACCATCAGCAGTCCGGCCAGTGAGCCCAGGCCGATCAGGCCCGCGCTGCCGGTGACGCCGAGTGAGAAGGGGATCACCGCGGCGATGACCCGCGTGTGGTCCAGGGCGATCTTGACGGTGATGTGCAGCAGCAGGAACGCGATCGAGGCGACCGCGGTCGTCCGGTGCACCGCCTGGCCCACGATCCGCTGGCGGGTGTTGAGGAAGATCCGGTCCTGGGCGAGCAGGCCCCAGATCACCGAGCAGCTGAGCGAGACGAGGCTGAGCACGCCCGCGCCGAAGTTCAGGAACTCGCGGAACTGGCTCCCCCCGGCCAGTACGGCCACGGGTATCAGGAGCAGGGCGACAGCGGACGCCACCCCGTAGGCCGAGCGGCCGGGCCGGGGCGGTGAGCTGTGACTGCGACGAGGATGCATGGGGGCGACTCCGAGCGGTTCGGGTGAGCGGTCCCGTGGGCACGCACTCTAAGCCGCGGCAAACCGGCCGGTACGCTGTTTGAGTTATTGTCTTGTTATCAACGAGGCGGAGGGAAAGCCCGTTGTCCCCATAGCGGCCGTTACGCCGGGTAATCACCAGCCCCGCGCGGCCCGCTCGACGGCTGCGGTACCCTGACGCCATGCGTGCCGTACGCCTTCTGCTTAGCGAGCCGCGCTGATCAGTCCCGACCGCCGGGCGAATCGGTTGGTCGGAATCGGCGCGGCGTCCCCTCCTGTGCGAGGGGATTTTTCATTTCCGGAAAGTCGCAGCCGCCGGCAGAGACGATCGATGGAGCTTTGAGGACCATGAGCGAGACGAACCCCGCCGCCCCCGCGGCCATGTCGGCGGAGGCCGCGCCGCACCGCTACACGGCCGCCGTCGCGGCCGACATCGAGGCACGCTGGCAGGACTTCTGGGACGCCGAGGGCACGTACGCGGCGGCCAACCCGAAGGGCGACCTGGCCGGCGATCCGGAGCTGGCCGCCCGCCCCAAGAAGTTCATCATGGACATGTTCCCGTACCCCTCCGGTGCGGGCCTGCACGTCGGCCACCCCCTGGGCTACATCGCCACCGATGTATACGCCCGGTTCCAGCGGATGACCGGCCACAACGTCCTGCACACCCTGGGCTTCGACGCCTTCGGCCTGCCCGCCGAGCAGTACGCCGTGCAGACCGGCACGCACCCGCGCGTGTCCACCGAGGCCAACATCGAGAACATGAAGGCCCAGCTGCGCCGGCTGGGCCTGGGCCACGACAAGCGCCGGTCCTTCGCCACGATCGACCCGGCCTACTACAAGTGGACCCAGTGGATCTTCCTGCAGATCTTCAACTCCTGGTACGACGAGGAGGCGGGGAAGGCCCGCCCGATCTCCGAGCTGATCGCGCGCTTCGAGTCCGGTGAGCGCCCGGTGCCGGGGCACGCGCGCGCGTGGGGCGAGCTGACCGCCGCCGAGCGCGCCGACGTCCTGGGCGGCTTCCGTCTGGCCTACGCCTCCGACTCGCCGGTCAACTGGTGCCCCGGCCTGGGCACCGTGCTGGCCAACGAGGAGGTCACCGCCGACGGCCGCTCCGAGCGCGGCAACTTCCCCGTCTTCAAGTCCAAGCTGCGCCAGTGGAACATGCGCATCACCGCCTACGCCGACCGGCTGCTGGAGGATCTGGAGGAGCTGGACTGGCCCGAGGCCATCAAGCTGCAGCAGCGCAACTGGATCGGCCGCTCCGAGGGCGCCCGCGTCGACTTCCCGGTCGACGGCGAGCACATCACGGTCTTCACCACCCGCCAGGACACCCTGTTCGGCGCCACCTACATGGTGCTGGCGCCCGAGCACCCGCTGGTCGAGAAGTTCGCCCCGGCCGCCTGGCCCGAGGGCACCCACGAGGTGTGGACCGGCGGCCACGCCACCCCCGCCGAGGCCGTCGCCGCCTACCGCGCGCAGGCCGCCTCGAAGTCCGACGTCGAGCGCCAGGCCGAGGCCAAGGACAAGACCGGTGTGTTCACCGGCGTGTTCGCGACCAACCCGGTCAACGGCGAGCGGGTCCCCGTCTTCATCGCCGACTACGTCCTGATGGGCTACGGCACCGGCGCGATCATGGCCGTCCCGGCGCACGACAGCCGCGACTTCGCCTTCGCCCGCGCCTTCGAGCTGCCGATGCGCTGCGTCGTCGAGCCGAGCGACGGCCGCGGCACCGACCCGGCCGCCTGGGACGACGCGTTCGCCTCGTACGACGCGACGATCGTCAACTCGGCGAGCGACACCGTCACCCTGGACGGCCTGGGCGTCACCGAGGCCAAGGAGCGCGTCACCGGGTGGCTGGAGAGCGAGGGCATCGGCGAGGGCACCGTCAACTTCCGGCTGCGCGACTGGCTGTTCAGCCGCCAGCGCTACTGGGGCGAGCCCTTCCCGATCGTCTACGACGAGGACGGCGTCGCCCACGCGCTGCCCGAGTCGATGCTGCCCCTGGAACTGCCCGAGGTCGAGGACTACTCGCCGCGCACCTTCGACCCGGACGACGCCGACACCCGGCCCGAGACGCCGCTGTCGCGCAACGAGGACTGGGTCCACGTGACCCTGGACCTGGGCGACGGCCCGAAGAAGTACCGCCGCGAGACCAACACCATGCCCAACTGGGCCGGTTCCTGCTGGTACGAGTTCCGCTACCTGGACCCGCACAACGACCGGCAGCTGGTCGACCCCGAGATCGAGCGCTACTGGATGGGCCCGCGCGAGGGCCTGCCGCACGGCGGCGTCGACCTGTACGTGGGCGGCGCCGAGCACGCCGTGCTGCACCTGCTGTACGCGCGCTTCTGGTCCAAGGTCCTGTTCGACCTGGGGCACGTCTCCTCCGCCGAGCCGTTCCACAAGCTGTTCAACCAGGGCATGATCCAGGCGTACGTCTACCGCGACAGCCGCGGCATCGCGGTGCCGGCCACCGAGGTCGAGGAGCACGACGGCGCCTACCGGTACCAGGGCGAGCAGGTCTCCCGGCTGCTGGGCAAGATGGGCAAGTCCCTGAAGAACGCCGTCACCCCGGACGAGATCTGCGCCGAGTACGGCGCGGACACGCTGCGCCTGTACGAGATGGCCATGGGCCCGCTGGACGTCTCCCGGCCGTGGGACACGCGCGCGGTGGTCGGCCAGTTCCGGCTGCTGCAGCGGCTGTGGCGCAACATCGTCGACGAGACCACCGGCGAGGTCACCGTGACCGGCGCCGAGGCCGACGAGGACACGCTGCGCGCCCTGCACAAGGCGATCGACGGGGTGCGCCAGGACCTGGAGGGCCTGCGCTTCAACACCGCCATCGCCAAGGTCACCGAGCTGAACAACCACCTGACCAAGGCGGGCGGCGCGCTGCCGCGTTCGGTCGCCGAGCCGCTGGTCCTGATGATCGCGCCGCTGGCCCCGCACATCGCCGAGGAGCTGTGGCACAAGCTGGGCCGCACCGGCTCGGTCGTGCACCGGGACTTCCCCGTGGCCGACCCGGCGTACGCCCAGGACGAGTCCGTGACCTGCGTCGTGCAGATCAAGGGCAAGGTCAAGGCGCGCCTGGAGGTCCCGCCGTCCATCTCCGAGGACGAGCTGGAGAAGGTGGCGCTGGCCGACGAGAAGGTCGTCGCCGCGCTGGACGGCGCGGGCATCCGCAAGGTGATCGTGCGGGCGCCGAAGCTGGTGAACATCGTCCCGGCCTGAGCGGACACGGCCTGACGCCGGCGGGGGCGTGCGCGCCCCGGCCTGACGACGGGGGCGTGCGCGCCTCCGGGTAGTCCCCTACGGGCAGGTTCGGGGTTCTTCCGGAACCCTGGGCCTGCCCGCAGCGTTTACCGTTGAGGAGCGGCGCGGCCCGTGCCGCACGAGTCCAGGAGGAGCGTCGTGGAAGCAGTCGTCGCAGTCTTCGCCGTGCTCTTCGTCCTCTGCCTGGTCTTCGGCGCCTACGCCACGGTCAAGGCGGTCGGCGCCGCCAAGCGCGGCGTGGACCGCACGATCAACCAGGCCCGGCGGGCGGTGGAGGACCACACCCTGCGGGCCAAGTCCTTCGTCCAGCTCGGCCCGGTGGGCGAGCTGGCCCAGCTCCGGCTCGCGCTGCGCACCTCGATGCGCGCCACCCAGGACGCCCTGCACGCGGGCGCCGCCCAGGACGAGTCCCTGAAGGAGTCCGTCTCCCTGTTCGAGCGGCTCAGCGCGCACGGCCACGAACTGGACGACGAGCTGAGGCGCCTGGAGAGCGAGCCGGACCGGGCGACGCTCGCCCAGCGGCTCCCGGACCTGACCGAGCGGACCCGGCGCATCACGGAATCGGCCGACGCCCTGCGCTGGGCGGCCCACGACCGTGCCCGCCGCTTCGCCGACGACGACCTGGACCTGCTGAGCGCGCAGATCGGCGTGGAGGCCGACGCCCTGCGCCACTGGACCAGCACGGAACCCGCGCCCGGCACTCCGGGACGGTCCGAGCCGGCGGCCCCGCCGCCGCGGACCGGGACCGGGACCGGTCCCGCGGCCGCCGAGCCGGAGCGGGCCGCCATCACCCCGCCCGGCCGCGGCCCCCTGTACTCCTGGCAGAAGAAGCCGCGCCCCGAGAGCACGACCTGATCCGGCCACGCGCGCACCCGGTCGGAGGGGCTGGACTGCCGCCCGGCCGCTACGGCAGGTAACCTCCAGCTCATGTCCCGCCATGTCGCGATCGTCACCGATTCAACGGCCTACCTGCCGCCGCGGACGATGGAGCGCCACGGCATCACCGCGGTCCCGCTGACCGTGGTCCTCGGCGACCAGGCACTCGAAGAGGGCACCGAGATCTCGACCCGCTCCCTGGCCCAGGCGCTGCAGAAGCGGCGCTCCGTCACCACCTCGCGCCCCAGCCCCCAGCGCTTCGCCGAGACCTACCACCGGCTCGCCGCCTCCGGTGCCGACGGCATCGTCTCCCTGCACCTGTCCGCCGAGCTGTCGGGCACCTACGACGCCGCGGTCCTCGCCGCCCGCGAGGCGCCGGTGCCGGTACGGGTGGTGGACACCGGGATGGTCGCCATGGCCCTCGGCTTCTGCGCCCTGGCCGCCGCCGAGACCGCCGGGGCCGGTGGCACGGTGGACGAGGCGGTCGCCGCCGCCGAGAAGCGCGCCGCAGGCACCTCCGCCCACTTCTACGTCGACACCCTCGACTACCTGCGCCGCGGCGGCCGCATCGGGGCGGCGCAGGCCCTGCTCGGCTCCGCGCTCGCCGTGAAGCCGCTGCTCCAGCTGCGGGACGGCCGCATCGAACTCCTGGAGAAGGTGCGGACGGCCTCCCGGGCCATCGCCCGCCTGGAGGAGATCGCGGCCGAACGCGCGGAGGGCGCCGGCCACGGCATCGACGTCGCCGTGCACCACCTCGCCGCCCCGGACCGCGCCTCCGCCCTCGCCGACCGGCTGCGGGCACGTGTGTCCGGGCTGTCCGAGCTGCATGTCAGCGAGGTCGGAGCGGTGATCGGAGCGCACACCGGGCCGGGGCTGCTCGGGGTCGTGATCTCGCCCCGCTGAGGCGCTCCCGCACGGCGAACCACTCGTGTGAGTGACGGAGTTGTCCACAACCGGGCGGTAGTCCCCGGAAACCGAGCAAGATCATCGCGATCCGCCGGACTGCCCGATGCTCGTCGCATGGCACTTCGAGCACACCCCCGCACCCCGAGGGCGACCAGCGGTCCGGGCCGCGCCCCGGACTCCGACGGCCGCACCCGTCGCCGCCCCCACCGCCACCACCCCCGCCCGCCCGCGAGCCACCCGCCCCACCGGCGGCACGCCCCGGCCGAGGAGCTGCGCCGCCGGGCACGGGTGCTGTTCGCGGAACACCCCGGCCGCCCGGGGGAGTCGGGCAGCGCCCCGCCGCGCGCCGCCGGGCGTCCGGCGGCGCCGCCCCGGTACGACGCGCGGCGCGGCGCGGCCGAGGCCCGGACGGGAAGGACAGAGGAGGCCGGGGCGGAAAGGACAGAGAGGGGAGAGGCAGCGACGCCGGACGAGGCCGACGTCACCACGGCGGCCTCGGCCGTCGATGTCGACACGGGAGAGAAGGCCCCCGAGGCCGAGAAGCCCCCCGGCGCGGCCTCGCCATGGCGGGAACGGACCGGACTCGCGTTACGCGAGCGCCTGCCCCTGTGGCTGCAGACGCGGTGCGGGCTGGAACGCAGGAGCGTGATCGCCCTCACGGTGGTGCTCGCGGTCGCCGTGGTCCTCGCCGCGCAGCACTTCTGGACCGGCCGCACCCGGTCCGTCCCGGCACCCGAGGTGGTGCGGGCGGTGGCCACCCACCCGGGCCCGGCGGAAGCCAGGGGCGCCCCCTCCGCCGTCCCTGCCGCGCCGCCGGGGGCCGGTACGCCTACGGCCGGTCCGGAGATCGTCGTGGACGTCGGCGGCAAGGTCCGGGAGCCAGGCGTCCACCGTCTCCCGGCGGGTTCCCGGGTCGCCGACGCGCTGCGGGCGGCGGGCGGGGTCCGGCCCGGCACCGATCTCGACGGCCTCAACCGGGCCAGGCTGCTCGTGGACGGCGAGCAGGTGGTCGTCGGCGCCCCGGCACCGGCGGCACCGGCCGGCCCGGCCGCCGGTCCCGGGAAGGCGTCAGCCCCCGCGTCCCCGGTCTCGCTCAACAGCGCCACCGCCGACCAGTTGGAGACCCTGCCGGGAGTCGGCCCCGTGCTGGCCCAGCACATCGTCGACTACCGCACCCAGCACGGCGGTTTCCGCTCAGTGGACCAACTGCGCGAGGTCAACGGCATCGGCGACCGCCGCTACGCCGACCTCCGCCCCCTGGTCAGGCCATGAACCGACACCTGGCCACCGACGTCCCGGCGCCGCCCACCACCGACGCCCCGGTGGCACCCGCCACCAACGCCCCGGCGGCGTCCGCCACCGACCACCCGGCGCCCACCACCGAGCCCCTCGCGCCCCCGGCCCACCACTCCCACTCTCGCCACCCCTACTCCCACCCCCGCCCCGCCGTGCACACCGCGTCCGGCACACGGCTCGGAGCCTCCCACCCCCGCCAGGAAGGACCGGCGGACCTGCGGCTGGTGCCACCGGCGCTCGCGGCCTGGGCGACGGCGGCCGTGGCGCTGGAGGCACCGCCGGGACGGGTGACGGCCTTCGCGGCCGTGTGCGCGGTCGCGGCCCTCGCCCTCCTCGGCCGCCGCCCGAGACGGCGAAAGCCCCGCACCGCGAGGCCGGCCTCCCCACCGGGCCGAGCGGCCTTCCGCTCACCCGCGGCTCTCCGCTCACCCGCGGCCCTCGCCGCCCTGCTGCTGGCCGCCGCCGCGGCAGCCGTCTCCGCCGGACTGCACGGGGCCGACGCGCGGCGCGGACCGGTGCCCGAACTGGCGCGGCGGTACGCCACGGTGACCGCGGAGGTGGAACTGACCTCCGATCCGCGGCTCACCCGCCGCCGGGTCAGCGGCGACCACATGGCACCCGTCTCCGTGCTGATCGACGCCCGGGTGCGGCGCGTCGAACGGGCGGACGGGGCGAGGGCCGTGGTGACCCGGGCACCGGTGCTCGTCCTCGTCGACACCGGCGCCCGGGGGAGCGAGGACACCGCGCCCGGAGGCGAGGGGAAGCCCCGTTCCCGCTGGCTGGACCTGCTGCCGTCCACGCGGCTGAGAGTGACGGCGCGGCTGGCGCCCCCGCGCGGGGGCGGTGACGGGATCGCGGCGGTGCTGCGGGTCCGGGGCCGGGCGGCCCCCGAGGTGATCGCCGGACCGTCCGGGCCACAGCGGCTGGCAGGCCGCTTGCGCGCCGGGCTGCGCACGGCGAGCGACCCCCTGCCCGCGGACGCCCGGGCGCTGCTGCCCGGCCTGGTGGTCGGGGACACCTCGCGGATCACCCCGGAACTGGACGAGGCGTTCAAGGCGACCGACCTCGCCCACACCCTGGCCGTCTCCGGGAGCAACCTCACGATCCTGCTCGCCCTGCTCATCGGCCCGCCCGGCCTGGCCCAGCACGCCGAACGCCGCGGCCTCGCCCCGGGACTCGGCCTGTCCCTGCGCGTCACCGCGCTGCTCGGTGCGGCGCTCACCTGCGGTTTCGTCATCGTGTGCCGGCCCGATCCGAGTGTGCTGCGGGCCGCGGCGTGCGGTGCGGTGGCGCTGCTCGCCCTGGCGACCGGACGGCGCAGATCGCTGCTCCCGGCGCTGGCGACGGCCGTGCTGCTGCTGGTGCTCTACGACCCGTGGCTGGCCCGCGGGTACGGGTTCCTGCTGTCGGTGCTGGCCACCGGCGCCCTGCTCACGCTGGCTCCCCGCTGGAGCGCGGCGCTGCGCCGGCGCGGCGTCCCCGCCCGGGCGGCCGAGGCGATCGCCGCGGCGGCCGCGGCGCAGGCCCTGTGCGCGCCGGTGATCGCGGTGCTGTCGGCCCGGGTGAGCCTGGTGGCGGTGCCGTGCAACCTGCTCGCGGAGATCGCGCTGGCACCCGCCACGGTGCTGGGCTTCGCGGCCCTGGGGGCGGCACCGGTCGCCCTGCCGGTGGCCGAGGCGCTCGCCTGGTGCGCGGGGTGGCCCGCCGGATGGATCGCGGACGTGGCCCGGGCCGGGGCGGCGCTGCCCGGCGGGGGAGTGGACTGGCCGGGCGGCTGGACCGGGGCGCTGCTGCTGGGCCTGGTCACGGTGGCGGCCGTGCCGCTGGGCCGGCGGCTGCTGGGACACCCCTGGCTCTGCGGGATCTGCGGGGCGCTGCTCCTGCTGCTGGTGGTGCAGCCGCCGCCGCTGGCCCGGGTGCTCACGGGCTGGCCGCCGAAGGGCTGGCGGTTCGCGATGTGCGACGTGGGGCAGGGCGACGCGACGGTGCTGGCGGCGGGACCGGGCACCGGTGTCGTCGTGGACGCCGGACCCGACCCCGAACCGGTGGACCGCTGTCTGCGCGCCCTCGGCATCACCAGAATCCCGCTGATCGTGCTGACCCATTTCCACGCCGACCACGTGACCGGGCTGCCCGGCGTGCTGCGGGGACGTTCGGTGGGGGCCATCGAGACGACCGGGTTCGAGGAGCCCGCGCAGCAGGCCGCTTCCGTACGCGGCCAGGCGGCGCGGCGGGGCATCCCGCTCACCCACGCCGTCGCCGGGGAGGAGCGGCGCACCGCCGGACTGACCTGGCAGGTGCTGTGGCCCCCGGCGCACCCCCTCCTGGACCCGGGCGGCCCCAACGACGCCAGTGTGGCCCTGCTCGTGCGCTCCGGCGGCCTGCGGCTGTTGCTGCTGGGCGACCTCGAACCCCCCGCCCAGCAGGCGCTGTCGCACTCGCCCGCGGTCGCGCGGATGGCGGGCGTGGACGTGCTCAAGGTCGCCCACCACGGCTCGGCCTACCAGGACCCGGACCTGATACGGGTGGCGGCGCCCCGGGTGGCGCTGATCTCCTGCGGCGCGGGCAACATGTACGGCCACCCGGCCCCCGGCACGGTCGCCGCGCTGCGCGCCCGGGGCACGACCGTGCTGCGGACGGACCGGGACGGGGCGGTCGCGGTCACCGGGGAGGGGGCGGGGCTGCGGGTGGTGCGGGAGTGAGGGCGGCGGGGAAGCCGCTCGGGCGCGGGGGAGGACGGGGGGGCCCCTGGACACCGTACGAACCGGTACATGCGTCGTGGATTGCCGTGATGTGCCCCCGTGTTGCCTCGAAAGCCGCATCAGTGATCGAATGGATCTTCGGTAACAGCTGTTCTCACATCGTGCAGAAGGTGTCATAGATGATCGGCCGCTTGCTGGGAAGCCGGACGAATCGCGGGCGACGGACGAATCCCCTGGCGGCGGTGCGGACGCCGCCGAGCGCGGGCGTGGTGAGCTGCCGGGTGCTCGATCCGGTCGGCCAGCCCGTGCCGCAGGCGGAGTTCACGGTCGTCGACGCGGTGGGGCGCACGGTGGTCGGCGGCGGGACGGACCCGTTCGGCTCGTTCGTGGCGGCGGTGCCGGCCGGTGAGTACCGGCTCGCGGTGTCCGCCGAGGGGTACGCGCCCTACCGCGCCGCGGCGACGGTCGCCGAGGAGTCGCTCACCTCGCTCGGCGACGTGACGCTCCAGGTGGCCCGGCCGCCCGAGCTGCCCGCGCCGGGTGACTGGGACATCGAGCCCACGCATTCCTCGGTCGGTTTCACCGCCCGGCACATCGGGCTGGCCCGGATCCACGGCCGGTTCAACTCCTTCGCCGGGGTGGTGCGGATCGCCGAGGAGGTGGAGCAGTCGGCGATGCACGTGGTGATCGACGCGGCGTCCATCGACACCAACGTCCGGATGCGCGACGACCATCTGCGCTCGGCGGACTTCCTGGACGTGGAGCGCTTCCCGACGCTGGAGTTCTACAGCGACCGGTTCGCGCACCGCGGCGGCAGCCGGTGGGCCGTCACCGGGGCGCTGTCGCTGCACGGCGTGACCCGCACGGTCACCCTGGACACCGAGTACCTCGGCCTCGGCAACGGCATGGAGGGCGAGGCACGGGCGGCCTGCCGGGCCACCGCCGAACTGCACCGCGACGACTACACGATGAGCTGGCAGACGATGCTGGCGCGCGGCATCGCCGCGGTCGGCCCCACCATCGAGGTCGAACTCGACATACAGATCGTGCCCAAGAGCTGATCCGGCCCGCCGCGCCGCAGGGCGGCCGAGGGCACCGGCCCGGGTGCCGGACAATGGCGTGTGTGAGTGATGTGAGACATGTGCTGGTGCTGCCCGACCGTGACGCCGCGGAGGAGGCGGCCGAGGCGCTGGGGGAGCGGTTCGGGCTCCGGGAGGAGCCGCTGCTGGTCCGGGACGCGCTGGCCGGCGAGGACGACGCCGAGGACGCGCAGTGGCTCGTCGTCCTGCGCGACGAGGAGGAACGGCTCGACCCCGCCGGGCTGGACGAGTTCGCCCGGGAGTGGGACGGCTGGCGCGAGGAGCCGTAGCCGCGGCGCGCCAGCGCCCCCACGGCCGCGCGGGGTGTGCCGTACGGCGGGCCCGGCGGGCCGGAGCTGTTGTCAGTGGGCCGTGGGATGCTTGTCCCGATGGCCAGGAAGACTGCGAATGACGACCCTCTCGCCCCGGTGACGCTCGCCGTGGGCCAGGAGGAGCTGCTGCTCGACCGTGTCGTGCAGGAGGTGGTGGCCGCCGCCCGGGCCGCCGACGCCGACACGGACGTACGGGACCTGACCTCGGACCAGTTGCAGCCCGGCACGCTCGCCGAGCTGACCAGCCCCTCGCTCTTCGCCGAGCGCAAGGTCGTCGTCGTGCGCAACGCGCAGGACCTGTCGGCCGACACGGTCAAGGACGTGAAGGCGTATCTCGCCGCGCCCGCCGAGGAGATCACGCTCGTGCTGCTGCACGCGGGCGGCGCGAAGGGCAAGGCGCTGCTGGACGCCGCGCGCAAGGCGGGCGCGCGGGAGGTGGCCTGCCCGAAGATGACCAAGCCGGCCGACCGGCTCGCCTTCGTCCGCGGGGAGTTCCGCGTGCTGGGGCGTTCGGCGACGCCCGAGGCGTGCCAGGCGCTGGTGGACTCGATCGGCAGTGATCTGCGGGAGCTGGCGTCGGCGGCCTCGCAGCTGGTCGCCGACGTGGAGGGCACGATCGACGAGGCCGTCGTCGGGCGCTACTACACCGGCCGCGCGGAGGCGTCCAGCTTCACCGTCGCCGACCGGGCCGTCGAGGGCCGGGCGGCGGAAGCCCTGGAGGCGCTGCGGTGGTCGCTCGCCACCGGCGTGGCCCCGGTGCTGATCACCAGTGCGCTGGCGCAGGGCGTGCGGGCCATCGGGAAGCTGTCCTCCGCGCGCGGCGGACGCCCCGCCGATCTGGCGCGCGAGCTGGGCATGCCGCCCTGGAAGATCGACCGCGTCCGGCAGCAGATGCGCGGCTGGACCCCGGACGGGGTGTCCGTCGCCCTGCGCGCGGTGGCCGAGGCGGACGCGGGCGTGAAGGGCGGCGGCGACGACCCGGAGTACGCCCTGGAGAAGGCGGTGGTGATCATCGCCCGGGCGGCCCGGTCGCGAGGACGCGGATAGCGCCCGCGCTGGTCCGGCAAGGTCGCGAGGACGCGGATAACGCCCGCGCTCGTCCGGTACGGCTCACCGGACCGTCCCCGACCGGAACGACAGCGCCGCCCGCTGCGGCAGCCCCGCGCCCGCTGCGACAGCCCCGCGCCCGCTGTGGCAGAGCCCCCCGCTGCGGCAGCCCCCCGCACAGCCCGAAGGCCCCGGCCGCTCCCTCCGAGAAGGGGAAGCCGCCGGGGCCTTCGGTTCAAGCCGGTGGACCCATGCCCGCGTGGCGAACGCAGGCCGCGCACGGGTCCGGGGTGCCGGTCGGGGGCGGATGAGAGAGGGCCCGCCCGGTTCCGTCCGGCGTCAAGTCGGGAAACTCAGCCCTTGAGCGCGATGACCTTGGAAGCCAGCGCCGACTTCTTGTTGGCGGCCTGGTTCTTGTGGATGACGCCCTTGGAGACGGCCTTGTCGAGCTGGCGCGCGGCAGCGCGCTGGTACTCGGTGGCCTTCTCGACGTCACCCGCGGCAGCGGCCTCGCGGGCCTTGCGGATCGCGGTCTTCAGAGAGGACTTGGCGGCCTTGTTGCGCAGCCGCGCCTTCTCGTTGGTCTTGATCCGCTTGATCTGGGACTTGATGTTCGCCACGAATGAGCCTTTTCAGGTTCTGGCACGGGGCCGCTGGGGTCCCGCAACCGGTGATTTCTTGGGTCGTGCCTCGCGCTGAGAGGGCATGAGACACAGCCGCCCACACTACCAGCGGCCCGCCCGCGGCCCAAACCGGTGGCCGCTCCCCGGTCGCCGCTCCCTGGTCCCCGCCGGGCATGGGACCATGGAAAGACTACGTATCGATCCGACCCGAGACCGCAGACGCACCAGCAGACGTATGCGGACGCCTCAAGAATCAGGACCCTGCGTGCCCGCGACCCCCAGCCATGTGCCCGAGCCGAGCCGTACCGACCCGGCGCTGATCCGCAATTTCTGCATCATCGCGCACATCGACCACGGCAAGTCCACTCTCGCCGACCGGATGCTGCAGCTGACCGGTGTGGTCGAGCAGCGGCAGATGCGCGCCCAGTACCTCGACCGCATGGACATCGAGCGCGAGCGCGGCATCACGATCAAGTCCCAGGCGGTGCGTCTGCCGTGGGCTCCCACCCACGACCCCGGCAACACGCACATCCTCAACATGATCGACACGCCGGGGCACGTCGACTTCACCTACGAGGTCTCCCGGTCGCTGGCCGCCTGCGAGGGCACCATCCTCCTGGTCGACGCGGCCCAGGGCATCGAGGCGCAGACCCTCGCCAACCTCTACCTGGCGATGGAGAACGACCTTACGATCATCCCGGTCCTGAACAAGATCGACCTGCCGGCCGCGCAGCCGGAGAAGTTCGCCGAGGAGCTGGCGAACCTGGTCGGCTGCGACCCCGACGACGTGCTGAAGGTGTCCGCCAAGACCGGCTTCGGCGTGGAGGCGCTGCTCGACCGGGCGGTCGAGCGGATCCCGGCGCCGGTCGGCGTCAAGGATGCCCCCGCCCGCGCGATGATCTTCGACTCGGTCTACGACTCCTACCGGGGCGTGGTGACGTACGTCCGTGTCATCGACGGCCAGCTCAACAGGCGCGAGCGGATCCGGATGATGTCCACCGGTGCCACCCACGAGCTGCTGGAGATCGGCACCAACTCCCCGGAGATGCTGCCCGCCGACGGCCTGGGCGTCGGCGAGGTGGGCTATCTGATCACCGGTGTGAAGGACGTCCGCCAGTCCAAGGTCGGTGACACCGTCACCAGCCAGCACAAGGGCGCCACGGAGGCGCTCGGCGGGTACAAGGACCCCAAGCCGATGGTGTTCTCCGGGCTGTACCCGCTGGACGGGTCCGACTACCCGGAGCTGCGCGAGGCGCTGGACAAGCTCCAGCTCAACGATGCCGCGCTGGTCTACGAGCCGGAGACCTCCGCCGCCCTCGGCTTCGGTTTCCGCGTCGGCTTCCTCGGCCTGCTGCACCTGGACGTGATCCGCGAGCGGCTGGAGCGCGAGTTCGGCCTCGACCTGATCGCCACCGCCCCCAACGTGGTCTACCGCGTGATCATGGAGGACGGCGCCGAGATCACCGTCACCAACCCGAGCGAGTTCCCCGAGGGCAAGATCGACGAGGTGTACGAGCCGGTGGTGCGGGCCACGATCCTCGCGCCCACCGAGTTCATCGGCGCGATCATGGAGCTGTGCCAGACCCGGCGCGGCACGCTGCTCGGCATGGACTACCTCTCCGAGGACCGCGTCGAGATCCGCTACACCCTGCCGCTCGCGGAGATCGTCTTCGACTTCTTCGACCAGCTCAAGTCGAAGACCCGCGGCTACGCCTCGCTGGACTACGAGCCCACCGGCGAGCAGTCCAGCTCCCTGGTCAAGGTCGACATCCTGCTGCACGGCGACAAGGTGGACGCCTTCTCGGCGATCACCCACAAGGACCAGGCGTACGCGTACGGCGTCCGGCTCGTCGCCAAGCTGCGCGAGCTGATCCCGCGGCAGAACTTCGAGGTGCCCGTGCAGGCCGCCATCGGCTCGCGCGTGATCGCCCGCGAGACCATCCGCGCCATCCGCAAGGACGTCCTCGCCAAGTGCTACGGCGGTGACATCTCGCGCAAGCGGAAGCTGCTGGAGAAGCAGAAGGAGGGCAAGAAGCGCATGAAGATGGTGGGTTCCGTGGAGGTTCCCCAGGAGGCGTTCATCGCGGTGCTCTCCAGCGACGACAGCGCGGGATCGGCCAAGGGCAAGAAGTAACCGGCCCTCGCCCGCAGCGGGCGCGCGCCGGCCCGGTGGACCGGGTGAATCGGGGTCCGTCGTACGCAAGTACGGCGGACCCCTTCGCGTGCGGACCCCCGCGACGTGGGGGAACTGACAGGCCACAGCCCCTTACGCGGTGGCCGGTCGCCCTTTACTCTGATGCCTGCTCCATAGTTACTCGTGAGTTAAACAACAGCCGAGACCAACAGCCGAGACCAACAGCCCGAGACCAGCGGTCCGTGACCGACAGCCCGAGACCAGCGGTCCGAGGCCGACGGTCCGGAGACCAGCAGCCCGAACGACCAGTCACCCGTGAGTCAACCCAGCCGTACCTGAGCCAGCCGCCGCACTGTCGCGGGCCCCGGAGGATGTCGTGAGCGACGCACAGACCCTGATCGAGAACCGTCCGCCGTCCGTGGCGGCCCTCTTCCTGGAGCGCGTGGCGGCCACACCGGACGCCGAGGCCTACCGGTACCCGGTGCCGGCGGCCTCCGGTCAGGGCCCGGACGAGTGGAAGTCGCTCAGCTGGGCGCAGGCCGCCGAGCGTGTGCACGCCGTCGCCGCCGGCCTCATCGCGCTGGGCGTACGGCCCGAGGAGCGCGTCGCGCTCGCCGCCTCCACACGGGTGGAGTGGCTGCTCGCCGACCTCGGCATCATGTGCGCGGGCGCGGCCACGACCACGATCTACCCGCAGACCAACGCCGACGAGTCCGCCTTCATCCTCGCCGACTCCGAGAGCAAGGTGCTCATCGCGGAGAACGCCGCCCAGCTGGCCAAGGCGGCCGAGAAGCGCGCCGAGCTGCCCGACCTGCACCATGTCGTCGTCATCGACCCGGCGGGCGTGCGGAGCGACGAGCGGGTGCTCACCCTCGACGAGCTGGAGCGGCGCGGCACCGCCTACCTGGACGAGCACCCCGAGCTGATCAAGGAGCGGGTCGGCGCGATCACCAAGGACCAGCTCGCCACCCTCATCTACACCTCCGGCACCACCGGCCGCCCCAAGGGCG
This sequence comes from Streptomyces sp. NPDC047017, assembly GCF_040644175.1. Lineage (NCBI taxonomy): Bacteria > Bacillati > Actinomycetota > Actinomycetes > Kitasatosporales > Streptomycetaceae > Streptomyces > Streptomyces sp. NPDC047017. Next base: position 100,263 of record NZ_JBEYVW010000020.1, on the reverse strand, counting down.
TGCGCCTCGCGCACGACAGCTGGGCGTACATGGCGAAGGCGATCGCCTCCACCGGCCTGATCGGGCCCGACGACGTGCAGTACCTGTGGCTGCCGCTCGCGCACGTCTTCGGCAAGGTCCTCACCTCCGGGCAGATCGAGGTCGGGCACGTCACCGCTGTGGACGGCCGCGTCGACAAGATCATCGACAATCTGCCGGTGGTCCAGCCCACCTACATGGCGGCCGTGCCGCGCATCTTCGAGAAGGTCTACAACGGCGTCGCCGCCAAGGCGCGGGCCGGCGGCAACGCCAAGTACAAGATCTTCCAGTGGGCCGCCGAGGTCGGCCGCGAGTACGCCAAGGTCACCCAGGACAACTTCAAGCGCACCGGCCTGCACTCCGCGCCCTTCGCCCTGGCCGCCAAGCACAAGGTCGCCGACACCCTCGTCTTCTCCAAGATCCGCGAGGCGTTCGGCGGGCGGCTGCGCGCCTGCGTGTCGGGCAGCGCCGCCCTGGCCCCGGAGATCGGCTACTTCTTCGCCGGCGCCGGCATCCACGTCCTGGAGGGCTACGGACTCACCGAGTCCTCCGCGGCCTCCTTCGTCAACCCCGGCGAGGCGTACCGCACCGGCACCGTCGGCAAGCCGCTGCCCGGCACCGAGGTCCGGATCGCCGACGACGGCGAGATCCTGCTGCGCAGCCCCGGCATCATGCAGGGCTACCACAAGCTGCCCGAGAAGACCGACGAGGTGCTGGAGTCCGACGGCTGGTTCCACACCGGCGACATCGGCGAGCTGTCCCCGGACGGCTACCTGCGCATCACCGACCGCAAGAAGGACCTGATCAAAACCTCCGGCGGCAAGTACATCGCGCCCGCCGAGGTCGAGGGCCAGTTCAAGGCGGTGTGCCCGTACGTCTCCAACATCCTCGTGCACGGCGCCGACCGGAACTTCTGCACCGCCCTGATCGCCCTCGACGAGGCCGCGATCGAGGAGTGGGCCCAGGAGAACGGCCTGGGGGGCAAGGCGTACGCCGAGATCGTGGCCGCCCCGCGGACCGTCGAGATGGTCGAGGGCTACGTCAAGCAGCTCAACGAGGGCCTGCAGCGCTGGCAGACCATCAAGAAGTTCCGCCTCCTGCCGCGCGACCTCGACGTCGAGCACGGCGAGATCACCCCGAGCCTCAAGCTGAAGCGGCCGGTGGTGGAGCGCGAGTACAAGAACCTGATCGAGGAGATGTACGCGGGCACACGGGAGGCGTGACGCCTGCCCGGCGGGGGCGCGGGGCGCCACCGGGGGCGCGGGCAGCCACCGGGCGCACGGGCAGCCACCGGGGGCCGAGCCCCTCGGCGGCCCGCGCCTGCCGACGGGTGCCCGGCGGGCGAGCCTTCCGCGCGGCGTCTTCGCCCCCCGGGTCTTCGCCCGCCGGTGCGGCGTCTTCGCCCCCCGGGTCTTCGCCCGCCGGTGCGGCGTCTTCGCCCCCCGGATCTTCGCCCGCCGGTGCGGCGTCCTCGCCCCCGGTCTTCGCCCGCCGGCGCGGTGGCCTGGACCAGCGGATACGCCTCTGCCCGCGCGGCTCGGCGAACGCCGCCCCGGCCTGCGCGGCTCCGCAGAGGCCCCGGCGCCCCACACTGCCCTACGGGCCCCCGGCCCCGACCTCCCGACGCCCGTGCCCCCGACCGGCGCGGCTCGGCACCGTGCCCCCCGCCCCGCGCGCGCCGCCCCCACGCCCACCCCTGACCACACCTGTCCTTCCCCGTCCGGTTGCGTCCGCCCCGGGCGTTCTCCTAGCACAGTTCTCCCGCGCGGCTGTCCACTTCGGTAACTCATCGCTCACGAGTGCAGCCGGTCTGTCACTCTGTCGGTGTCGGTGAACCGTTTCGTGCGCATGCCCGGGAGTTGCAGATGGGGGCCATTCCGACACAGCGGGAGACCGTCTCCCGTGCCTTCGAGGTACCCGGGCACCTGGACCCGGGGACGTACGCGCAGGTGCGTTCGTCGCTGCCCGGCAGCCCCGTCGCGCCCGGTTCCGCCCGCGCCCTGGTCCGGGCGGCGTTCAGGGAGTGGCGGGGCCTCGGCCTGGCCGTGCCCGACCGGCTGGCCGACGAGGTCCTGGTGGTCGTCAGCGAGCTGGTCACCAACGCCGTCGTGCACGCCGGCACCCACGTCGAGCTGAGCTGCCGGCTGGAGCCGGACACCGGCGCGTGCGTCGTCGAGGTGTCCGACCACCACCCCTCGCGCGCCCCCCGCGACCACGCCCGGGAGACGTCGTACGAACCGGCGGAGTACGGCCGCGGCCTCCATCTGGTCGCCGCGCTCGCCGAGGAATGGGGCATCACCTACCGCACCGGCGCCAAGACCGTGTGGGCGCGGCTGCCCGCGGAGGCCGCCCCCGAGCCCTCCGGCCCGGCCGGGGACCCCGGACTCGGCGTCGCCGCCGTCCTCGCGCCCGAGCCCCAGCGCGCCGAACGCGACCGCGAGTGGCTGGGCCGCGGCGCGCTGTCCTTCCTCGCGGAGGCATCCGACCTGCTCGCCGGGCAGCTCGACGAGAATCTGGTCGCCGCGCTCACCGGGCAGCTCATCGTGCCCCGGCTGGCCGACTGGTGCGCGGTGTGGCTGGAGGACGAGTCCACCGCCCGCTGGGGCTCGCTGAGCCACGGCGAGGACGGCGGCTGGAGCGAGGGCGCGCCCGGCCCGCGGCTCGCCCGGGTCTGGCACGGCACCGAGAACCGCATCGAGGAACTGCGCCGGGCCCTGGAGAAGGACCCGCCGCCCGCCACCGACGACCCGCCGCCCGGCGGCCCCGAGCCCTACCCCTGGCCCGGCCAGGCGCTGGGCCCGCGCGAGGCCGAGGGCGCCGCGCTCGCCTACCGGCTGGTCGCGGGCGGCCGGCCGCTCGGCACCCTCGTCATCGGCCGGGCCGGGCTGCTCCGCTTCCCCGACGAGATCACCGGCCTGGTGGAGGACCTCAGCCGCCGGGTCGCGCTCGGCATCGGCGCGGCCCGGCAGTACGCCCGCCAGGCCACCATCAGCGCCGTGCTCCAGCGCGGGCTGCTGCCCGGCGCGGTCGCCGAGATCCCCGGCCTGCGCAGCGCCCTCGTCTACGAGCCGTGCGATCAGGTCGGCCCCAGCGGCGACTTCTACGACCTCTTCCCGGCCGGCGACGGCCGCTGGTGCTTCGCGGTCGGCGACGTGCAGGGCAAGGGCCCCGAGGCCGCCGTGGTCATCGGGCTCGCCCGGCCCTGGCTGCGGCTGCTGGCCCGCGAGGGGTACGGCGTCGCGGACGTCCTGGACCGCCTCAACCAGCTCCTCCTGGACGACGCCACCGAGGCCGCCGACGCCGCCGCCCGCGCCCTGGCCGGCCCGGTCGCCCCCGGCGACGGCCCGCAGACCCGCTTCCTGTCCCTGCTCTACGGCGAGCTGGCCCCCTTCGAGGGCGGCGTGCGCTGCACCCTCGCCTGCGCCGGGCACCCGCTGCCCCTGCTCCTCACCCGGGCAGGCGACGTCCGCGCGGTCGCCCGCCCGCAGACCCTGCTCGGTGTCATCGAGGACGAGACCTACGTCTGCGACACCTTCGAGCTGCGCCCCGGCGACACCCTGCTGTGCGTCACCGACGGGGTCACCGAGCGGCGCTCGGGCACGCGCCAGTTCGACGACGGCGACGGACTCGCCGCCGCCCTGGCCGGCTGCGCCGGGCTCGACGCGGACCTCGTCGCCGAACGCATCCAGCGGCTGGTGCACGAGTTCGGGGAGCGTCCGCCCGAGGACGACCTGGCCCTGCTGGTGCTCCAGGCGGAGTGAGCCGCGGGCGATCCGCGGGCGACCCGCGCGGTGCTGGACAATGGAGGGCATGCCTTCCGCACTCCCCGACGGCGAGCCCGTCCCCGCCGACGGCGCGCTGCCCACTCCCGCGCTCGCCGGGGCGGCCGACCGGCCCCTCGGGTTCTACCTGCACGTCCCGTACTGCGCGACCCGCTGCGGCTACTGCGACTTCAACACGTACACCGCCACCGAGCTGCGCGGCACCGGCGGCGTGCTCGCCTCGCGCGACAACTACGCCGAGACCCTCGCCGACGAGGTCCGGCTCGCCCGCAAGGTGCTCGGCGACGACCCGCGCCCGGTCCGCACGGTCTTCGTCGGCGGCGGTACGCCCACCCTGCTCGCCGCCGGCGACCTCGTACGGATGCTGGCGGCGGTCCGCGACGAGTTCGGCCTCGCGCCGGACGCCGAGATCACCACGGAGGCCAATCCGGAGTCGGTCGGCCCGGCCTACCTCGCCGCCCTCCGGGAGGGCGGCTTCAACCGGATCTCCTTCGGCATGCAGAGCGCCCGGCCGCACGTCCTGCGGGTCCTCGACCGCACCCACACCCCCGGCCGCCCCGAGGCGTGCGTGGCCGAGGCCCGCGCGGCCGGCTTCGAGCATGTCAACCTCGACCTGATCTACGGCACCCCCGGCGAGTCCGACGACGACTGGCGGGCCTCCCTGGACGCGGCCCTGGCCGCCGGGCCCGACCACGTCTCCGCCTACGCCCTCATCGTCGAGGAGGGCACCCAGCTCGCCCGCCGCATCCGCCGCGGCGAGATCCCCATGACCGACGACGACGTGCACGCCGACCGCTATCTGATCGCCGAGGAGACGCTGTCCGCGGCGGGCTTCGACTGGTACGAGGTCTCCAACTGGGCCACCTCCGAGGCCGCCCGCTGCCTGCACAACGAGCTGTACTGGCGCGGCGCGGACTGGTGGGGCGCGGGCCCCGGCGCGCACAGCCATGTGGGCGGCGTGCGCTGGTGGAACGTCAAGCACCCCGGCGCGTACGCGGCGGCCCTGGCCGACGGCCGCTCCCCGGGCGCCGGACGCGAACTCCTCACCGCGGAGGACCGCCGGGTGGAGCGGGTCCTGCTGGAGCTGCGGCTGCGGGAAGGCGTCCCGCTGGACCTGCTGCACGAGGCGGGCCTCGCCGCGTCCCGCAGGGCACTCTCGGACGGCCTGCTCCAGCGGGAGCCGTACGACAGCGGCCGGGCGGCCCTCACCCTGCGCGGGCGGCTCCTCGCGGACGCGGTGGTACGCGATCTGGTGGACTGAGCCGCACCAGCCGCCCCAGCCGCAGTCGCACCAGCCGCACTGAGCCGCACCGGGTCACGCGGCCTGCGGCCTGCGGGCCGCGCCCGGCCCCGCCCTACCCCGGCTCGGTCACGAAGTCGATCAGTTGCTCGACCCGGCCCAGCAGCTCCGGTTCCAGGTCCTTGTACGACCGCACCCGGGCGAGGATGCCCTGCCAGGCGGCGCCCGTGTTCTCCGGCCAGCCGAGGGTCCGGCAGACGCCGGTCTTCCAGTCCTGGCCGCGGGGCACCCGGGGCCAGGACGGGATGCCGAGGGAGGACGGTTTCACGGCCTCCCAGATGTCGATGTACGGGTGGCCGACGACCAGGGCGTGCTCGCTGGTCACCGCCTCGGCGATCCGCCACTCCTTGCTGCCCGGGACCAGATGGTCGACCAGGACGCCGAGGCGGGCGTCCGGGCCGGGCGCGAACTCCTCGACGATCGCGGGCAGGTCGTCGACGCCCCCCAGGTACTCCACGACGACACCCTCGATACGCAGGTCGTCGCCCCACACCTTCTCGACCAGCTCGGCGTCGTGCCGGCCCTCCACATAGATCCGCCCGGCACGGGCCACGCGCGCGCGTGCGCCGGGGACGGCGACGGAACCGGAGGCCGTACGGGCGGCGCGCACCGGGCCGGCGGCGGCGCGCACCAGCGTCACCGGCCTGCCCTCCAGCAGGAACCCGCCCGGCTGCAAGGGGAAGACCCGGTGCTTGCCGAAGCGGTCCTCCAGGGTCACCGTGCCCGCCTCGCAGCGGATCACCGCGCCGCAGAAACCGGTGGCCGGCTCCTCCACCACGAGCCCCGGCTCGGCCGGGACCTCGGCAACGGCCTTCGGCTTCTTCCAGGGAGGGGTCAGATCGGCGGAGTACTGGCGCATTCGAGTGACGATAGGGAGAGCCAGGACGATGATCAGCGCGACACGCCGAAGCGCGCCGCCAGCGCGTCCCGCTGCGCCCGGACGAAGGCGGCGTCGACCACCGCGCCGTGCCCGGGCACGTACAGCGCGTCCTGGCCGCCCAGTTCCAGCAGCCGGTCCAGCGCGGCGGGCCACCGGGACGGCACCGCGTCGGGACCCGCCTGGGGCTCACCGGACTCCTCGACGAGGTCGCCGCAGAACACCACCGGCCGCCCGCCCGGCACCACCACGGCGAGGTCGTGCGCGGTGTGGCCGGGACCCACGTCCGCGAGCAGCGCCTCCCGCCCGCCGCCCAGCGGCACGGCCAGCCGGTCCGCGACCTCGCGGCCGGGCCGTACCAGCGCCGCCGCGGCCTCCTCGGCGGCCCGCGCGTCCAGTCCGTGGCGCACCGCGTCCGCGCGCAGCTCCGCGCGCCCGCGCTCGTCGCCGAGGACGACGCACGCCCCCGCGGCGGCGAAGACCTCGGCCTCCGGGAACTCCGCCGCCCCGAAGACATGGTCGAAGTGGGCATGGGTCAGCGCGAGAAGTGTCACAGGGGAGCCCGCCAGTTCCCGCGCCCGCGTTCGCAACCGTGCGCCCTCCGCGCGGCTCGACCCCGCGTCCACCAGCAGCGCCGCCCCGTCCCCGACCACCAGCCCCACCGTGCAGTCCCAGCCAGGCAGGCGCACCCGCCCCACCCCGTCCGCGATCCGCTCCCAGCCGACCTCTTCCCAAGTGACCGTCATACCCGGACGCTAGCGTTCCCCGGCGGCCGGCCGCCCCGGCCTTGCCCGCCCCGTACCCGACGGCCGTACACTGGGCCCGGGAATGCTGGCACTCGTATGCGCCGAGTGCCAGGCGGGAGCCGAGGGACGACTCTGGAGGTGTGCGCGATGCTCAGTGAGCGAAGGCTTCAGGTGCTGCGCGCGATCGTCCAGGACTACGTCGGCACCGAGGAGCCGGTCGGCTCCAAGGCCCTCACCGAGCGGCACAACCTCGGCGTCTCACCGGCCACCGTCCGCAACGACATGGCGGCCCTGGAGGACGAGGGCTTCATCGCCCAGCCGCACACCAGCGCGGGCCGTATCCCCACCGACAAGGGGTACCGCCTCTTCGTCGACAAGCTGGCCGGGGTCAAGCCCATGACCGCGCCGGAGCGGCGCGCCATCCAGAACTTCCTGGACGGCGCCGTCGACCTCGACGACGTGGTGGCCCGTACGGTGCGGCTGCTGGCGCAGCTGACCCGACAGGTCGCCGTCGTGCAGTACCCGTCGCTGACGCGTTCGACCGTGCGGCACGTGGAGCTGCTCTCCCTCGCGCCGGCGCGGGTGATGCTGGTGCTGATCACGGACACCGGCCGGGTCGAGCAGCGGATGGTCGACTGCCCGGCCCCGTTCGGCGAGACCTCGCTGGCGGACCTGCGGGCGCGGCTCAACAGCCGGGTCGCCGGCCGCCGTTTCGCGGACGTGCCGCAGCTGGTGGAGGACCTGCCCGACGGCTTCGACCTGGAGGACCGCGGGACGGTCGCCACGGTGCTGTCCACGCTCCTGGAGACCCTCGTCGAGGAGAACGAGGAGCGGCTGATGATCGGCGGCACCGCCAACCTCACCCGCTTCGGGCACGACTTCCCCCTCACCATCCGGCCCGTGCTGGAGGCGCTGGAGGAGCAGGTCGTCCTGCTGAAGCTGCTCGGTGAGACACAGGACCAGGGCATGACCGTGCGCATCGGTCACGAGAACGCCCACGAAGGACTCAACTCCACGTCCATCGTGTCGGTCGGTTACGGTTCGGGGGGCGAGGCAGTGGCCAAGCTCGGCGTGGTCGGACCGACCCGCATGGACTACCCGGGAACGATGGGAGCGGTACGCGCAGTGGCACGGTACGTCGGACAGATCCTGGCGGAGTCGTAAGTGGCCACGGACTACTACGCCGTTCTCGGCGTGCGCCGCGACGCGTCGCAGGATGAGATCAAGAAGGCGTTCCGGCGGCTCGCGCGCGAGCTGCATCCGGACGTCAACCCCGATCCGAAGACCCAGGAGCGGTTCAAGGAGATCAACGCCGCCTACGAGGTGCTCTCGGACCCGCAGAAGAAGCAGGTCTACGACCTCGGCGGCGACCCGCTCTCGCAGTCCGGCGGGGCCGGCGCGGGCGGCTTCGGCGCCGGCGCGTTCGGCAACTTCTCCGACATCATGGACGCGTTCTTCGGCACGGCCTCGCAGCGCGGGCCGCGCTCGCGCACCCGCCGCGGCCAGGACGCGATGATCCGGCTGGAGGTGGAGCTGGACGAGGCGGCCTTCGGGACGACCAAGGAGATCCAGGTCGACACGGCCGTCGTCTGCACCACCTGCAACGGCGAGGGCGCGGCGCCCGGCACCACCGCGCAGACCTGTGACATGTGCCGCGGCCGCGGTGAGGTCTCGCAGGTCACCCGGTCCTTCCTGGGCCAGGTCATGACCTCCCGGCCCTGCCCCCAGTGCCAGGGTTTCGGCACGGTCGTGCCGACCCCGTGCCCGGAGTGCGCGGGCGACGGCCGGATCCGTGCCCGCCGCACCCTGACGGTGAAGATCCCGGCGGGTGTGGACAACGGCACCCGCATCCAGCTGGCCGGCGAGGGTGAGGTCGGCCCCGGCGGTGGCCCGGCCGGCGATCTGTACGTGGAGATCCACGAGCTGCCGCACTCGACCTTCCAGCGGCGCGGCGACGACCTGCACTGCACGGTCACCATCCCGATGACCGCGGCGGCCCTCGGCACCAAGGTGCCGCTGGAGACCCTGGACGGCCTGGAGGAGGTCGACATCCGGCCCGGCACCCAGTCCGGCCAGTCGATCCCGCTGCACGGCCGGGGCGTCACGCACCTGCGCGGCGGCGGCCGGGGCGACCTGATCGTGCATGTCGAGGTCACCACCCCGACCAAGCTCGACCCGGAACAGGAGCGCCTGCTGCGCGAGCTGGCCGAACTGCGCGGCGAGGAGCGCCCGACGGGGCAGTTCCAGCCCGGCCAGCAGGGCCTGTTCTCACGGCTGAAGGACGCGTTCAACGGCCGCTGAGGCACCGCGGCGAAGGCCGTACGGGCACAGCGGGGGGACACGTCCGGGCAGGGTGGCGGACACGTCCGGGCACGGCGGCGGACCCTGGAGGCAGCCACTGATCACGGTGGCTGCCTCTGGCATATGCCAAGGGATGCCCGGATTCGGAGCCGTGCGCAGGACGTGACACCATGCGCACATGTCCTCCGCACTGTCCGCGCTGACCGATCTCTTCCCTCATCCGATCGTGCAGGCACCGATGGCGGGCGGCCCCTCCGGGCCGCAGCTGGCCGCCGCCGTGTCCGAGGCCGGCGGGCTGGGCTTCCTGGCCGCCGGGTACAAGACGGCCGACGGCATGTACCAGGAGATCAAGCAGGTGCGCGGGCTGACCGGCCGCCCCTTCGGCGTGAACGTCTTCATGCCGCAGCCCGAGCACGCGGAGTCCGGCACCGTCGACCTCTACGCCCAGCAACTGGCCGGCGAGGCCACCTGGTACGAGACGGAGCTGGGCGATCCCGAGTGCGGCGGCGACGACGGCTACGACGTCAAACTCGCCGTCCTGCTGGACGACCCGGTCCCGGTGGTCTCCTTCCACTTCGGCGTGCCCACCCGCGAGATCGTCGACTCCCTGCACCGTGTGGGCAGTCACGTCCTGGTCACCGTGACCACCGTCGAGGAGGCCCTGGCCGTGCGGCGGGCGGGCGCGGACGCGGTGATCGCGCAGGGCGTGGAGGCCGGCGGCCACCAGGGCGCCCACCGCGACCGGCCGGAGAACGACGGCGCGGGCATCGGCGTGCTCTCCCTGGTCGCCCAGGTCCACGAGGCCGTCGACCTGCCGGTGATCGCCGCCGGCGGCATCATGCGCGGCAGCCAGATCGCCGCCGTCCTGGCGGCCGGCGCGAGCGCCGCCCAGCTCGGCACGGCCTTCCTCGCCACCGCCGAGTCCGGCGCGCACGCCCTGCACAAGCAGGCCCTGACCGACCCGCTGTTCCCGCACACGGAACTGACCCGCGCCTTCTCCGGGCGCCCCGCCCGCGGCCTGGTCAACCGCTTCCTGCGCGAGCACGGCCGGTACGCGCCCGCCGCCTACCCGGAGGTCCACCACCTCACCTCGCCCCTGCGCAAGGCCGCCGCGAAGGCCGGTGACCCGCAGGGCATGGCGCTGTGGGCCGGGCAGGGCCACCGCATGGCCCGCGCGCTGCCCGCCGCCGAGCTGGTGGACGTACTGGCGGCCGAACTGGACGCCGCCCGGACAGCGTTGTCCGCACCCGGCCCGGCCGGACACGGCCAGGCGGGTCACGGCCAGGCGGGTCACGGCCAGGCGGGAGGTGAGCGGCGATGACCAAGCCGGTGTTCGTCGTCGACCGGCTCGACGGCGTCGGCCCCGAGTGCGTGGTCGACGGACCCGAGGGACGGCACGCGGTCGCGGTCAAGCGGCTGCGGCCCGGCGAGGAGGTCGTGCTCACCGACGGGCGCGGACGCTGGACCGAGGGCGCGGTGAAGGCCGCCGAGGGCAAGGACCGCCTCGTCGTGGCCGGCCTGGAACCCGTGCGCGAGGAGCCCCCGGAGTCCCCGCGCATCACCGTCGTCCAGGCGCTGCCCAAGGGCGACCGCGGCGAACTGGCCGTGGAGACCATGACCGAGGTCGGCGTGGACGCGATCGTGCCGTGGGCGGCCTCCCGCTGCGTCACGCAGTGGAAGGGCGAGCGCGGCCTCAAGGCGCTCGGCAAGTGGCGGGCCACCGCCCGCGAGGCCGGCAAGCAGTCCCGCCGGGTCCGCTTCCCCGAGGTCGCGGAGGCGGCGAGCACGAAACAGGTCGCCGCGCTGCTGGCCGGCGCCGACTTCGCCGCCGTCCTGCACGAGAGCGGCCAGGCGCCCCTGGCCACCGCCGAACTCCCCGCCGAGGGCGAGATCGTGCTCGTCGTCGGCCCCGAAGGCGGCGTATCACCGGAGGAGTTGGCGCTCTTCGCGGACGCGGGTGCGCGGGCGTACGTCCTCGGGCGTACGGTGCTGCGTACATCGACCGCCGGGACCGCGGCCGCGGCCCTGCTGCTGGGACGCACCGGCCGCTGGTCCTGACCGGCGGTCCCGATCCGAGGGGACGCCCGTGGAACTCGCCCAGGTCCGGCTGCTCGTCACCGACTTCGCCGCCTGCTACCGCTTCTACGCCGACGTACTGGGCCTCAAGCCGCAGTCCGGCGCGGCGGCCGGCCCGTACGAGAAGTTCAGCCCCGCCACCGGGTCCGCGGGCATAGCCCTCCAGGACCGCGCCATGATGACCGGGATACTCCAGGAGCTGGGCGGCACCGCGAGCGGGCACCGCTCCCTGGTGGTGCTGCGCGTCGACGACCTGGACGCCTACTGCGCGGAGATCACCGGCCGCGGCGCGGACCTGGTGCACGGCCCGGCGCCCATGACCGACCGGATGCGGGTCGCCCACCTCAAGGACCCCGAGGGCAACCTCGTCGAACTCCAGGAGTGGCTGCTGCTGCGCACCTGAGAGCGGCCGCCGCGCACCTGACGGAAGTGATCCAACCCCCTGTCCGCGGCCCGCGCCGCTGCGTAGGGTTGACCGGGTGACTCAGCCCGCATCGCCTGCGTACATCCGGTTCCCGCACCTGCACGGGGAGTTGGCCGCCTTCACCGCCGAGGACGACGTGTGGCTCGCGCCGCTGGACGGCGGCCGGGCCTGGCGGGTCAGCGCCGACACCGTGCCGGTGGACCACCCGCGCATCTCGCCCGACGGCACCACCGTCGCCTGGACCTCCACCCGCGACGGCGCCCCCGAGGTGCACACCGCCCCCGTCGACGGCGGCCCCGCCAAGCGCCTGACCTACTGGGGCAGCCGGCGCACCCAGGTGCGCGGCTGGACCCCGGACGGCCAGGTCCTGGCGACCACCACCCAGGGCCAGGCCAGCCTGCGCCGCAGCTGGGCGCGGGCCGTGCCGCTGGACGGCGGACCGGCCGCCACGCTGCCCTACGGGCCGGTCGGCGACATCGCGTACGGGCCGCACACCGTGCTGCTGTCCGTGTCGATGGGCCGCGAGGCGGCCTGGTGGAAGCGGTACCGCGGCGGCACCGCCGGCAAGCTGTGGATCGACCCGGACGACAGCGGCGAGTTCGTCCGGCTGCACGCCGACCTGGACGGCAACATCGAGTACCCCTCATGGGTGGGGGACCGGCTCGCCTTCCTCTCGGACCACGAGGGCACCGGCGCGCTGTACTCCTCCCTCGCCGACGGCTCCGACCTGCGCCGCCACACCCCGCTCGACGGCTTCTACGCGCGGCACGCGGCCACCGACGGCACCCGCGTCGCCTACGCGAGCGCCGGTGAACTGTGGCTCCTGGACGACCTGGAGAGCGCCGAGCCGCGCCGCCTGGACCTGCGGCTCGGCGGGTCGCGCACGAACCTCCAGCCGTACCCGGTCAACGCCGCCCGCTGGTTCGGCTCGGCCACCCCCGGCCACACCGCGCGCGGCAGCGCCGTCTCGGTGCGCGGCGCCGTCCACTGGGTCACCCACCGCGCAGGCCCGGCCCGCGCGCTCGCCGCCGAACCCGGCGTACGGGCCAGGCTGCCGCGCACCTTCCGCGCCGACGGCGAGGAGTGGGTGGTCTGGGTGACCGGCGCCGAGGGCGACGACGCGCTGGAGTTCGCGCCCGCCACCGGCCTGGCCCCCGGCGCCACCCCGCGCCGGCTCGCCGCCGGACAGCTCGGCCGGGTCCTCGCCCTGGCCATGGCGCCCGACGGCAGCCGCGCCGCCGTCGCCGCGCACGACGGACGGCTGCTGCTGGTGGAACGCGAGAGCGGCGAGGTCCGCGAGGTCGACCGCAGCGACCACGGCGACGTCACCGGCCTGGTCTTCTCGCCCGACTCCGCCTGGCTGGCCTGGTCCCACCCCGGACCGCGCCCGCTCAGCCAGCTGCGTCTGGCCAACACCACCGACCTGTCGGTCACCGAGGCGACCCCGCTGCGCTTCCAGGACTACGCCCCCGCCTTCACCCTGGACGGCAAGCATCTCGCCTTCCTCTCCCACCGCTCCTTCGACCCCGTCTACGACGAGCACGTCTTCGACCTGGCCTTCGTCGAGAGCTCCCGCCCCTGCCTGATCACCCTCGCCGCGACCACGCCCTCCCCGTTCGGCCCGCAGCGCCACGGCCGCCCTTTCGAGGTCTCGGACAAGGAGGAGACCCCGGACAGCGAGGGCACCCCGGCCACCCGGATCGACCTCGACGGCCTCGCCGACCGCATCGTGCCCTTCCCGGTCGAGGCCGCCCGCTACTCCAACCTGCGCGCCGCCCGCGACGGCGTGCTCTGGCTGCGGCACCCGGTGACCGGCGTCCTCGGCGCCTCCCGCGCCACCCCCGACGAACCCGACCCGAAGACCGAGCTGGAACGCTACGACCTCGCCCAGCAGCGCATTGAGCACCTCGCCGCGGACGCCGACCACTTCGAGGTCAGCGGCGACGGCAGACGCGTCCTGCTGTGGACCGACCGCAAGCTCAAGGTCGTGCCCAGCGACCGGCGCGCCTCCGGCGACGAGGACAGCGACTCCAACATCACCGTCGACCTGCGCCGGGTCCGGCAGAGCGTCGACCCGGCCGCCGAGTGGCGGCAGATGTACGAGGAGACCGGCCGCGTCATGCGGGACAACTTCTGGCGGGCCGACCTGGGCGGCGTCGACTGGGACGGCGTCCTGGCGCGCTACCGGCCCGTCCTGGACCGCCTCGCCACCCACGACGACCTGGTGGACCTGCTGTGGGAGGTGCACGGCGAACTCGGCACCTCGCACGCCTTCGTCACCCCGTACGCCGGCTCCGGCGACGGCGCCCGGCAGGGCCAGCTCGGCGCGGACATCTCCCGGCACGAGGACGGCGGCTGGCGCATCGACCGGGTCCTGCCCGCCGAGACCTCCGACCCGCGCGCCCGCAGCCCGCTCGCCGCGCCCGGCGTCGCGGTGCGCGCCGGGGACGCGATCACCGCGGTCGGCGGCCGGCCCGTGGACCCGGTGGCCGGGCCGGCCCCGCTGCTTGCCGGCACGGCGGACCGGCCCGTCGAGCTGACGATCTCCCCGGCCGGCGGCGGCGAGGTCCGGCACGTGGTGGTGGTGCCGCTGGCCGACGAGGAGCCGCTGCGCTACCACGCGTGGGTGGCCGGCCGCCGCGCCCACGTCCACGAGCGCTCCGGCGGCCGGCTCGGCTATCTGCACATCCCCGACATGCAGGCCCCCGGCTGGGCGCAGATCCACCGCGACCTGCGCGTCGAGGTGACCCGGGAGGGCCTGGTCGTGGACGTGCGCGAGAACCGCGGCGGCCACACCTCCCAGCTCGTGGTGGAGAAGCTGGCCCGGCGGATCGTCGGCTGGGACCTGCCGCGCGGGATGCGCCCGGAGAGCTACCCGCGGGACGCGCCGCGGGGCCCCGTGGTCACCGTCGCCGACGAGTTCTCCGGCTCCGACGGCGACATCGTCAACGCGGCGATCAAGGCGCTGGGCATCGGGCCGGTCGTCGGCACCCGCACCTGGGGCGGTGTCATCGGCATCGACAGCCGCTACCGCCTGGTCGACGGCACCCTGATCACCCAGCCCAAGTACGCCTTCTGGCTGGAGGGCCTGGGCTGGAGCGTGGAGAACCACGGCGTCGACCCGGACATCGAGGTGGTGCGGCGCCCGCAGGACCACGTCGCCGGGCGGGACGTCCAGCTGGACGAGGCGGTCCGGATCGCGCTGGAGGCCCTGGAGGCGACCCCCGCGAAGACCCCGCCGGCCCTGCCCTGAGAGCCGGTGGTCCGGACGGGCCGCCGGTTCCCGCCCTCGATAGCATGCACCCGTATTCCGACCGACTCCCGAGGAGCGCATCCATGGCAGGGGAACCCCAGGACGACTGCCTGTTCTGCAAGATCGTCGCGGGGCAGGTCCCGGCGACCCTCGTCCGCGAGACGGACACCACCGTCGCCTTCCGTGACATCAACCCCCAGGCGCCCACCCACGTCCTGGTGATCCCCAAGGCGCACTACAAGGACGCCGCCGCCCTCGCCGCCGGCGACCCGCGGCTCGCCGCCGACGTCCTGCGCGAGACCCAGGCCGTCGCCGACGACGAGAAGCTGGAGAGCTACCGCACCGTCTTCAACACCGGCGCCGGCGCCGGGCAGACCGTCTGGCACGCCCACGCGCACGTCATCGGCGGCCGCGGCCTGCAGTGGCCCCCCGGCTAGGCCGCCGTGTCCGCCCGTGAACTCGTCGTCCTCGGCACCGCCAGCCAGGTACCGACCCGGCACCGCAACCACAACGGCTACCTGCTGCGCTGGGACGGCGAGGGCATCCTGTTCGACCCCGGCGAGGGCACCCAGCGCCAGATGCTGCGCGCCGGGGCGGCCGCCCACGACCTGAACCGGATCTGCGTCACCCACTTCCACGGCGACCACAGCCTGGGCCTGGCCGGCGTGATCCAGCGGATCAACCTCGACCGGGTCCCGCACGAGGTCACCGCGCACTACCCGCGCTCCGGCCGGCACTTCTTCGAGCGCCTGCGGTACGCCACCGCCTACCGCGAGACGGTCGCCCTCACCGAGGCCCCGGTCGACAGCGACGGCGTCCTCGCCACCACGGGCGCGTACACCCTGGAGGCCCGCCGCCTCTCCCACCCCGTCGAGTCCTACGGCTACCGGCTGACCGAGCCCGACGGGCTGCGCATGCTGCCCGACCGGCTCGCCGCGCACGGCATCCAGGGCCCGGACGTGGGCCGCCTCCAGCGCGAGGGCTCGCTGCGCGGCATCCCGCTGGAGGCGGTCAGCGAGGTGCGGCGCGGGCAGCGGTTCGCGTTCGTCATGGACACCCGGCTGTGCCCCGGTGTGCACGCGCTCGCCGAGGGCTGCGACCTGCTGGTCATCGAGTCGACCTTCCTCGACGAGGACGAGCACCTGGCCGTGGACCACGGCCACCTGACGGCAGGCCAGGCCGCCCGCGCGGCCCGGGACGCGGGCGTACGGCACCTCGTGCTGACCCACTTCAGCCAGCGCTACGCCGACCCCGAGGAGTTCGAGCGCCAGGCACGGGCGGCCGGGTACGAGGGCGAGCTGACCGTGGCGCGCGACCTGCTGCGGGTACCGCTGCCGAAACGTCGCTGACCAGGCCGTACGATGCTCTGATGCCTCTGCCCAAAGCCGAACTGCACCTGCACGTCGAAGGCACCCTGGAGCCCGAGCTGGCCTTCGGGCTGGCCGCGCGCAACGGCGTGCACCTGCCGTACGCCGACACGGACGCGCTCCGCGAGGCGTACCGGTTCGAGGACCTCCAGTCCTTCCTGGACCTGTACTACGAACTGATGGCCGTCCTGCGCACCGAGCAGGACTTCGCCGACCTGGCCGACGCCTATCTGACCCGGGCCGCCGCGCAGGGCGTGCGGCACGCGGAGATCTTCTTCGACCCGCAGGCGCACCTGGCGCGCGGTGTCCCCATGGCCACGGTCGTCGAGGGGCTGTGGCGGGCGCTGGGCCGCAGCGAGGAGCGGCACGGCGTCTCCACCCGGCTGATTCTGTGCTTCCTGCGCGACGAGTCCGCCGAGTCCGCCCTGGAGACCCTGGAGGCCGCCCGGCCCTATCTGGACCGGATCACCGGCATCGGGCTCGACTCGGCCGAGGTCGGCCACCCGCCGGCCAAGTTCCGCGCGGTGTACGAGGCCGCCGCGGCCCTCGGCCTGCGGCGCGTGGCGCACGCGGGGGAGGAGGGCCCGCCGCAGTACATCACCGAGGCCCTGGACGTGCTCGGCGTCGAGCGCGTCGACCACGGGCTGCGCTGCGTGGAGGACCCCGCGCTGGTCGAGCGGCTGGTCCGCGACCGGGTCCCGCTGACCCTGTGCCCGCTGTCCAACGTCCGGCTGCGCACCGTGGACACCCTGGCCGACCACCCGCTGCCCGCCATGCTGGAGGCGGGCCTGCTGTGCACGGTCAACTCCGACGACCCGGCCTACTTCGGCGGCTACGCAGGCGACAACTTCGACGCCGTCCACCGCGCCCTCGGCCTGACCGAGGACCGGCTGCGCGAGCTGGCCCGCAACTCCTTCCTCGCCTCCTTCCTGGAGGACGACGAGGAACTCCGCCGGCGGTACCTCGCGGAGGTGGAGGCGTACGAGTTCCCCCGCGCGTGACCGTATTTGAGCGGTCACGCCTGGGGAGGTTCGGGTTTGTTCCGATCAAGGTCAGGTAAAGACCGGTAACCCGCTTGGCGTGTCGATCATCCGACTGATAGAGATTCACTTCTGGCTGTCGTCCGCCGCGCAGGAGCGGTGACACCGCCGGGGGGGCTTACGCACATCTGGTCCTGGGCGAGCACGCCCGGACCTGGGGGATGGACTCTTCACGCTTTCGCCGTGCCCGTACACCGGCACGGCCGCACCCTTCCGCGGTCTCACCTGCCCGCGCGTTCCGGGCGACAGGGATCGCGAGAAGGAGTGCGCATGGGCAGAACCGCCCGTGAAATGGCGTTCAGATGGGGCGCGGCAGCCGTCGCCGCCCTGGCCGTGACGGCCACCGCGACGCCGGTGTCGTACGCGGCCACGGCCGACGGCCCGGCCCCGCAGCGGGTCGGCTCGGCGCCGAAGGTCCCGCAGGGCGCCGTCCGCGCGGCCGACCCGGCCGCCGACGAGGCGCTCGACCTGAGCGTCGTCCTGAAGCCCCGCGACGAGGCGGCGCTGAATCGATTCGTCGCCGGGGTCTCCGACCCCGGGTCGCCCACCTACCGCCACTACCTCGGCACGGGCGAGTTCGCGACCACCTTCGGCGCGCTGCCGCAGACCGTGCGGCGGGTCCGCGCCGAACTGGAGGCCGAGGGCCTCACCGTCGGCGCCCTGGAGGGCGACGGGCTCACCCTGCCGGTGCGCACCACGGTCGCCGGCGCCGCCGAGGCGTTCGCGACCGGCTTCGACGGCTACCGGCTGGGGGACGGCACGACCGGCCTCGTCAACACCACCGCCCCGCGCTTCGACGGCGCGATCGCGGGTGATGTCCGCACGGTGGTCGGGCTGAGCACGCTGGCGGCCTACCAGCCGCGGAACACCGGCCTCAAGGGCGGGTTCCGCACCCAGCGGACCGCGCCGGCGGCGGGCGGGGCCCAGTCCCGTCTGACGGGGACCACCCCGACGATGTGCAAGGAAGTCTCCGACCTGTACGCGTCGGATCCGCCCGCTCACGACAAGCAGGACTACTGGAGCGCCAAGTCGCTGGCGGCCCAGTACAACATGGCGGACCAGCCCAACGTGCAGACCGGCACCACCATCGCGGTCTACTCGCTGGAGAACTACGACCCCAAGGACATCGCCAGCTACCAGGCGTGCCACCGCACCAAGGTCCCGGTCAGCGCGGTGCGGGTCAACGGCGGTCCCTCGCAGCCCGCGAGCGCCACCACCGGTGTGGGGGTGGAGACCGCGCTGGACGTGGAGACCATCGCCGGCCTCGCCCCGCAGTCCAAGATCCTCGTCTACCAGGGCCCGAACACCTGGCAGGACGGCACCGACGTCTACCGCCGGATCGTCTCGGACAACAAGGCCAAGGTCGTCTCGGTCAGCTGGGGCAGCTGCGAGGCGAACACGCCCTCCGACGTGATGGACGCGGAGAACCTGCTGTTCCAGCAGGCCGTGGCGCAGGGCCAGACCGTCGTCGCCGCCTCCGGCGACAGCGGCTCCACCGACTGCTACAACCCCAACAACCCGAACGTGCCCAACCCCACGTCGCTGGTCACCGACAACCCGGCCGGCTCGCCCTACGTCCTCGGCGTCGGCGGCACCAGCATGCGGGCAGCGGTCGCCCAGCAGACCACCTGGGCCGGCTCCGGCGGCGGCGTCTCGCAGCACTTCGCGCTGACCCACGACGGCGACTTCCAGAACCGCCGCGCCACC
Organism: Streptomyces sp. NPDC047017; assembly: GCF_040644175.1. Taxonomy (NCBI): domain Bacteria; kingdom Bacillati; phylum Actinomycetota; class Actinomycetes; order Kitasatosporales; family Streptomycetaceae; genus Streptomyces; species Streptomyces sp. NPDC047017. The sequence continues at coordinate 81,372 of NZ_JBEYVW010000020.1, read as the reverse complement.
GGCTACAGCGACGCCTGCGCCGCCGGTGCGGACCGGGTCTGCCGCCAGGTGCCGGACGTCTCCGCAGTGGCCGACCCGGCCACCGGATACCCCGTCGCCTTCGGCCACGACAGCGACGGCAACCAGTACTGGAACATCCTCGGCGGCACCAGCGGCGCCGCCCCGGTGTGGGCCGCGCTCATGGCACAGGCCGACCAGGACCTCGCCTGCCAGGCCAACGGCACCGTCGGCGACGTGCACTCCGCGCTGTACCGGCTCCCGGCCACCGCGTTCCGTGACGTCACCACCGGCAGCAACAACCTGACGGCGTCCGGCAATGACAGCGGCCTGTACCGGGCGGGCGCGGGCTACGACCTGGCGACCGGTCTCGGCACCCCGAACGGCCGCGAGATCGTCAAGGGCCTGTGCCAGGCCGTCCCGCGCTCGGCGGCGAGCACCTTCAACGCGCTCACCCCGGCCCGCGTCCTCGACACCCGCGCGGGCCTCGGCCGCCCCGGCACCGCCCCGGTCGCCGCGAACAACGCGGTCAAGCTGAAGGTGGCGGGCGTCGGCGGGGTTCCGGCCGACGGCGTCAGCGCGGTCGTCCTCAACGTCACGGCCGCCGCGCCCACCTCGTCCGGCGTCCTGATCGCCTACCCGAGCGGTACCACCCGCCCGGCCTCGTCCAACCTGAACTGGCTCAAGGGCCAGGTCGTCCCGAACCTGGTCACCGTGCCGGTCGGCGCGGACGGTTCGGTCGACCTCTACAACTCCAGCGGCGGCACCGTCCACTTCATCGCGGACGTCTCCGGCTACTACTCCACCCAGGACGGCGGCAGCACCTACCTGCCCACCGGTCCGGCCCGCGTCCTGGACACCCGTGGCGCCATCGGCGTCCCGGGCAGGACTGCGGTCGCCGGTCACGGCACCGTGTCCCTGACGGTCGCCGGCGCCGGCGGCGTGCCCGCCACGGGCGCCACCGCCGTGGTCCTCAACGTCACGGCCACCGCGCCGGCCGCGGCGGGCTTCCTGATCGCGTACCCGAACGGCGCGAGCCGTCCGACCACGTCGAACATCAACTGGCTCACGGGACAGACCCGTCCGAACATGGTCGTCCTGCCCATCGGTGCCGACGGCAAGGTGAACCTGTACAACGGCAGCGGCGGTTCCGTGCACCTCATCGCGGACGTCTTCGGCTACTACGTGCCCACCGCGGACGGCTCGACCTTCCACACCGCGGGCCCGAGCCGGCTGCTCGACACCCGCTCCGCCCTCGGCACGGACCGCAACACGCCGGTGCCCGGCGGCGCCACCCTGCGGCTGGACCTCAACGACGGTCACACCCTGGCGAAGGCCAAGGCCGTCGTCCTCAACGTCACCGTCACCGCCCCGACGTCCAACGGCTTCCTGACCGTCTGGCCCGACGGGACCACGCTGCCGAACGCCTCCAACCTCAACTGGACCGCCGGCCAGACCGTGGCCAATCTGGTGACCGTGCCCGTCGTCAACGGAAAGATCGCCTTCCGTCCGAACGCCGGCAACGCCCACGTGATCGCCGACCTGTTCGGGTACTACCTGTAGTTCCCGCGCGTCCGGTACGGCACCGGCCCTGCCCCCACCGCTCACGCGGCGGTGGGGGCAGGGCCTTTCCGTTTTCCTGGGGCGGATACCTGGGCGGAAGTCGCCCCATTGACGGGCGTTGTTCACCTACATAACCTCTGTCCTTGTACGTAGACGACCGTACGCGACCTCGGAGGAGCCGCCCGTGACCCGCGACCTCACCATCGCCGAGGTACGGCTGACACCGGTGCTGGTCGCCGACCCGCCGCTGCTGAACACCCAGGGCGTCCACCAGCCGTACACCCCGCGCCTGATCGTGGAGGTGGTGACGGGCGACGGGACCACCGGGCTCGGCGAGACCTACGGCGACAGTGCCTACCTGGAGCTGGCACGCCCGTTCGCCCGCAGGCTGGAGGGCCGCCAGGTCTCGGACCTCAACGGCTTGTTCACGGTCGCGGACGAGCTGGCCGTGGACGCCTCCCGCACCGACACCGCCGTGGACGGCGGCGGCCTGCGCGGGGTACGGACCGCGGACAAGCTGCGCCTTTCCGTCCTGTCCGCGTTCGAGGTCGCCTGCCTGGACGCCCTCGGCAAGGCGCTCGGCCTGCCCGTGCACACGCTGCTCGGCGGCAAGGTGCGCGACGCGGTCGAGTACAGCGCGTACCTGTTCTACCGGTGGGCCGCCCACCCCGGGTCAGTGGCCTGCGAACCGGACGACTGGGGCGCCGCCCTCGACCCGGCCGGGGTGGTGGAGCAGGCCCGCCGGTTCAAGGAGCGGCACGGCTTCACGTCCTTCAAGCTCAAGGGCGGCGTCTTCCCGCCGGAGCAGGAGATCGCCGCCGTGCGGGCGCTGGCCGAGGCGTTCCCCGGCCATCCGCTGCGGCTCGACCCCAACGGCGCCTGGTCCGTGGAGACCTCGCTGAAGGTGGCGGCGGAACTCGGGGACGTCCTGGAGTACCTGGAGGACCCCGCGCTCGGCACGCCCGCCATGGCCGAGGTCGCCGCGCGCACCGGTGTGCCGCTGGCCACCAACATGTGCGTGACGGCCTTCGCCGAGGTCGAGGAGGCGTTCTCCCGGGGCGCCGTGCGGATCGTGCTCTGCGACCACCACTACTGGGGCGGCCTGCGCAGCACCCGGCAACTCGCCGCCGTCTGCCGCACGTTCGGGGTCGGCCTGTCCATGCACTCCAACACCCACCTGGGCATCAGCCTGGCCGCGATGACCCAGGTGGCCGCGACCGTGCCGGACCTCCACCACGCCTGCGACACCCACTATCCCTGGCAGTCCGAGGACGTCCTCACCGAACGCCTCGTCTTCGACGGCGGCCGGATCACCGTCCCCGACACCCCCGGCCTCGGGATCGCCCTCGACCGGGCCGAGCTGGCACGCCTGCACCGCCGGTGGCTGGCGGACGACGGTGCGCTGCGCGAGCGCGACGACGCGGCGGCGATGCGGGTGGCCGAGCCGGGCTGGACCGTACCGGCGACGCCCCGCTGGTAGCCGGGCCCGCGGACCTCTGGGCGGGTCCGTCCGGCGTGACCGCCGACGCGTTGTCGGTCCTCTGGTGCACACTGGCTTGATCCGCACCATGCCAGGGAGCGCACCGTGACCGCGTCCAACACGTCCGCCGGCCAAGGACCGGAGTACCCGAACGAGCCGGAGTACCCGAACGAGCCGGAGCACGCGTACGCCCCGTACCCACGGGCCGGGACGCACCCGGACGACGGCGAGTACCCCGACGACGACGCCGTGTACCCGGACGGCGGCGCGTACCCGCAGGACCGCGAGTACATCGTCGGGGTGCCGCACGCCCCCCTCGACCCCCAGGTGGACCCGCTGTCCGCCCTGCGTGTGACGGGCGACCCGCCCTGGGACGTCTACCTCACCGGCACCGTCTTCCTCGACATCGTCTTCACCGGACTCGCCTCCGCCCCGGTGCGCGGCACCGAGTCCTGGGCGCGCGGGATGGGTTCGAGCCCGGGCGGCGTGGCCAACATGGCGACCGCGCTGGCCCGCCTCGGCCTGCGCACCTCCCTCGCGGCCGCCTTCGGCGACGACCACTACGGCGAGTACTGCTGGGACGCGCTGGAGCAGGGCGAGGGCATCGACCTCTCGCCGTCCCGCACGGTCCCCGGCTGGCACTCGCCGGTCACCGTCTCCATGGCGTACGAAGGGGAGCGCACGATGGTCTCCCACGGCCACGAGCCGCCCCCCGAGGACGTCCTGCTGCACACGGAGGCCCCCGCCTGCCCGCCGCGCGCGCGAGCCGCCGTCGCCTCCCTCACCCCCGGCCGGCGCGCCCCCTGGATCGCCGAGGCGGCCCGCCGGGGCACCCGTATCTTCGGCGACGTGGGCTGGGACGACACCGGCACCTGGGACCTGGCCGGCCTCGCCGACCTGGAGCACTGCGAGGCGTTCCTGCCCAACGCCGAGGAGGCGATGCGCTACACGGGCACCGACTGCCCGCGCACCGCCGCGCACGCGCTCACCGAGTTCGTGCCGGTCGCGGTGGTCACCCTGGGCGCGGAGGGCGCCTACGCGGTCGACCGGCGCACGGGGGAGAGCGCCGAGGTGCCCGCCATCGCGGTGGAGGCGCTGGACCCCACCGGGGCGGGTGACGTCTTCGTGGCCGGTTTCGTCACCGGTTCGCTGGCGGGCTGGCCGCTGGCCGACCGGCTCGCCTTCGCCGGCCTCACCGCCGCGCTCTCCGTGCAGGAGTTCGGCGGCTCCCTGTCGGCGCCCGGCTGGTCCGAGATCGCCGCCTGGTGGCGCCGGGTCCAGTCCCTGGACGCGCAGGACCCGGCGGCCCTGCGGCGGTACGCCTTCCTGGACGCCCTGGTGCCGGAGGCGAGCGTCGAGCCGTGGCCGCGCCGCCGGGCGGTGCCGACCATCGGCTTCGGCAGGTCGGCGTGAGGCACCGTTGACAGGTGACGTTTGCTGCTCGATCATCGGCCGAATCAAGCACGATCGTGCACGCACCGCTGCACGGGCCCGCACTTCCCGTCCCCCCTGCCCCCTCTCCGGCCCCCCTCCCTGCCCTGACCCACTGACCCATGGCTCCCTCCTGACTCCCTCCGTCGAAGGACATGCGTCGTGCGCAGACCATCACGCAGACCGCGGGCGCTCCTCGCCGCCCTGGCCCTGGCCCTCGCCCTCCCCGCCACCCTCACCGCGCAGCACCGGGCCGAGGCCGCCGCCGCCCCGTCCCCCCAGGCCCCCCGCCTCACCACGTCCGCGGACCGGCTCACCCTGACCGTCCCGCGCAGCCGCACCGCACCCGGCTACCAGCTCCAGGTGACGACCGGTCAACTCGCCCTGACCACCCGCCGCTCGGGCAGCACGGTGCTGGCCACCGCCCCCGGTGACACCGGCGCCCTGCGCTTCCGCACCGCCGGCACCTGGCAGCACGCCACCCGTGTCACCCACTGGACCTGGCGGGGCGGCACCCTCACGCTCACCGCGGCCACCACGGCGCCCGGCGCCACCGTCGAGGCCCGCCTCACCCCGGCCGCCGACCGCTACCAGCTCGACTGGCGGGTCACCGGCGCCGCCGCCCCCGACCGCCTGGGCCTCGCCTACGCCCTGAACTCCGCGGGCCACTGGTACGGCCACGGCGAGGCCGAGACCCCGAACGGCGGCCCCGGCACCGACCAGCCCTGGCCGCTGGACAGCGGCCAGGTCGTCCACCCGGGCTTCGGACCGGCGTCGTACTACATGGTGGACCCGTTCTGGTACACCTCCGCGGCGACCGGACTGCGCGTGGACACCGGCCAGGTCATGGACGTCGACCTCAACCAGGGCGGGGACGGCCTCGGCCGCTTCGACATCGACTCCGCGGCCCCCTACAAGGCCACCGTCTTCGTCGAGTCCACGCCCCTGGACGTGTACCGCGACTACATCGGCATCGTCGGCAGGCCGGCCAAGTCCGACGCCACCTACCGCCAGTACGCGGAACCCGTCTGGAACTCCTGGGCGCAGTTCTACACCCACGTCGACCAGGCAGGACTGCTCGACTACGCGCGGCGCCTGCACGACAACGGAGTCACCGGGCACACCCTCCAGCTCGACGACAAGTGGGAGTCGAACTACGGGAACATGACCTTCGACGCGAAGGCGTACCCCGACCCCGGGGCCATGTCGCGCGAGATCCACGGCCTGGGCTTCGACTTCGGCCTCTGGGTCACCCTGTGGATCAACCTCGACTCCGACCAGTACCGGTACGCCGCCGACCACGGCTACCTGCTCAAGGACGCCGCCGACACCACCAAGCCGTGCACGGTCACCTGGTGGAACGGTACGGCCGGCATCGTCGACCTCGGCAACCCGGACGCCAAGGCCTGGTACGAGGGCCGCCTCAAGTCCCTCATGAGCGCCTACGGCATCGACGGCCTCAAGTTCGACACCCGCTTCTTCGACGAGCGGTGCGCCCCGCACGCGGGGTACAAGCCCACCGACTACCAGCGGCTCGGCGCGCAGCTCGCCGACGGCTACGACCTCCAGGGCGTCGGCATCCGCGTCCACTGGGACCCGGCGGCCCACCGGGCGGGATTCGTCACCCGGCAGGAGGACAAGGGCACCGGCTGGAACTCGCTGCGCGCCTCCGTCACCCAGAACCTGGCCATCTCCACCATCGGCTACCCGTTCGTCACCACCGACATGATCGGCGGCTCCAGCGGCGAGCCGGCCCCCACCAAGGAGGTCCTGGTCCGCTGGGCCCAGTCGGCGTCCTTGATGCCGCTGATGTACGCCTCCACGTCCCCGGTGGAGACCACCGACCCCACCACCGGCAAGAAGGTGGTCTACGACCGGCAGACCACCGCCCTCTACCGCGCGGCCATCGCCCGCCACGCCAGCCTGGCCCCCTACCTCTGGGATCAGGTCCAGCAGACCCTGAAGACCGGCGACCCGATCATGCGCCCCCTCTTCTTCGACTTCCCGCACGACAGGGCGGCCTACACCGTCTCCGACGAGTGGATGCTCGGCCCGGCCGTCCTCGCCGCCCCCCAACTCACCGCCGCCCCCACCCGTCCCGTCCACCTCCCCCCGGGCACCTGGTACGACGTGGCCCACCACAAAACCCTCAAGGGAGGAAGAACCCTCCCGTCCTACGCCACCCCCCTGGGCACGGCCCCGGTCTTCGTCAAACTGAACACCCCCCAGACGGAAAAGGCCCTCCGAGCCCTCCGCTGACGAGAACAGGGCCGACCGCCGGGGGCGGCCGGCCCTGGGGCGCGGCGTGCGAACTGAGGGGGAGGGCCGCAGGGACACGTCCCTCCGCAGGGGGACAGCGGCCGGACTCCCCCAGGGACGCAGGGGACGAAGCCCCGCCGGGGACCGGGGCGGAGCCCCGGAGGGCACTCTCTTCACGTACCGAGCCGGGCAGGCGGGTGGCCCGAACAGGGGTGCGGGGGACGGAGTCCCCGCCGGGGTCCGGGGCGGAGCCCCGCGGCGGGACCTCTTCACTCACCGAGCCGGGCGGCCGGGTGGGCGAAGGGGCGGGGTGTCAGAAACCGAGCCGGCGCAACTGCTTGGGGTCCCGCTGCCAGTCCTTCGCCACCTTCACATGAAGGTCCAGGAACACCGGCGTCCCCAGCAACGCCTCGATCTGCTGGCGCGACTTGATCCCGACCTCCTTCAACCGCTTCCCCTTCGGCCCGATGATGATCCCCTTCTGGCTCGGCCGCTCGATGAAGACATTCGCGTGGATGTCCAGCAGCGGCTTGTCCGCCGGCCGGTCCTCCCGCGGCAGCATCTCCTCCACCACCACCGCGATGGAGTGCGGCAACTCGTCCCGCACCCCTTCCAGCGCCGCCTCCCGGATCAGCTCCGCCACCATCACCTGCTCGGGCTCGTCCGTCAGATCGCCCTCGGGATACAGCGCGGGCCCCTCCGGCATCAGCGGGATCAGCAGATCGGCGAGCAGCTCCACCTGCTCGCCGCCCGTCGCCGACACCGGCACGATCTCCGCCCACTCGATCCCCAGCTCCTTGCCCAGCTGGTCGATCGCGATCAACTGCTCGGCGAGCGCCTTGGAGTCCACCAGGTCCGTCTTGGTGACGATCGCGACCTTCGGCGTCCGCTTGATCCCCGCCAGCTCCTTGGCGATGAACCGGTCACCGGGCCCGAGCTTCTGGTCGGCCGGCAGGCAGAAGCCGATCACGTCGACCTCCGCCCACGTCGCCCGCACCACGTCGTTCAGCCGCTCGCCCAGCAGCGTCCGCGGCTTGTGCAGCCCCGGCGTGTCCACCAGGATCAGCTGCGCGTCCGGCCGGTGCACGATGCCCCGCACGGTGTGCCGGGTCGTCTGCGGGCGGTTCGAGGTGATCGCCACCTTCTGCCCGACCAGAGCGTTCGTGAGGGTGGACTTGCCCGCGTTGGGACGGCCCACGAAACAGGCGAAGCCCGCCCGGTGGACAGTCTCGCCGGACTGCTCGGATGACTGGGTACGAACGCTCATGGCGCCCATTGTCCCTGATCCCCGGCGCCCCGCCGCACGGCGTGCCACCCACCGCCCCGGGCGAAGGCCCCGGAAACCCCCGGGCAACACGAAACGTCACGGAAACACACCCGTACGCGACCGGAAACGCACGCCGGTGACCCTCGGACGATCCCCCACCGCGAGGAGACGCCACCCGTGGAGCCCGCCGCCCTGGCCACCGCGCACGCCGCCTACGCCACCGCCCGCGTCGACACCGGCGACACCGCCTGGCTGCTCGCCGCCACCGCCCTGGTCCTGCTGATGACCCCGGGACTCGCCCTGTTCTACGGCGGCATGGTGCGCACCAAGAGCGTGCTCAACATGCTGATGATGAGTTTCGTGTCGATCGCCCTGGTCACCGTGGTCTGGCTGGCCTGCGGCTACTCCCTCGCCTTCGGCACCGACACGGCGGCCGGCCTGATCGGTGGCCTGGACCAGGCGGGCCTCGCGCACATCGGCCCCGCCGACGTCCACGGCACCGTCCCCACCCTCCTGTTCGCCACCTTCCAGCTCACCTTCGCGATCATCACGGCCGCGCTGATCAGCGGCGCGATCGCCGACCGCGCGAAGTTCGGCGCCTGGCTGGTCTTCGTGCCCGCCTGGACGCTGCTCGTATACGTCCCGGTCACCCACTGGGTGTGGGGCCCCGGCGGCTGGATCGGTCACGGCCTGCGCGCCCTCGACTTCGCCGGCGGCCTCCCGGTGGAGATCACCTCCGGCGCCTCCGGCCTCGCGCTCTGCCTGGTCCTCGGTCCGCGCCTGGGCTTCAAGAAGGACGCCATGCGCCCGCACAACCTGCCCATGGTGATGCTGGGCGCCGGCCTGCTCTGGTTCGGCTGGTTCGGTTTCGACGCCGGTTCCGCGACGGGCGCCGGCGGCCTGGCCGCCGCCGCCTTCCTCAACACCCTCGCGGCCGGCTGCACCGGCCTGCTCGGCTGGCTCGTGGTGGAGAACAAACGCGACGGCCACCCCACCACGCTGGGCGCCGCCTCCGGCGCCGTCGCAGGACTGGTCGCCGTCACCCCGGCCTGCGGCACCGTCGCCCTGCCCGGCGCCCTGGCCGTCGGCCTCGCCGCGGGCTGCCTGTGCTCGTACGCCGTGAGCTGGAAGTTCCGGCTGGACTACGACGACTCCCTGGACGTCGTCGGCGTCCATCTGGTCGGTGGTGTCGTCGGCACCCTGCTCATCGGCCTGTTCGCGCAGCGGGCGATGACCGGCGGCCCCGAGGGCCTGCTGTACGGCGGCGGACTCGCCCCGCTGGGCCGGCAGGCACTGGCCGTGGCGAGCGTCGCGGCGTACGCCTTCACCGCGACGTACGGCCTGGGCCGGCTGCTCGACAAGGTGATCGGGCTGCGCGCGGGCGAGGACGAGGAGCACACCGGTCTGGACCTGACGGTGCACGCCGAGACCGCCTACGATCACGGAGTCCTCGGGCACGGCGCCCCGGTCGGCGCGTCCCCCGTCCACTCCGCCCAGAAGGCCACGCCCCAGCCATGAAGCTGATCACCGCGATCATCAAGCCGCACCGCCTCGACGCGGTCAAGACCGCCCTCCAGGAGCGGGGCGTACAGGGCCTGACCGTGACCGAGGCGAGCGGCTACGGCCGCCAGCGCGGCCACACCGAGGTGTACCGCGGCGCCGAGTACCGGGTCGACCTCGTGCCCAAGGTCCGGATCGAGGTGGTCGTCGAGGACGCCGAGGCGGACGCCGTCATCGACGCGGTGGTCCACGCCGCGCACACCGGGAAGATCGGCGACGGCAAGGTGTGGGCCGTGCCCGTCGAGACGGTCGTCCGCGTCCGGACCGGCGAACGCGGCCCGGACGCCCTCTGAACGCCGCGCCGGCGGTACCCGGACGCCCGGCGTCCTACTCCGCGGCCGCCGTCAGCCGCACGGCACCGTCCGGCCCGGCCAGCAGCACCGGCGTCCCGGCCCCGCCCAGATCCCGTACCGCGGCCAGGTCCTCCGGCGGCAGCCCCTCGGCCTCGCTGACCACCGCGGCCGCCTCCAGCGAGGTCGCGCCGGAGGCCACCGCCATCGCCACCGCCGTCCGCAGGGCGCTCAGGTCGAGCGAGGCCAGGTGCACCGAACCGGCCGCGTAGGTGCGGCCCGTCTCGTCGCGTACCGCCGCGCCCTCCGGCACGCCGTTGCGGGCCCGTACCGAACGGGCCAGGGTGACGATCTTGCGGTCCTCGGGGTCGAGCCCGTTGCTGTCGGTCATGATCCGAGCATACGGAGGCGCGGCACCGCCCCGGAACGGGGAACCGCCCCCGAACAGGGAACCGCCCCGGAACGGGGAGCCGTCCCCGAACAGGGAACCGCCCCGCTCATCCCGCCACCGGATACATCGCCCCGCGCCGCCCCTCCGGGGAGGCCAGCCACTCCAGCTTCGCCGCGGTGTTCGCCTCGTCCAGCGGGGTGTGCAGCACGACCGTCAGATCCGGCCGGGCCGGCACCCGCATCGCCGTCGACTCCACGAACAGCACCCCCACCAGCGGGTGCTCCAGCTCCTTGCGGATCTGACCGGGCTCCTCGATGTCCCGCTCCTCCCACAGCGCCGTGAACTCCTCGCTGGCCTCGCTCACCTCGGCCAGCACCGACCGGTAGCCCTCGTCGTCGGGCCGGGCGGCGCACGCGGCCCGGAACTGCGCGACGACCGCCCGCGCGTTGCTCTCCCAGCTGTGCGAACGGGCCCGGTACAGCGGGTCGGTGAAGAAGTCCACCAGGCAGTTGCGCGTAAGGTCCGCGCGCATGCCCAGCACCACCGCGGCGGCGTCGTTGAACATCACGCAGTTGTAGTACATGTCCATGATGTGCGCCGGATACGGCATCCAGGTGTCGATCAGCCGCCGCAGCCCGTCGCACATGTCCCGCAGCTCCGGGGCCACTTCGGGCACGGGCGGGTTCAGCCCGGCCAGCACGTACAGATGGCGGCGCTCGGTGTTGCCCAGCCGCAGCACCCGGGCCACCGCGTCCAGCACCTGCGGGGAGACGGAGATGTCCCGGCCCTGCTCCAGCCACTGGTACCAGGAGGCCCCCACCCCGGCCAGCACCGCGACCTCCTCGCGCCGCAGCCCCGGCGTGCGCCGCCGCGCCCCGCCGTCCGGAAGGCCCGCCTCGGCCGGCGTCACCCGGGCCCGCCTGCTCATCAGGAACTCGCGCAGCTCGCGCCGCCGCTGACTCTTGAACACGTCGGTGTCGGGCACGTCCGGATCCCCCTCGTACTGTCTGGTGGTGCCACCACCACCATAAGTGCCGACTCCCCACGGGTATTCCGGCCGCACGAGGCTGTTGCCCATGGCGATCGACACCACCACGACCCCCGCACCCGCACCCGCACCTTCACCCGCACCCGCTCCCACCGCCCCCGGCCGGGCGGCACCCGGCGACCCCCGGCTGTCGACGCGCGACAAGCTGGTCCTCTTCGTCCTGTGCGCGGCCCAGTTCATGGTCGCCCTGGACTTCTCCGTGCTGAACGTCGCCCTGCCCGAGCTGGGCACCGACCTCGGCATGAGCCGGTCCGCGCTCCAGTGGGCGGTCACCGCCTTCGCGCTCCCCTCCGGCGGCTTCCTGCTGCTGTTCGGCCGGATCGGCGACCTGTACGGCCGCCGCAAGCTGTTCCTGACCGGCCTGGCCGTGTTCGGCGCCGCCTCGCTGCTGGCCACCCTCGCCTGGGACCCGGCCTCCTTCCTGACCGGCCGGGCCCTGCAAGGACTGGGCGCCGCCGCCATCGTGCCGACCGGCATGTCCCTGCTGACCACCACCTTCCCCGAGGGCCCCGCCCGCGACCGCGCCCTCGGCATCTCCGGCACCCTGCTGTCGCTGGGCTTCACCGTCGGCATGGTCGCCGGCGGCGTCCTCACCGACGCCCTCGGCTGGCGCTCCACCATGGCCCTGCTCAGCGTGTTCGCGCTGCTCGTGCTCCCGCTGGCCCCCGCCCTGCTGCCCGAGTCCCGCACCCCCGACCGGCCCCGCCTGGACATCCCCGGCGCGGTCACCGTCACCACCGGCCTGCTGTCGCTGATCTACGCCCTGTCCACCGCCGCCGACCACGGCTTCGGCCGCGCCGACGTCATCGCCGCGCTGATCGCCGGACTCGCCCTGCTGACCGCGTTCGCCGTCGTGGAGTCCCGCTCCACCGCCCCGCTCGTCTCCCTGCCCATGCTGCGCCGCCGCACGGTGGCCTGGGGCAACGTGGGCGGTCTGGTCACCTTCTCGATGATGTCCACGGTCATCTTCGTGCTGACCCTGTACTTCCAGGAGACCCTGCGCCTGTCGGCCTTCGAGACCGGCCTCGTCTTCGGCGCGCAGGGCGTGCTGTCGGCGGTGGCCGGCGCGTACGCCCCGAAGGTCATTGGCCGCATCGGCGCCCGCCGCACCCTGGTCGCCGCGCTGGCCGGGCAGGGTCTGCTGACCGCCGCGCTGCTCGGGGTGAACGCCCACACCTGGTCGGTCTGGCTCGCCACGGCCGCCGTCTCGCTGGCCAGCATGTGCCACCTGGGTGCGATCGTCTCCTACGGCCTGACCGTCACCTCCGGCGTCCCCGACGAGGAGCAGGGCCTGGCCACCGGCCTGGTCACCGCCACCCAGCAGGTCGGCATCACGGTCGGCATCCCGCTGCTCGGCGTGCTGGCCACCACCTCCGACGACCTGCTCGCCGGTGTCCACACCGTGCTCGCCCTGGACACGGTGATCGTGCTCGCCGCGGCCGTCCTGGTCGGGCTCGGCCTGCGCGGCCGCAAGGGCTCAGCGGCGGTCTCAGGGGCGGTCGAGGCGCAGCCGCTCGGCACGCGGTAGCCGGGCCACCACCAGATCGTACGAGTCCTCGACCAGCTCCCGGACCAGCCGGTCCGGGAGCCGGCCGTCGACCGTCACCGTGTTCCAGTGCCGCTTGTTCATGTGCCGGCCGGGGACGATCAGCCCCGGGTGCTCGCCGCGCAGCCGCACCGCGTCCTCGGGATCGCACTTGAGGTTGACCGTCAGGGGCCGCGCGTCCAGCGCGGTGAGCGCGAAGAGCTTGCCGCACACCTTGAAGACGGAGGTCTCCGGGGTGAACGGGAAGTCCTCGACGGCCGCGCCGAAGGACAGGCACAGGGCCCGCAGCTCCTGGGGCGTCACTCGGGCTTCTCCTCGTCGTCCGCAGGGTCCTCCGGCTCCACCAGCACCGTCACGATCTTGTTCCGGCGGCCCGCCGCGGCCTCCGCGGTCAGCCGCAGCGACCGCCCGTCCGGCAGCTCGACCAGGGCCGAGGCCCCGGCGATCGGCACCCGGCCCAGCGCCTTGGCGAGCAGCCCGCCGACCGTCTCCACGTCCTCGTCGTCGTACTCCTCCAGGCCGTACAGCTCGCCCAGATCGGTGATGTCCAGCCGGGCGGTCACCCGGTAGCGGTCCTCGCCCAGCTCCTCCACCGGCGGCAGCTCACGGTCGTACTCGTCGGTGATCTCGCCGACGATCTCCTCCAGGATGTCCTCGATGGTGACCACGCCGGCCGTGCCGCCGTACTCGTCGATGACCACCGCGACGTGATGGCGGTCCTTCTGCATCTCGCGCAGCAGGTCCCCGGCGTTCTTCGTGTCCGGCACGAACACGGCCGGGCGCATCGCCGTGGACACCAGGTCGTTCTCCGCGTCCCGGCTGATGTGCGTGCGCCGGGCCAGGTCCTTCAGGTACACGATGCCCACCACGTCGTCCTCGCTCTCCCCGGTGACCGGGATGCGCGAGAAACCCGAGCGCAGCGCGAGCGTGAGGGCCTGGCGGATGGTCTTGTACCGCTCGATGACGACCAGATCGGTGCGCGGCACCATGACCTCCCGCACCAGCGTGTCCCCGAGTTCGAAGACCGAGTGCACCATGCGGCGCTCCTCGTCCTCGATCAGGGACTCCTGCTCGGCCAGGTCCACCAGCGCGCGCAGCTCCGCCTCCGAGGCGAACGGGCCGCGCCGGAAGCCCTTGCCCGGGGTGAGCGCGTTGCCGATGAGGATCAGCAGCGACGGGACCGGCCCCATGATCCGCGCCAGCGGCACCAGCACGTACGCCGCCACGGTCGCCGTGTTCAGCGGATGCTGCCGGCCGATGGTGCGCGGGGAGACCCCGACGGCGACGTACGACACCAGGACCATCACCGCGATCGCGACCACCAGCGCCTCGGCGGTGGCCGGGAACGCCTTCAGGCACGCGGAGGTGACCAGCGCGGCCGCCGCCATCTCGCAGGCGACGCGCACCAGCAGGGCCACGTTCAGATAGCGGGTCGGGTCGGCGGCGATCCGGGCCAGCTTCGCACTGCCCCGGCGCCCCGACTTCACGGCCTCCTCGGCCCGGAAGCTGGAGATGCGCGCCAGGCCCGCCTCCGCGCAGGCGGCGAGCCAGGCGACGACGACCAGGGCGATCGCGCCGACGACGAGCTGCGCACTCATCGGCGGTTACGAGACGGTCGGCGCCGGCGAGGGGCCGTCCATGCCCCGCTCCGCACGCCAGCCGTCCACGATGGCCGCCTGCAGGCCGAACATCTCGGCCTTCTCGTCCGGCTCCTCGTGGTCGTACCCGAGCAGGTGCAGCACCCCGTGGACGGTGAGCAGCTGCAGCTCCTCGTCCATGGAGTGCTGTGTCTCCGCCTCGGCGCCCTGCTTGGCGGCGACCTCCGGGCACAGCACGATGTCACCGAGGAGGCCCTGCGGGGGCTCCTCGTCGTCCTTGCCCGGCGGACGCAGCTCGTCCATCGGGAAGGACATGACATCCGTGGGGCCCGGCAGGTCCATCCACTGGATGTGCAGCTGCTCCATGGCGTCGGCGTCCACGACGATCACCGAGAGCTCGGAGAGCGGGTGGATGCGCATCCGTGCGAGCGCGTAGCGGGCGATGTCGAGGATCGCCTGCTCGTCGACCTCGGTTCCGGACTCGTTGTTGACGTCGATCGACATGGTCGTGCTGGTCTACTTCCCCTTGTGCCCGCGCCCGGCGGCCCGCGGCCGGCCGCCCTGGGGAGCGCCGCCGTTCTCGGTGCCGTGCCTGCTGTCGTACTTCTCGTACGCGTCGACGATACGGCCCACCAGCTTGTGCCGTACGACGTCCTGCGACGACAGCCGGGAGAAGTGGACGTCCTGGACGCCCTCCAGGATGTCCTGCACCTGCCGCAGCCCGCTCTTCGTCCCGCTCGGCAGGTCCACCTGCGTCACATCACCGGTGATCACGATCTTCGAGTCGAACCCGAGCCGCGTCAGGAACATCTTCATCTGCTCGGGACTGGTGTTCTGCGCCTCGTCCAGGATGATGAAGGCGTCATTGAGCGTACGACCGCGCATGTACGCCAGCGGCGCGACCTCGATCGTCCCGGCCGCCATCAGGCGGGGGATCGAGTCGGGGTCGAGCATGTCGTGCAGGGCGTCGTAGAGCGGGCGCAGGTAGGGGTCGATCTTTTCGTAGAGGGTGCCGGGCAGGAAGCCGAGGCGTTCGCCGGCCTCGACCGCCGGGCGGGTCAGGATGATGCGGTTGACCTGCTTGGACTGGAGGGCCTGCACGGCCTTGGCCATGGCCAGGTAGGTCTTGCCGGTGCCGGCGGGGCCGATGCCGAAGACGATCGTGTGCTTGTCGATCGCGTCGACGTACCGCTTCTGGTTGAGCGTCTTGGGGCGGATGGTGCGGCCGCGCGAGGACAGGATGTTCTGCGTCAGCACCTCGGCCGGGGTCTCCTGGCCGTCGCTCTCCCCGTTCTCGCTCGCCTTGAGCATGGCGATCGAGCGTTCCACTGCGTCCTCCGTCATCGGCTGCCCGGTGCGGAGCACCAGCATCATCTCGTCGAACACGCGCTGGATGAGGGCGACGTCCGCCGTGTCGCCCACCGCGCTGATCTCATTGCCCCGGACGTGGATGTCGGCCCCGGGGAAGGCCCTCTCGATCACGCGCAGAAGGGAGTCGCCGGAGCCCAGGACGGTCACCATGGGGTGCTGGGCGGGGACGGTGAACTCTGCTCTCGCCTGCCCCTGCGCGGGCGTGTTGGCTGCGGATGTCTGAGTCATGGGCCGGCGCTCGACGCCTGCGATTCCTCCTCGTCACGGCCGCGCAGCTGAGGGCGGCCTCGCGCTTCCCAGGGTACGACGGGGCGGTGACAAGCCCGTAGGGCTTTTCCCTCCGGCCCGCTCCGCCTCCTGCCCGTCCCGCCCGCTCACTCCACCCCGCGGATCGCGCGCACCAGCAGCGCCCCCGCCAGGGCGACGACCGCCGCCACCAGGTACAGCGCCCGGTAGCCGCCGAGGTACGTCACGATGGGCGCGGCCAGCGCGGGCGCCGCGACCTGCGGCAGCGCGTTGGCGACGTTGATCACGCCGAGGTCCTTGCCCCGGTCCGGGGCGGTGGGCAGCACATCGGTCATCAGGGCGAAGTCGACCGAGGTGAAGACGCCGAAGCCGACGCCGAGGACCGCCGCCGCGGCGATCGCGCCCGGCCAGGTCTGCCAGGCCGCCAGGGCCGCCGTGGCCGCCGCCATCAGCACGCCCGACCAGACCACGAACGGTTTGCGGCGGCCCGTACGGTCCGACCACACGCCCCCGGCGACCACCGTGGCCAGCAGCGTCACCCCGTTCACCGCGGTGAGGACCAGCACGCCGCGCTCGGGATCGGCGTACCCGACGCGGTCGCGCAGGTAGTAGAGCAGGTACAGGAGCACCAGGGAATTGCTGAGGTTGATCAGGAAGCGGGTCAGCCAGGCCCAGGCCAGATCGGGGTGGCGGCGCGGGCTGAGCCGGAAGCCGGCCAGGAAGCCGCGCCAGGACCAGGGCGGCCGGTCCGCGGGGGCGAGCCGCAGGTCCCGGAAGCCGAGGACGTACGGCAGCACGCCCGCCGCCGTGAACACCGCGCAGGCCGCGTACCCCGCCCGGGTACCGCCCGCGGCCGTCGCCAGGCCGGTGCCGGCGACCACGCCGAGGATCTGCGCCGCCCCCAGCCAGCCGCCCACCGCGCCCCGCCGGCCGCGCGGCACCCGGTCCGGGACCGCCGCCGTCACCGCCGCGAACGCCGCGTTCAGCGTCAGCTGGACCAGGCACCAGCCGGCCGCCATGGCCGCCACCCCGTCCGCGCCCGCGAGCAGCAGCAGCGACAGGGCCCCGCTCGCCGTGCCGGCCACGATCCACGGCGTGCGGCGGCCCCACCGGGCCGTCGTACGGTCCGACAGCGCGCCGAAGAGCGGGTTCGCCACCAGCGACACCGCCGCGCCGGCGCCCGTCACCCAGGCCAGTAGGGTCTCCTTGGACATCCCGGTGCCGGGCGCGAAGTCCTTCGCCTGGGCGGCGAGCAGGATCTGCAGCGGGCCGTACCAGCCCACCCAGACGGCGCCGTTGGCGAGCGAGAGCGCCGCCGTCCAGCCCCGGCCGACCGGGGTGACCGGCTCGGCGAGCGCGTCCGGCGGCAGCCGCCTGGCCTGGGTCATCTCTGCGCCCGCAGCACGTCCCGGAACCAGGCGTAGGAGGCCTTCGGGGTCCGCCGGAGCGTCGTGAAGTCCACGTGCACCAGGCCGAAGCGGCGCGCGTATCCCTCCGCCCACTCGAAGTTGTCCAGCAGGGACCACACGAAGTAGCCGCGTACGTCCACGCCGGCCTCCAGCGCCCGGTGCAGGGCGCGCAGGTGGCCGTCCAGGTAGGCGATGCGGTCCTGGTCGTCCAGGCCGTCGTAGGAGCAGCCGTTCTCGGTGATGAGGACGGGCGGGAGCCGGTCGCCGTAGCGGTCGCGGAAGCCGGTCAGCAGCTCCGTCAGCCCCTCGGGGACGACCGGCCAGCCGTAGTCGGTGACCGGCCGGCCCTCGATCTCGCGGAGGGAGAAGGGCAGTTCGGCGGGGATGGGCACGCCGCCGAAGTCGCCTCCGGTGCCCTGCGGGGCGCCCACGCGGGTGGGGGCGTAGTAGTTGATCCCGTACCAGTCCAGCGGTTCCGCGATGGTCTTCAGGTCCGCCTCGACGTCGCCGGGCATCAGCTCGCCGAGTCCCGAGGGGTAGCGCCCGAGCAGCAGCGGGTCGGCGAAGAGGCGGTTGAGGAGCGTGTCGTAGAAGTCGGCGGCCTCGGTGTCGGCGGCGTCCGGGGAGGCGGGCCAGGTCGGGCCGTGGGAGTTGGCGATGCCGATGTCCGTGGCACCGGCCGCGCGCAGCGCCCGGACGGCCAGTCCGTGGGCGAGGAGCTGGTGGTGGGCGACCGGCAGCGCGTCGAACAGGAGGCGCCTGCCGGGGGCGTGCACGCCCAGCGCGTGGCCGAGCAGGGTGTGTTCGGCCGGTTCGTTGAGGGTGATCCACCGGGTGACCCGGTCGCCGAGCCGTGCGGCGACCACCGAGACGTACGCGGCGAACCGCTCGGCCGTGTCCCGGTCCAGCCAGTCCAGCCCGGCCGGCAGGTCCCAGTGGAAGAGGGTGGGGACCGGGCGCACCCCGGCCGCGCACAGGTCGTCCACGAGCCGGTCGTAGAAGTCGAGGCCGCCGGGTGAGCTGACCCGGGGCCAGGAGACGGAGAAGCGGTACGCGTCCACGCCGAGCCCGGCCAGCAGGGCGACGTCCTCGCGGTGGCGGTGGTAGTGGTCGCAGGCCACCGCCGCCGTGGAACCGTCCTTGACGCGGCCCGGCTCGGCGGTGAACGCGTCCCACACGGACGGCTCGCGCTCACCGGCGGCGCCCTCGATCTGGTGCGCCGAGGTGGACACGCCCCACAGGAAGCCGTCCGGGAACCGGGGAAGGGGGTACCGGGGACGGGACGCGCCGGGGGTGCCCGGGGTGCGGGGAGTGCCTGTGTCGGTCGCCATGCGCGGATCATCCGTACCCCCGGTAACAGAAGTCAACGCCCGTGCGCGGCCGAGGAGTCAGGCCCCTTCCTTGAGCACTCTGGAGACCAGCTCGCGCTGGTCCTCGGTGAGGTCGGGGTCCGCCGTGCGCACGGTGTGCCCGTCCACGGTGATCTCGTAGTGGAAGCCGTCGGGGACCCCGGCCGGCGGTGTGCCCCGGCCGGCGGCCGCCGCCTCCTCGGACAGCACCTTCTCGGCCAGGGCCTGCCACTCGGGGGCGTCGGGCCGCCCCGAGGTGTCGACCTCGGCGTGCCGCTCGATGCCCGCGAATCCGCCGGTGCGCCGTACCTGAATACGCATGGGTCTGTGTCTAGTACGGATTCAGAGTGTGCGCACCCCCACCTGTTCCCATGCCTTCTTCACGGCCTGGAGTTCGTCGCCCGCGCCGAACCGCTCCCGGGCGGCCTGCACGGTGAGGGTCGCGAAGTCCGCGAAGTCCGCCTCCTGCTTGAGCTTGCCGCCGGTCAGCACGTCGTACCAGACCTGGCCCGCCTTCTCCCAGGCGTGGCCGCCGAGCGCGGTGGCGGCGAGGTAGAAGGCGTGGTTGGGGATGCCGGAGTTGATGTGCACGCCGCCGTTGTCGCTGCCGGTGCTCACATAGCCGTCCATGGTGGCGGGCTGCGGGTCCTTGCCGAGCACGTCGTCGTCGTAGGCGGTGCCGGGGGCCTTCATGGAGCGCAGCGCGGTGCCGGTGACGCGCGGGGCGAGCAGGCCCGCGCCGATCAGCCAGTCGGCCTCGGTGGCGGTCTGGCCGAGCGTGTACTGCTTGATCAGTGAGCCGAAGACATCGGAGACCGACTCGTTGAGCGCGCCGGACTGGCCGAAGTAGGCGAGGTTGGCGGTGTGCTGGGTGACGCCGTGGGTCAGCTCGTGGCCGATGACGTCGACCGGGATGGTGAAGTCGAGGAAGATCTCGCCGTCGCCGTCGCCGAACACCATCTGGTCGCCGTTCCAGAAGGCGTTGTTGTACTTCTCGTCGTAGTGCACGGACGCGTCCAGCGGCAGTCCGCTGCCGTCGATGGAGTCGCGGCCGTACGCCTTCAGGTACAGCTCGAAGGTGGCGCCGAGGCCGGAGTAGGCGCGGTTGACGGTGGCGTCCTTGCCGGGCTGCTGGCCCTCGGAGCGGACCTTGGTGCCGGGCAGGTCGGTGCCGTGCCGGGCGTCGTAGACGGTGCGGTGCGGCTGCTCCGCCTGCTTGCCGGCGGGCGGCGCCACCGGGCTCGCGCCGATGACGGTGGTCAGCCGGCGGCGGGTGCGCTCCAGGGCGTCGCGCTCCAGGCTGCGGCGGGCCGGACCGGAGAGCGCGGGGTCCTCGTGCCGGGACAGGCGGTCGAGGACGTGCGGCGGCACGATGGTGCAGAAGACGGGCTCGTGGCCCCCGTGGCTGGTCATGCTTCGACCATCGCACTGCGTTACTTCAATGTCACTACCCGCAACCATGATTAGTGAAAAATCGGGGCAAGGGGTTCGAGGCACGGTCGCGAAGGGTAAGGACGATTGCGCGGCGTGACATGACACACGTTTTGTCCCTCTTGTCCGCCCGGTTTCGCATACTGGACCAGGCCCGCGCGTCCGGCGCGGCTCGGCTAGGCTGCACAGCACCATGCGTTTCGGGCTGCTTCTCCTTAGCTGCCGCGGCGAGGGCCTGTAGTCGAGGCCGACCCCCTCCCCGCGGAGTCTGGCGTTGCGCCGTCGGCCGTCTTTCCGGCACCCGCGCCACCGCGGAATCCCCGAGGAGCCCACGCAATCATGGCCAATCGCCAGCAGCCCAGTTCCCTGCCGATCCACAAGTACGGCCAGTACGAGCAGGTCGACATCCCCGACCGCACCTGGCCGGACCGGCGGATCACCGCCGCGCCCCGCTGGCTCTCCACCGACCTGCGCGACGGCAACCAGGCGCTGATCGACCCCATGTCGCCCGCCCGCAAGCGCGCCATGTTCGACCTGCTGGTCAAGCTGGGCTACAAGGAGATCGAGGTCGGCTTCCCGGCCTCCGGGCAGACCGACTACGACTTCGTGCGCTCCATCATCGAGGAGGAGGGCGCGATCCCGGACGACGTCACGATCTCCGTACTGACCCAGGCCCGCGAGGACCTGATCGAGCGGACCGTGGAGTCGCTCAAGGGCGCCAGGCGGGCCACCGTCCACCTGTACAACGCCACCGCGCCGGTCTTCCGCCGGGTGGTCTTCCGCGGTTCCAGGGACGACGTCAAGCAGATCGCCGTCGACGGCACCCGCCTGGTGATGGAGTACGCCGAGAAACTGCTGGGCCCGGAGACGGAATTCGGCTACCAGTACAGCCCGGAGATCTTCACCGACACCGAGCTGGACTTCGCGCTGGAGGTCTGCGAGGCGGTCATGGACGTCTACCAGCCGGGCCCGGGCCGCGAGATCATCCTGAACCTGCCCGCCACGGTGGAGCGTTCGGCGCCCTCCACGCACGCGGACCGCTTCGAGTGGATGCACCGCAACCTCTCCCGCCGTGAGCACGTGTGCCTGTCCGTGCACCCGCACAACGACCGCGGCACCGCCGTGGCGGCGGCCGAGCTGGCGGTCATGGCCGGAGCCGACCGCATCGAGGGCTGCCTGTTCGGGCAGGGCGAGCGCACCGGCAACGTCGACCTCGTCACCCTGGGCATGAACCTGTTCTCACAGGGCGTCGACCCGCAGATCGACTTCTCCGACATCGACGAGATCCGCCGTACCTGGGAGTACTGCAACCAGATGGAGGTCCACCCGCGCCACCCGTACGTGGGCGACCTGGTCTACACGTCCTTCTCCGGCTCCCACCAGGACGCCATCAAGAAGGGCTTCGACGCGATGGAGGCCGACGCCAGGGCCAAGGGCGTCACGGTCGACGACATCGAGTGGGCGGTGCCCTACCTGCCGATCGACCCGAAGGACGTGGGCCGCTCCTACGAGGCGGTCATCCGGGTCAACTCGCAGTCCGGCAAGGGCGGTATCTCCTACGTCCTGAAGAACGACCACAAGCTGGACCTGCCGCGCCGGATGCAGATCGAGTTCTCGAAGATCATCCAGGCGAAGACGGACGCCGAGGGCGGCGAGATCACGCCGAAGGAGATCTGGTCGGTCTTCCAGGACGAGTACCTGCCCAATCCGGACAACCCCTGGGGCCGCATCCAGGTCCGTACGGGCCAGTCGACGACGGACACCGACGGCGTGGACACGCTGACCGTGGAGGCCGTGCTCGACGGCGCGGACACCGTTCTGACCGGCTCGGGCAACGGCCCGATCTCCGCCTTCTTCGACGCCCTGCACACCATCGGCGTGGATGTGCGCCTGCTGGACTACCAGGAGCACACGATGAGCGAGGGCGCCTCCGCGCAGGCCGCCTCGTACATCGAATGCGCGATCGAGGACAAGGTCCTGTGGGGGATCGGCATCGACGCGAACACGACACGCGCGTCGCTGAAGGCGGTCGTCTCGGCCGTCAACCGCGCGGCGCGCTGACCGCGCTGACCGGCGAGTTCGGGGCCCCGGCCACCCGTGAGGGCGGCCGGGGCCCCGTCGTGCACGGGCGTTTACCGGCCAGGGTCTCCGTCAGGTCACGGAAAGGTCTCGTCCAAGGTACTGACTCAGGCTCCCCGATGTGGCTAACATCACGGCCACGCGGCGATGTTGCCGCGAGGTTACGGAGGTGCGACGTGCTGCCAGTACGGGGACGAAACGGCCGTGCCGCCGGGCTTGCCCGGATGCTGGGCACATGTACCGCCTGGACACCCGTCGGGGACGGCGAGTTCTTCTGCCCCGGCTGCGGCGGCGACCGCAACTACCAGCGGCTGGCCGGCCGGCGCCGGTTCACCGTCCTCGGAGTGCCGCTGCTGCCGCGCGGCGCGGCCGGACCGGTCGTCGAGTGCGCCGCCTGCGCCGGCCGCTTCGGCCTCGACACCCTGGACCACCCGACCACCTCCCGCTTCTCCGCGATGCTGCGCGACGCCGTGCACACCGTCGCCCTCGCGGTGCTCTCAGCCGGCGGCACCTCCTCCCGTACGGCCCTGGAGACCGCCGCGGGCGCGGTGCGCGCGGCCGGTCTCGCCGACTGCACCGAGGAGCAGCTCGCCGCCCTCGTCGAGGCGCTGGCCGCCGACACCGGCCGGGTCTACGAGGACCAGCCGTGCGTGACGGGCCTGGCCATAGAGCTGCACGAGGCGCTCGACCCGCTCGCCCCGCACCTCGCCGCCCCCGGCCGCGAGTCGATCCTCCTCCAGGGCGCCCGGATCGCCCTGGCCGACGGTCCCTACACCCCCGCCGAACGCGACACCCTCGCCACGGTCGGCGCCGCCCTGACCATCTGCACGGACGACGTAACCCGCCTCCTGGCAGCAGCCCGAACCCCGTCCTGACCGGGTTGGGGGGCAGCCGGTCTCGTCCCCGGGGGCTGGCGGACGCCGGGTCTCGTTCTGGCCGGGCTGGCGGGCGGCCGGTCTCGTTCTGGCTGGGCTGGCGGGCGTCGGGTCTCGTTCTGGCCGGGCTGGCGGGGGTCGGGTCTCGTTCTGGCCGGGTTAGCGGGTGGCCGGTCTTGTCCTGATCGGGCTCGCAGGTGGGTGGTCGCGTCCTGATGGGGCTCCCGGGTGGCTGGTCTCGTCCTGGCCGGACCGCAGGCGGCCGGGCCTCACCGGCCGCACCCGCACAAGCCGGGTCCGTCCTGGCTCGGCCACTCACCGGCCGCGCCCGCGCGGGTGGCGTCCATCCCGATCGGGCATCACCGGCTGGACCGCGTAGGCCGGGTCCGTCCAGACCGGACCCGCCACTGACCGGACCCGCCACTGACCGGGCCCGCGCAGGCCGCCCGTCTTGGCCGGGCCTCCACGGGCCGGCCGGACTGCCACCGGTCGCACCCGCACAGGCGAGGTTCCTGTCCTGGCCGGGCCCTCACCGGCCGGACCGCATAGGCCGGGCTGGCCGTGCCCGCGCAGGCCGCCCGTCCTGACGGGGGCTCCACCAGCCGGGCCTTCACCGGCCGCATCCGCCTAGGGAGGATCCCTCCTGGCCCCATCCGCGCAGGCCGCCCGCCCTGCTCGGGTCTCCACCGGCCGGACCGTCACCGGCCGCACCCGCACGGGCCGGGCCCGCTACTGGCCGCATCTGCACGGGCCGCCCACCCTGCGGGTCCTCACCGGCCGCACCCGCATAGGCCGAGCCCGCCGCTGGCCGCACTCGCGTAGCCCAGGTCCGTCCCGGCCGGCCCCCACCGGCCACCTTCGTCCCGGCCGGCCCCACCGGCCACCCCCGTCCCGACCAGACCCGCGCCCCCGCGCCATCGGCGCGCCGCCGCCCCCCCGCCTCAGTCGTCGGAAGTGAGCCGCAGGCGCAGGACGCGGCGGTCCATGCCGGGGCCGAAGTAGTCGCGGCGCAGGCCGGAGTTCGGGGGCTCGGGACTGAAGCCCAGGGAGCGGTAGAGCAGGTTCGCGGCGCGGTTGGCGGGCTCCACGGTGAGCCGGACCTGTTCCACCCCGCAGCGGCGCAGCCGGTCCAGGACCTCCACCATCAACGTCCGGCCCAGCCCGACCCGGCGCCGGTCGTGCGCCACGCACAGGCCGAGGATCCAGCTGTCCCGGGACGGCGCCGAGGTGCCGGCCAGCACGTAACCGCGCAACTGGCCCCGGCCGTCGTCGAGGACCAGGAAGTGGGGCCCGTACATGTCGTAGAGCTGGCGCAGCAGAAAGCCCGGATAGGCGACCTCGCGGAAGATCTCCTCGTCGAGCCGGCACAGTTCGGGCAGGTCGGACTCGCGCGCCTCGCGCAGGACCAGCGGCATGAGGGCGGCGGCGGCATCCCGCCTCGTGAGCTGCTCGTGGCGGTCCAAGGAGCGTTCCAGCGGTTCGGCGGTCATGCCACCCCCCAGTCAGGACGTACGGACGTCAACTCGACGGGCACCGGCGAGGTACACCCGATCGACTGACTCCAGGTGTGGCGGCCGGCGGCTCGCCCTGACTAGAGTGGGCGGCCAACTCCCTGCTCGCAAGGGCGACTTAGGGTGTGCGCCGAGCTGTGCCGACGTGCGCCGGAGTGCCCCCTGCACATGGGGACTGGCGTATTCCCGGCTGTCCGGGCGTGCTCGCGCGGCCTACCGTGCGGGAAACGCCGTTCGCCGCTTCGTTCGCCGACGCCCAACGGGGCACGCGCACACGGCGCGCCTCTTGCTCCGGAAACGAATGGAAACGCGGCAGGGTGACTATGGACCGCAACGCTGACGCACCGTGGTCGAAGTTCGACCCAGAGGTGTACGTCGATCTCAACTACCGGACCCCGCTCGAAGTCGACCTGCTGATCGTGCGGTCGCTGCGCGACTACTTCAGCCGCTGCTTCGCCGGGTCGGTGCCGGACTCGGTGCGGGGCGTCGACGTCGGCGCCGGCGCCAACCTGTATCCGGCGCTGTCCATGCTGCCCTGGTGCGAGAAGATCCTGCTGCTCGAATACGCGCGCCCCAACGTCGCGTACCTGGAGCGGCAGGTCTCCCCGGGCGGCCTCGACCCGGCGTGGGACGCCTTCTGGCAGGTGCTGCGCGAGGCCCCGGCCTACCGCGACGTCGATCCGCGCGGCCGCCTCGGCGAGATCGTCCGGGTCGAGCGCGGCAACCTGTTCGACCTCGACGGGCAGCGGCGCTGGGACCTCGGCACGATGTTCTTCGTCGCCGACTCGATGTCCGAGTGCCCCGAGGAGTTCCGGCGCGGCGTGCGGTGCTTCATGAACGCGCTCGACGAGGGGGCGCCGTTCGCCGTCGCCTTCATGAAGGAGTCGGTCGGCTACCACGTGGGCGAACACCACTACCCGGCCTACCGGGTCAACGAGGACCGGGCCCGCGAGGCCCTGGCCCCGTTCGCCCGCGAGCTGGAGATCCACGACCTGCACCACTCGGTGCGGCCGGGGCACGAGGGGATGCTCCTGGCCCTGGGACGGCGCAATACGGAGGTTGCCGTCCCGTAGGAACGGGGACCATGACTGCACACAGGGAAACCAAACCTGTACGAGGGGTGCGGGGATGCAGATCAAGCCACGCCAGCATCTGCTGGACATCTGGCGGGCCACGGCCCGGCACTCGTTCGACGACGGCAAGCTGGTCTGGAAGGACACCGACGGGCTGAGCAGCGTCGCCGACGCCGAACGCCTGCTGTGCCTGCTCTACCCGGCCACCGAGGTCCCCGCCTTCCGCCTCGACCAGCCGGACACCACGGAACGGGACGTGCTGCGCGCCCTGGACGGCATCGGCAGCCGCCTGGAGATCCCGCCCAACCTGATCACCGCGCTGACCCAGTTCATGCGCACCCACACCGGACCGGACGACAGCCCCACCTTCGCCGGCGGACACTACTTCCGGCCCTCCGGCCCGGACACCGAGGTCACCCACGAGCAGAGCCAGCTCGGCGTGGTGGACTCCTACTCCATGTCCGTCACACTCTGCCTGGCCACCCTCGGCTTCCTCAAGGTCTACGAGACCACCACGACCCGCCCCGAGGTGCGCCGCGCGGTCGCCGAGCTGCGGGAGGCCACCAACAGCCGGCTGACCGCCGCGATGATCAGCCTGCTGCGCTCCTTCACCGTCAACGTCTTCGACGCCGAGTCCGAGCAGGGCAAGCGGCTGATCCAGGTCATCGGGCAGCACCGGCAGTCCGACCGGGCCGTCCTCCAGCAGTTCTCCCGCCGGTTCCGGCCACTGCGCGCCACCATCATCGAGAGCCTCACCCGCGGCATCCAGGTCGACGAGAGCATCCGGGACGAGAGCCAGCTCTTCGAGTGCGGCTGGGCCTGGGGCGTGGTGCGGGACGCGCCGCGCGTCACCGACCTGGACGGCGCGGTCCCCGGCCAGCCCGACGGCATCGCCGACCGGCTGCCCTACGTCTACTTCACCGTGGTCGCCCTGGACGGCATCCAGGACCTGTTCTCCGACCGCACCCTCACCCTCGGCCTGCTCGACGCCGACCAGCAGAAACTGGCCGAGGCGTTACGGCTGCGCTGGGAGCTGAGCCAGCAGTACTGGTCGGCCGTCGCCCGGTTCGGCGCCGACCGCTGGCCCCTGGAGGACCTGCCCTGGCAGACCACCGGACTGCGCCTGGAGTCCGAGTACTTCTCGCTGACCGTCGCCGCCATCCTCGTGCACGACCTGGTCCGCCGGAAGGCCACCGACGACGACCTCACCCGCACCGTCGCCATCATGGAGCGCCTGGCCGACCGCGGCCGGGTCACCAGCCGGATGACCCGCGACGACCCCGTGATCCGGCTGCACAACCCCGGCGTCACCATGCCGCTCGCCGGTTCCGAGCACTCCGGCGCGCCGCTGCTGTGGCGGATGACCGACTTCTCCGCGCAACTCCTCAAGCGGATCATCCAGCTCGCCGAGCTGTCCCGGAACATCGACGCGCAGGACCGCCTGCTGCGGCTGGCCGAGCAGACCTTCGAGCACCTGTGGAACCGGCGGATCGAGGAGGGCGAGGGCATCGACCTGTGGGACAACGCCCAGGCCGTCTACCCGGACGCCCGCGGCGCCCCGCAGCGCATGTCCTGGAGCATCACCGAGCGCGTCACCGAATGCCTGGTCGCCGCCCGCAACCTGTACGAGCAGCAGCCCATCCGCAGCCCCGAACTCGCCCAGCTCGCCCGGGAACTGCTCAGCGAGGCCACCCACCTGTTCGGCAAGGAGCAGCTGGAGGCGTCCGACAGCTCCGACGGCAGCCGGGCCCGGGCCATGCGCAGCCTGGAGAGCCGCCTCGACCGCGCCCGCGGCCTGATCGACGAACGGCCCGCCACCGCCTTCGCGCTGGCCCTGCCCGTGCTCCAGGAACTCGACACGCTGGCCCAGGCCAGGGGCGCAGCCGCCCAGGAGGTGTGAGCCGTGCTCGTCTTCGCCGCCTCCGACAAGGGAGGCACGGGCCGCTCGGTGACCAGCGCCAACCTGGCCTACCAGCGTGCCCTCACCGGCGACCACGTGGCCTATGTGGACTTCGACTTCGGCTCGCCGACCGCCGCCGCCGTCTTCGACGTGCCCGGCGCGGTGCGCGGCACCGAGGAGCGCGGCCTGCACTCCTATCTGGAGGGCGGGATCACCGAGCCGGCCAGGATCGACATCTGGCGGCAGACCGAGCACCCGCTGCTGCGCGCCCGGCCCAACCAGTCCGGCCGGCTGGTCCTGTTCCCCGGCGACGCGGGCGGCGGCGAGTTCGCCACCGGCGAGGAGGCGCTGGAGCGGTGCATCGACCTGCTGCTGCGGCTCAACAGCGAGTTCGACCTGACCGTGGTCGACCTCAGCGCCGGCCGCAGCTACGCCGTGGACATGGTGCTGGCGGCCACCGCCCACCCGCGGATGCGCACCGTGCCCTTCCGCTGGCTGGTCTTCCACCGCTGGACCCGGCAGCATGTGATCGCCGCGGCCGGGCTGGTGCACAAGGAGCACGGCATCATCAAGGGCGGCGTCGAACGCGGCCACGACGAGGACACCCTGCGGGCCGCGGTCCGGTTCGTGCGGGCCGCCGTGCCCGACCCGGAGTCGCCGCTGTGGGCCCAGGGCTCGCCCGCCCAGGCCGCCTGGATGCAGTCCTGCGACGAGGCGCTGCGCCGGCTCGCCGCCGAGCACCGCATCGGCGACAGCGTCGTCCTCGGCGTCGTACCGCTGGAACCCATCCTGCAATGGCGCGAGCAGCTGATCACCGAGGAGGACGTGCTGTCCACCCAGATCGCCAACAAGGAGACGCTGGAGGCGCTGGAGGAGATCGCGCTGCGCCTGACCGACGACGCGTACTGGGGGCGGCCGTGACGGAGGCAGTGTTCCGCGAGACCACCGCCGACCCCCGCACCCAGGCGGTGCCGCTGTCCCACCTCTCCCTGGAGCTGGGCCACCTCTACATGGAGGACTTCGAGGCCGGCCCGCACCGGCTGCGCGAGCACTTCGCGCGGGTCCGCCCGTGGGCGGACGCGGCGCGCGCCGCCGCGGCCGCCCGCACCGGCGGCCGGCGCCCCCGGATCAGCACCTGCTTCCTGATCGACGACTACTTCACCCGGTTCTCCAGCCCCGCCGAACTGGTCCCGCTGCTGCTCGCGGAGGCCGAGCGGGCCGGGCTCGGCGTCGACTACCTGGCCCGCGAGTCCGGCTGCGCCACCGCGGGCAAGGTGCCCGTCGCGCAGGCGGTGGCCGGCCGGATCGTGGAGGAGCCGCCGCCCGGCAGCTACGGGCTGCGGCCGCCCGCCGCGCAGACCGGCTGGCTGGCCAACGGCGAGCGCAGCCCCGTCGCCCGCGCCCCGCAGGCCATGAAGACGGCCGCCGCCTGGCAGCCGCCCAGGGAGACCGCGGCCCGCCGCCACTCCGTCTTCCTCGACGTGGAACTGTGGAGCGAGGACGGCGACGGGCACCGCACCTGGTCCTGCCCGTTCCTCGCCGCCGTCTGGCAGCTCGCCCGCCTCGGGCTGCTGCGCAACGAGGGCGAGGCCGTCCTCGAAGCGCACCCGCACACCGCGGACGCCTTCCCCGACGACTGGGACGAGCTGCCCGCGCTGGTCCGGCTCACTCCCCGGGCCGACCCGTTCGCCGCCTACCGGACCTGCTCGGTGCTGCCCAACCGGTTCCTGCCCGTCGAGCACGCCGTCCGGGTCATCCTCGACCAGACCGAGGTGGACCGGGCGGCGCTGCGCCAGGTCGCCGAGCGGTCCGCCCGGGAGGACGCGGCCGTCCCGGCGTCCGTGGCCGACCGCGTCTCCTACGTCTTCTACCCGGGACCCTGACATGCGGGACCCCGACCTGGCGGACACCGGACCGGCCCCGGCCGCGCCGCGCACCGTGCTGGCCTGCGGCGAGGTCCGCACCTGTCTGCTGCCGACCTGGCAGGCGCTGGACATCCGGGCCGCCGCCCAACTGCTCGGCGTACGCGCCGACGAACGTGTCCTGCTCTCCGAACGCCCCAATCTCTACGCGCGTTCCCCCGACACCCTCACCGGCGTGGACTGCCCGCTGCCCAGCGCCAACGGCGCCCGCGTCCGCGCCATCGGCACGGTCGCCGCGCGGGCCGCGCTCACCGAGGGCCGCGTCCTGCAGACCTCCGCGCATCTGCGGCTGCCCGCCGCCGGCCCGGACCGGCGCCGCCCCTGGGGCCACTATCTGGTGCGGCCCGGTGTGGTCGAGCCGTTCGGGAAGCTGCCCCACCAGGCGGTCGCCGAAGGCGTGCTGGCCGGCGGGCGGCCCGGTGAACTCGACGTCGGGCTGATCGCCGACGGGCTGCTCACCCGGCTGCTGCGCCACCCCCTGCTCGACCAGCGTCCGCCGCTCCGGTCGCGGCCCACCCGGCTGCGCTGGGCCGCGCTGCCCGCCGAGGGGGACGGCGGGCCGTCGATCGAGCGGTTCACCCTCGCCGAGGACGAGCTGCGCACCGTCCTGCTCAGGGTGCCCGAGGGCTTCTCCGGCACTGAGATCGCCGGGCTCTGCGACGACCTCGCCCTGCACGACTGGCTGCTCACCACGGTGGTGCGGCTGCTGGACGGGATCAGCCTGGGCGCCGAGCCGCTCCCGGCCCGGCCGGGGTCCGCCGCCGCCCGGGACCGGCCGACCGTCGTCGCCGCGCTGCGGCCCGCCGTCGACCATCTGCTGCATCTGTGGATGCCGCGGGCCCGGGTGGCGCGGGAGCTGGCCCCGCTGTGGGAGGCGCTGGAGGAGCGGCCCGGCTTCACCCGCCAGTGGCAGGCGCTGGTGCAGCGCATCCGCGACCAGCTCACCCTGCACGCGATCCCGTCGCCGTACCGGGAGGTGCAGCCGGTCCGCTGACCGGACGCCCTGGCGACGTCCCCCACGCACCATCCGCCCCATCCGACGCGTATCCCAACGGGGGGAGAAGCGAGATGAGCACGGCACAGTCAGCCCGGCCCGACGAGAGCGACCCGGTGGCCGGCACACCCGAGGGCCCGGCGCCCGCGCCCGGGCGCTGGGCCGGCCTGCCCCGCTGGGGGCGGCGGGCCGCGGTGGGTCTGGTCACCGGCGCGCTCGCCTGGTGCCTGGCCGCGCTGCTCGGCCCGGACGCCGCGCTGTGGCGGC
Organism: Streptomyces sp. NPDC047017; assembly: GCF_040644175.1. NCBI lineage: Bacteria > Bacillati > Actinomycetota > Actinomycetes > Kitasatosporales > Streptomycetaceae > Streptomyces > Streptomyces sp. NPDC047017. The sequence goes on along the minus strand of NZ_JBEYVW010000020.1, from coordinate 50,515 downwards.
AGGCGGTGGCCGCCGTCCTGTGCGCCGGGGCCGCGCCGGCCGTCCAGCACCTGACCGGCCCGGACCCGCGGACGCGGGAGCGGTCCCGGCGCGCGGAGCACCTGCTGGCCGAGACCGCCGCCACGGTACGGGACGGCCTGCGCCGCCACGACGACGTACTGCGGGACGGTTTACGACATCACGACGACGTACTGCGGGACGGTTTACGACATCACGACGACGCGCTGCGGGACGGCTTACGACGGCACGACGACGCGCTGCGGACCGGTCTGACCCGGCACGCCGAGGACATGCGGCAGCTGGTCGAGAGCCGGCTGACCGAGACGGACCGGGTCGCCCCCGCCCCGCCCCGGCCGGAGCGGGCCCGTATCGACAGCGTGCCCGAACTGGCCAAGGGGTTCGCCGAGGTGCTGGCGCCCGGTCCGCCGATCCTCTTCACCTTCGTCCGCCTGGAGCTGAAGCGGGTGGTCGGGCACATGACGGAGCTGACCAGTCTGAGCGCCGAGTGCGCCGGGGAGAACCACGACTGGATGCTCTCCCTGACCCGCGCCGCCGAGCGGTCCATCTGCGCCACCAGTACGTCCGTGGACCGGGAGTTCTGGAACAGCGAACCGGCCAGCCGCTACCTCCAGGCCCAGCACGAGGCGATCGCCGAGCGCGGGGTGCCGGTGCGCCGCCTGTTCCTGCTGGAGAGCGCGCGCGAACTCGACGACCGGCTGCTGCGGCTGTGCGAGGAGCAGGAGCTGCTCGGCATCGAGGTGCGCGTCTCGGTGCTGCCCGAGCTGCCGCCGCACCTCCAGCGCGGCACCACCAACGACTTCATCGTCTACGACGAGGAGGTCTCCTTCGAGATCGACCAGGACCTGCGGGACGTCAACGTCCGCACCCGCCTGATCGCCCGTCAGGGTCACGTCCAGGACCGGATGAAGCGGTTCCGGGAGCTGTGGGAGGCGGGGATGAGCCTGCGCGAGCTGGAGGTGCGGGTGGACGACGAGGAGGACGGCACCTGGATGGTGGACCGGGGCTGAGCGGGCCCCGTCAAGGTGTTCTTCTATGTGTTCTGCCCCCGGAGCGGATCTCCGGACGGCCCGGCAGCAGCAGGCACAGCGGTACGGCGGCGGCGGTGAGCGCCACCGACCACCAGAAGGCGGTGCCGAAGCCGTCGGCCAGGGCGCCCGGGGTGCGGGCGGCGCCCGCTGCGTGCTGGAGGACGACGGTGAGGACGGCGATGCCCACCGAGCCGCCGATCTGCTGGGCGACGCGGGTGATCATGCTGGCGTCGGGGATCTCCTCGTGCGCCAGGCCGGCGTAGGCGGCGCCCATGGGCGCGATCATCGCGGCGCCCAGGCCGACGCCCCGGACGAACAGCGCGGCTATCAGCCAGATCTCGCTGGTGGCGGCGGTGACGAAGGCGAACGGCACGGTGGCCGCGGCGACGAACACGAAGGCGGCGAGGGCGACCCGGCGCGGGCCGACGCGGTCGGTGTACCGGCCGGAGAGGCCGCGGGCGACGAGCGCGCCGAGGCCCTGCGGGATGAGCAGCAGGCCCGCGCCGAGGGCGTCCTCGCCGCGCACCTGCTGGAAGTACAGGGGCAGCAGCGTCATCGACCCGTACAGGGAGATGCCGCCCAGGAAGATCAGGGTGGCCGAGGAGGCCAGCGCGCGGTGGCGGAACAGCCGTACGTTCACCAGGGCGGCGCCGCCGGTGCGGGTCAGGGACCGGGCGGTGAAGCCCGCGACCAGGGCGAGTCCGCCGAGGACGGGAACGAGGACCCGGGCGCCGGTGGCGCCCGTACCGCCCTCGACCTGGGAGAGGCCGTAGATGAGGGCGGCGACGCCCGGGCAGAGCAGGAGCAGGCCGACGACGTCCAGGCGGGCGCGGGGGGCGCCGGGGGCGGGGCGGTCGTCGGGCAGGTCGCGCCGGGCGAGCAGGACGCCGACCACGCAGAAGGGGATGTTGACGAAGAACATCCAGCGCCAGTCGGCCAGGTGCAGGATCAGGCCGCCCAGGACCGGGCCGAGGATCGGGCCGAGCGCGGTGGGCACGGTGATGACCGCCATGACCTTGCCGATGTCGCGGCCCTTGGTGGCCTGGATCAGCAGCGTGGCCATCAGCGGCATCATCAGGCCGCCCGCCAGGCCCTGGACGACGCGGAAGACGATCAGGCCGGCCGCGTTCCACGCCAGCGCGCTCAGCACCGAGCCGAGCAGGAAGCCGCCCAGGGCCCCTATCCACAGCCGCCGGCCGCCGAACCGGGACTGGGCCCAGCCGGCGAGCGGGATGGTGGCGAACACCGCCAGCAGGTAGCCGGTGCTCACCCACTGGACCGTGGACAGCGGGGCGTCCAGGTCCCTCGACAGGTCGTCGAGCGCGACGCTGACGACGGTGGTGTCGAAGACGACCGCGAGGGCGCCCACGACGAGGGTGACCGCCATGCGCCACACGGCGGGGTCGGTCCGGGCGGGGACCGGGGGCGGGGAAGGGGGATCGGGTTCGGTCCGGTGGTGGGAGGTGCGGGAAGTACGCACGAACAGCCGCCTTAAGATAGGGTTATGTATCTTACGGCGGCCACGGTAGGGCGCTAGGATAAGAAAGGCAAGTCTATCTAAGGCTGAGGTCGAGACCAAGGCTGAGACGGAGGAGAGGCGCATGGCCGAGCGACGCCGTGGAGCGGCACTGGAGAAGGCGCTCCTGGACGCGGCCTGGGAGGAACTCGCGGCGGGCGGCTACGCCAGGTTCACCATGGACGCCGTGGTCAAGCGCGCGGGCACCAGTCCGCCCGTCCTCTACCGCCGCTGGGCCGGCCGTGACGAACTCGTCCGGGCCGCCATCGTCCACGCCCTCAAGGGGGCCGGGTTCGACCTCCCCGACACGGGGAGCCTGCGGGGGGACGTCCTCGCCGTCATGCGGGAGATCAACTCCACCCGCGTCCAGTTCATCACGGTCATGAACATGCACCTGACCGACTATCACCAGGGCACCGGAACCAGCCCCGGCGAGCTGCGCGACCCCCTCGCGACGGGCCGCGCACAGGCTCTCGACGTCCTCTACGGCCGCGCGGCCGAGCGCGGCGAGGTGACTCCGGACCGCCTCACCGAACGCATCAAGTCACTCCCGTTCGACCTGCTCCGCCAGGAGATCCTGGTCACCTCCGCCCCGGTGCCGGACGAGGTCCTCGAAGAGATCGTGGACACGATCTTCCTGCCGCTGGTCGGCTGAGCGCGCCCGAGGCGGCAGTCCTCGTGGTCCTTGAGACTGCCGAAAGCCGTCCCCAGGTGGTGGCGACGGCCTCGTCGCCGGGGAGTACGGGGATGTCCGCGAGCCGGTCGGCGAGTTCCTGGCGGTCGCGGGTGCCCCAGTGGCGGATCTCCACCCACTTGGTCGGTTCGCCGTAGGTCACGAAGGTGATCAGCGGCTTGCGGCCGATGAGGCGGGTGGCCAGGGGGCCGGTGAGCTTGCGCTTGTGGGACAGGGAGGTGACATCGGTGTCGAGGATGACGGGTTGCATCTGGTCTCAGGCGACGTCTCGGCGGCGCTCGGCACAGGTGAAGGCGAGGAACTCTTCCAGTTCCTGGTCCGACTCGAAGGTGCCGGCAGCCAGGTCCTCCAGGGAACGGATCGGCTGCGTGTTCTCGGCCGCCGGCAGTTCCTCGACCGACAGGCGCGGCCGAGGCGACGGATAGCCGCAGTCTTCCGGTGCGGGCGTACTCATCGGGACCTCCACCAGGCACGGAAACCGCTCCGCCCCAGCATACGGCCGGTCCACTGCCGCCGCGGGCGACCGAGCCCGGAGGCCGGCCGTCTCCACCGCATCGATGCGCCGCGGTGGCGGCCGGCTGCACGTGCCTTGTACAGTCGCCGCGCCCGGACACCGTACGCCGGAGGGAGGGCGCCGAGCCCATGAAGGACCAGTGCGAGCGGCTCTGGGACGAGCAGGCTCCGGGGGTGCTGCGGCTCCCGTCGGGACGGCTGGTGCGCGGGCGGGGGCTGCGCCGCCCCCTCGACCCGGCGGCCCCGGTCCCGGCGTACGGCCTCTACCTTCTCGGTGAGGAACCGCCCGAGGTGCCCTGGGAGTTCCGCTGGCTGCGCTGGCCCGACTTCCGCCTCCCGGCGGACCGTGCCGCGGCCCGCTCGGCCTTTCTGGACGCCTGGGAGCGCGCCGCCACCGAACGCGTCGAACTGGCCTGCGGCGGCGGCCGTGGCCGCACCGGCACGGCCCTCGCCTGCCTCGCCGTCCTCGACGGCGTACCCCCGGCCGAGGCCGTCGCCTACGTCCGCACCCACTACGACCACCGCGCGGTGGAAACCCCCTGGCAGAAGCGGTACGTACGCCGTTTCACCCCACGGGGCTGACAGGCTGCGGGCCGGTCGGTGGCCTCGGGGGCGGGCCGTCCGCGACGCCGCTAGAGGCCGGCCGTCCCCACCGCGCCGATGAACTCCGCCCAGGCGCCGCCGGTGACCACGAGCACGGCGCCGTCCGGGACCTTGCTGTCCCGGACGGGGGCGACACCGGGGACTCCGTGGGCGATCTCGACGCAGTCCTCGCCGCCGCTGCCGCCGCTGTAGCTGCTCTTGCGCCAGTGGGCGACGCCGGGGAAGTCGTACGCCACCTCGACGCAGTCGCCGCCCTCGCCGTTGCTGTAACTGCTCTTGTGCCGACTGGCGTTGCCCAGGTCGTACTCGTGCATCGTCTGTAGTCCTCAGCCGCCGACTCGATCAGGACCCGGGACGCCTCCGGCGACAGCGCGGCGACCCTCAGCAGAGCGTATGCGCGCTGTGCCCGCTTCACCACAGCCGGATCATCCATCAACGTCCCCGAAAACGAGGTCTCTGTATAGGCGACCGGCGGCGCGTCCTCGAAGTCCATCAGCTTCAGCGCCCCGCTCATGGACGCGTGTGCACCGGTCGCGTACGGGATCACCGTCACCCACGCCGTGCGCTGCCGCAGCAACGTGGCGATGTGGTCCAGTTGGGCCGCCATCACCCGCGCGCCGCCCACCGGAACGCGCAGCACGTTCTCGTGCAGGGTCACCCAGTACTCGGGTCGGGCGGCGTCGTTCAGGATCAGTGACCGCTCCCGTCGTGCGGTGACGATCTCATCGACATACGCGTCGGTCTTGAATGGATTGGCGGCGACCGTGACCGCGCCGGCGTACGCCTGCGTCTGAAGCAGACCTGGAACGACCGTCGGCGCGAACTCGCAGATTCTGGTGGCCAGCCGCTCCAGTTCCACCACTTCGGCGAAGTAATCCGCATAGCGCGGATCGTCGATCAACTGCCTGCGCAGCCGCTCGAAAATACCATCGGTTTGCAGGATCTCCTCGATCCGCCGGGCCACGTCCAACTGGGGTTTTCTGATCGCCTGTTCGAACTGGCCGACGTAACCGCCGGACACGAACATCCGCGCCCCCAGTTCCACCTGCGTCAGCCCCGCCTCCTCCCGGCGTCGTCTCAGCTCCGCGCCGAAGAACTCCCACGCCGCCTGGGCGTGAACCATTGGCCATCGCCGCCCCTCACTCAGCCCTGCTCCTGTAGGGCCCGAAACCCTTCCGAGTGTAGACGCGGACCGTCACCGTGGAGATACGAAGAGTAAAAACCGGGAACAGCGGAAATCCCGGTTAAGGGAAAGGGAGGAAACAGATAGTGGCTGCACGGCAACACCCCCCTCACTCGGCGGTCTGTGTTCAGGAGGCGGAGGAAACTCTCGTTGAATTGCGTACCGCCTTGGAAAAGGCCGGAATCACCCTGCCCTCACTCGGGCTCGACCCGGGCGGACTGGCCCGCGAGGCGCCCTGTCCGCTCATCGACCTGGGGCGCTGCTCCGTGGAGACGGCCGCCCGGCTCGCCGCGGTCCTGCGGTGAGCGGCCCGTGCCCCCCGGTCGGCAGTTACGCGCTGGACACCGGCACCGGCCGGGTCGGCGTCGTCATGGGCCAGGAGGGCCCGTACATCCAGCTGCGCCCCCTCGGCGGCGGCCGCGAGTGGGACTGCGCCCCGGACTCGGTGCGGCCCGCCACCCCGGCCGAGCGGATCAGCGCGGCGACCGCGTACGCGAACGCCCGCAGCCGCGGCGAGGTGCCGTGAGGACGGCCGCCCGGGCCCGGGGCGGGGCCGCCGTGGGGGAGAATGGGCCCCATGAGCCTGTTCCGCGACGACGGCATCGTGCTGCGCACCCAGAAGCTGGGTGAGGCGGACCGGATCATCACCCTGCTCACCCGGGGCCACGGCCGGGTCCGTGCCGTGGCCCGGGGCGTGCGCCGCACGAAGTCGAAGTTCGGCGCCCGCCTCGAACCGTTCTCGCACGTGGACGTGCAGTTCTTCGCCCGCAACAGCGAGCTGGTCGGGCGCGGGCTGCCGCTGTGCACGCAGAGCGAGACCATCGCGCCCTACGGCGGCGGGATCGTCACGGACTACGCCCGCTACACCGCCGGGACGGCCATGCTGGAGACGGCCGAGCGGTTCACGGACCACGAGGGCGAGCCGGCCGTCCAGCAGTACCTGCTGCTGGTCGGCGGCCTGCGCACGCTGGCCCGCGGTGAGCACGCCCCGCATCTGGTGCTGGACGCGTTCCTGCTGCGCTCCCTGGCGGTCAACGGCTACGCGCCCAGCTTCGGCGACTGCGCGAAGTGCGGCATGCCCGGGCCGAACCGGTTCTTCTCGGTGGGCTCCGGCGGCTCGGTGTGCGCCGACTGCCGGGTGCCCGGCAGTGTCGTACCCTCGCCGCAGGCGCTGACCCTGCTGGGGGCGCTGCTCACCGGGGACTGGGCGACCGCGGACGCCTGCGAGGCCCGGTACGTGCGGGAGGGCAGCGGGCTGGTGTCCGCCTATCTGCACTGGCACCTGGAGCGCGGGCTGCGCTCGCTCAGGTACGTCGAGAAGTAGAAGCAAGCAAGAGGGACAAGAGGGAGACGAGGAGCACATGGCCGTACGCGGAATCCTGGGAGGCCGGCGGCGCGATCACCAGGCGCCGCAGCCGCACCCGTCCGGCGCGCGGGCGCCCAAGCTCCCCGGCGAGCTGGTCCCGGAGCACGTGGCGATCGTCATGGACGGCAACGGCCGCTGGGCCAAGCAGCGCGGACTGCCGCGCACCGAGGGGCACAAGGTCGGCGCGGAACGCGTGCTGGACGTGCTCCAGGGGTCCATCGAGATCGGTGTGCGCAACATCTCCCTGTACGCCTTCTCCACCGAGAACTGGAAGCGCTCGCCCGAGGAGGTGCGCTTCCTGATGAACTTCAACCGGGACTTCATCCGCAAGTCCCGCGACCAGCTGGACGGGCTCGGGGTCCGGGTGCGCTGGGTGGGGCGGATGCCCCGGCTGTGGAAGTCGGTCGCCAAGGAACTCCAGATCGCCCAGGAGCAGACCAAGGACAACAATCTGCTCACGCTGTACTTCTGCATGAACTACGGCGGCCGGGCCGAACTGGCGGACGCGGCCAAGGCGATGGCCGAGGACGTGCGGGCCGGGCGCCTCGACCCGTCCAAGGTCAGCGAGAAGACGATCCAGCGGTATCTGTACTACCCGGACATGCCGGACGTGGACCTGTTCCTGCGGCCCAGCGGTGAGCAGCGCACCTCCAACTACCTGCTCTGGCAGAGCGCGTACGCCGAGATGGTCTTCCAGGACGTGCTGTGGCCGGACTTCGACCGGCGCGATCTGTGGCGGGCGTGTATCGAGTTCGCCTCCCGCGACCGGCGCTTCGGCGGCGCGATCCCCAACGAGGAGCTGCTCGCGATGGAAGGCCGCGTGGAGGAGGACTGACGGGAGGGGGCGGGTTCCGGCGGGCCCGGCGGGTGCGGGGTGCGCGGAGAGGGTTTCGCCCCCGCCGCCCTTACCCGTCCCTTCCCAGGGGCGCTGCCCCTTCGACCCCGCCGGGGGCCGCGCCCCCGGACTCCCGGGGCTCGGGGCCGCCCGCGACGCCCGGCGGGCGGGACCTGCGGGAGGCGGGGCGGGGCTGGGTTCTCCGAGGCCCGGCGGGGCAGGTGCCGGTGGTGGGGCTGCGCCCCGGTACCCGGCGCCGCGCCTCGCCCGGCTGCCCGGCCGCGTCGGGTGTTCTCAGCTTTGCGACGGCTCGGCCCCGCCGCGCCCGCGCGCGTCGCCGCGGAGGCGGGTCGGGCCGTCAGGCCGGAGTGGGGGCCGGGGGTACGCCCCCGGGTGTGGTCCGGCTCGGACCGCACCCGCACCCGCACCCAGCGCGGCAGCGCCGTGGTTTCGCTCAGCCGCCGGCGGCCGCCGCGCACTCCGCGCACGTGCCGAAGATCTCCACCGTGTGGGCGACGTTGACGTAGCCGTGTTCCGCGGCGATCGCCTCCGCCCACTTCTCCACGGCCGGGCCCTCCACCTCGACCGCCTTGCCGCAGACGCGGCAGACGAGGTGGTGGTGGTGCTCGCCGGTGGAGCAGCGGCGGTAGACGGACTCGCCGTCGGAGGTGCGCAGGACGTCGACCTCGCCGGCGTCGGCGAGGTTCTGCAGGGTGCGGTAGACCGTGGTCAGGCCCACCGAGTCACCCTTGTGCTTGAGCATGTCGTGGAGTTCCTGCGCACTGCGGAACTCGTCGACCTCGTCGAGGGCCGCGGCGACAGCGGCGCGCTGCCGGGTGGCGCGGCCCTTCACGGGCGGTCCAGCGGTCGTCACCGATTGCCTCCTCAACGCTGCGCCTGCCGGGGCCATTGTGCCAGCCCCGGCCCCGCGAGGTCAGACGCAGACCTAGACGCCCGACCCCCGCGCGGCCGGAATCGCGCACTCCGCCGGGTCCCCGGCGGGCCGTGCCGCGGCGAGCGCCCGGGCGCGGCGCCGGGCCAGCGGGGTGGCGAGGGCGGTGAGCGCGATGAACGCGGCGATGGTCAGCAGCACGATCGTCGCCCCGGGCGGCACGTCCTGGTAGTACGAGGTGACCGTGCCGCCGATCGTCACGCTCACCCCGATGGCGACGGCCACCGCGAAGGTCGCGGCGAAGCTGCGGGTGAGCTGCTGGGCGGCGGCCACCGGGACCACCATCAGGGCGCTGACCAGCAGCAGGCCGACGACGCGCATGGCGACCGTGACCGTGACCGCGGCGGTGACGGCGGTGAGCAGGTTCAGGGCGCGCACCGGCAGGCCGGTCACCCGGGCGAACTCCTCGTCCTGGCTGACCGCGAACAGCTGGCGGCGCAGGCCGAGGGTGACCAGCACCACGAAGGCCGCCAGCAGGCAGATCGCCCAGACGTCCGAGGGGGAGACCGTCGAGAGGGAACCGAACAGGTACGAGGTGAGGTTGGCGTTGGAGCCGCCGGGGGCGAGGTTGATGAACATCACGCCGCCGGCCATGCCGCCGTAGAAGAGCATGGCGAGCGCGATGTCGCCGCGGGCACGGCCGTACCAGCGGATCAGCTCCATGAGCACCGCGCCGAGCACGGAGACCGCCGTCGCCATCCACACCGGGGAGGTGGAGAGCAGGAAGCCGAGGCCGACGCCGGTCATCGCCACATGGCCGATACCGTCGCCCATCAGGGCCTGGCGGCGCTGGACGAGGTAGATGCCGATGGCGGGCGCGGTGACGCCGACCAGCACGGCGGCCAGCAGCGCCCGCTGCATGAAGGCGAAGTTCAGGAAGTCCATCAGCTCAGCAGTCCCGTGCGGATCGGATCGGCGCCGGCGGCGTCGTGCGGGTGTACGTGGTCGTGGCCGGGCAGGGCGTGCTGGCCGACCGCCTTCGGCGGGGGGCCGTCGTGCAGGACGCAGCCGTCGCGCAGGACGACCGCCCGGTCGATCAGCGGCTCCAGGGGCCCCAGTTCGTGCAGCACCAGCAGGACGGTCGTACCGGCGGCGACCTGCTGCTCAAGGGTGCGGGCCAGCACCTCCTGGCTGGCGAGGTCCACGCCGGCCATCGGCTCGTCCATGATCAGCAGTTCGGGGGCGGCGGCCAGCGCGCGGGCGATCAGCACGCGCTGCTGCTGGCCGCCGGAGAGGGCGAACGCGGAGTCCTTGGCGCGGTCCGCCATGCCGACCAGCTCCAGGGCGTGGCGCACGGCCCGGCGGTCCGCCTTGCGGAAGAGGCCGAAGCGGGTGCGGGCGAGCCGGCCGGCCGAGACGATCTCGGTGACGGTCGCGGGCACGCCCGCGGTGGCCGTGGTGCGCTGCGGCACGTAGCCCACGCGCACCCAGTCGCGGAAGCGGCGCAGCGGGGTGCCGAACAGCTCGATGGTGCCGCCGGCCAGCGGCACCTGGCCGATGACGCCGCGCACGGCCGTCGACTTGCCGGAGCCGTTGGCGCCGAGCAGCGCGACCACCTCGCCGCGGCGCACGGTGAGGTCGATGCCGCGCAGGACGGGCCGGGCACCGAGGTCGGCGCGCACCTGGCGCATGGCTATGACGGGCTCGCCCATGGTGTGCTCCCCGGTGTCCCTCACTTGGCGCCCAGGGCCTGTTGGAGGGCCTTGAGGTTGGCCTCCTGGACCGAGAAGTAGTCGGTGCCCCGGGACTTCTTCGTGATGCCTTCGAGCGGGTCGAGGACGTCGGTCTTCAGGCTCGCGTCGGCGGCGATGGTCTTGGCGGTCTTGTCGCTGACCAGCGTCTCGTAGAAGACGGTGGTGACGCCGTCGGCCTTCGCCATCTTCTCCAGGTCCTTGACCCGGGCGGCGCTCGGCTCGGACTCCGGGTCGAGGCCGTTGATGGCCTCCTCGGTCAGGCCGTAGCGCTCGGCGAGGTAGCCGAAGGCGGCGTGCGTGGTGATGAAGACCTTGGACTTGGTGTGCGCGAGGCCGTTCTTGAAGCTCGTGTCCAGCCGGTCGAGCTGCTGGACCAGGGCGGCGGTGTTCTTCTTGTAGTCCGCCGCGTGGTCCGGGTCGCCCTTCTCCAGGGCCTTGCCGACGCCCTGGGCGATCTGCGCGTAGCGGACCGGGTCCAGCCAGACGTGCGGGTCCTTGCCGCCGGACTCCTCGCCCTGGTGGGTGTCGTGCGCGGCGGCGTGGCCGCCGACCTCGTTGCCGTGCTCCTCCAGCGTGGTCAGGGCGGCGGCGTCGACCTTGGTCTTCACGTCCGACTGGGCCACGGCCTCGTCGACGGAGGGTTGCAGGCCCTTGAGGTAGAGGACGGCGTCGGACTCCTGGAGCCGCGCGGTCTGCTTCGCGCTGATCTCCAGGTCGTGCGGCTCCTGGCCGGGCTGGGTGAGGCTGGTGACGTGGACGTGGTCGCCGCCGATGCGCTCGGCGAGGAAGGCCATCGGATAGAACGACGCGACGACGTCGTACTTCCCGCTGCCGCCGGCTGCCGCGTCGGAGGAGGAGCAGGCGCTGAGGGCGCCGAGGCCGAGGGCGCAGGCCGCGGCGGCCGCGGTGCCGGATATGAGGTGTCGTCGTACGTTCATGACAGTCATTTTCAACAAAAATGGAAACCGTTGTCAACAAGCTGCCGGGAAAGCCTTCGCCGCGGTCCGGACCGGCCCGTTGTCCGGCACCGATTTGATTGAGGGGGAGCCTGCGCCGGTACTCTGAAGCATTCGCTCTGAAGCGTCTCGCTTCGTCGCCCGTCGTCGTAATGAAGAGAGCACCGTGGCCGCCGACAAGATCGACACCATCGTCAGCCTGAGCAAGCGCCGTGGCTTCGTATTCCCCTGCAGTGAGATCTACGGCGGCCAGCGCGCCGCCTGGGACTACGGCCCGCTGGGTGTCGAGCTCAAGGAGAACCTCAAGCGCCAGTGGTGGCGCTACATGGTGACGTCCCGCGAGGACGTGGTCGGCATCGACTCGTCCGTGATCCTGGCCTCCGAGGTCTGGGTGGCCTCCGGTCACGTCGCCACCTTCACGGACCCGCTGACCGAGTGCACCGCCTGTCACAAGCGGTTCCGCGCGGACCACCTGGAAGAGTCGTACGAGGAGAAGAAGGGCCACGCCCCGGCGAACGGCCTGGCCGACGTCAACTGCCCCAACTGCGGCAACAAGGGCCAGTTCACCGAGCCCAAGCAGTTCTCCGGCCTGCTCTCCACCCACCTCGGCCCCACCCAGGACACCGGCTCCGTCGCCTACCTGCGCCCGGAGACCGCCCAGGGCATCTTCACCAACTTCGCCCAGGTGCAGACCACCTCGCGCCGCAAGCCGCCGTTCGGCATCGCCCAGATGGGCAAGTCGTTCCGCAACGAGATCACGCCGGGCAACTTCATCTTCCGCACCCGCGAGTTCGAGCAGATGGAGATGGAGTTCTTCGTCAAGCCGGGCGAGGACGAGAAGTGGCAGGAGTACTGGATGGAGCAGCGCTGGAACTGGTACACGGGCCTCGGCCTGCGTGAGGAGAACATGCGCTGGTACGAGCACCCGAAGGAGAAGCTCTCCCACTACTCCAAGCGCACCGCCGACATCGAGTACCGCTTCCGGTTCGGCGGCAGCGAGTGGGGCGAGCTGGAGGGTGTCGCCAACCGCACCGACTACGACCTCTCCTCGCACGCCAAGGCCTCCGGCCAGGACCTCGCCTTCTACGACCAGGAGGCCGGCGAGCGCTGGACGCCGTTCGTCATCGAGCCCGCGGCCGGTGTCGGCCGCGCGATGCTCGCCTTCCTGCTCGACGCCTACGTCGAGGACGAGGCGCCCAACGCCAAGGGCAAGATGGAGAAGCGCACCGTGCTGCGCCTGGACCACCGCCTGGCCCCGGTGAAGGCCGCGGTGCTCCCGCTCTCCCGCAACCCCGAGCTGTCCCCGAAGGCCAAGGGCCTGGCCCAGGCGCTGCGGCAGAACTGGAACATCGAGTTCGACGACGCCGGCGCCATCGGCCGCCGCTACCGCCGCCAGGACGAGATCGGCACGCCGTTCTGCGTGACGGTCGACTTCGACACCCTGGACGACAACGCGGTCACCGTCCGCGAGCGCGACTCGATGAAGCAGGAGCGCGTGTCGCTGGACCAGATCGAGGGCTACCTGGCCGCGCGCCTGGTGGGCTGCTGATCGGGTAGCGGTACCAGAGGACGGGTACGAGAACGCCGTACGGCCGCCCCCTCGCCGGGGGGCGGCCGTACGGCGTTCCGCTTCTCCTGGCCCGGGGGCCCGGCCGTCAACGGCCCTGGAGGGCCTTCACGTTGTCGCCGAAGGTCCAGTTCTTCGAGCCGTCCCAGTTGAGCGACCAGGTCATCAGGCCCTTGAGCGAGCCGCCGTAGTGCTGCCAGGCCTGGGAGACCAGCGACGGTGCCATATAGCCGCCGCCCGCGCCGGGCTGCGCGGGCAGTCCGGGCACCTGCTTGTCGTAGGGCACCTTGACCGTGGTGCCCTGGATCACCAGGCCCTTGTTCAGGCAGTCGGTCTGCGCGGTGAAGCCCTGCACGGTGCCGGCCGCGTAGGAGTCGCCGGAGCAGCCGTACATGCTGCCGTTGTAGTACTGCATGTTCAGCCACCACAGGCGGCCGTTGTCGGCGTACTTCTTGACGATCGGCAGGTACGCGCCCCAGATCGAGCCGTAGGTGATGCTGCCGCCGGTGACGTAGGCGGTCTCCGGGGCCATCGTCAGGCCGAAGTCGGACGGCATCTGGGCGAGGACGCCGTCGATGACGCGGATCAGGTTGGCCTGCGAGGCGGAGAGCTGGCCGATGTTCCCGCTGCCGGTCAGGCCGGTCTCGATGTCGATGTCGATGCCGTCGAAGTTGTACGTCTTCAGGATCGGCACGATCGTCGCGACGAACCGGTCGGCCACCGTCCGCGAACTCAGGTCGATGCCGGCCGTCGCGCCGCCGATGGAGAGCAGGATCGTCTGCCCGGCCGCCTTGGCCGCGCACATCTCGGCCGGGGTGGCCACCTTCACGCCGCTGTCCATGCCGTCCTGCCACAGCGCCGTGCCGTCGGAGAGGATCACCGGGAAGGCCGCGTTCAGCACGTTGTAGCCGTGCGCGGCGATCCGGGAGTCGGTCACGGGGGTCCAGCCGAAGGGCGGGTGCACGCCGTTGGCCGAGCCGTCCCAGTTCTCCCAGTAGCCCTGGAGGACCTTGCCGGCCGGCCGGGACTTGACGGCGCAGGTGGCGGCCGCGGGGGCGGCGGCCGGGGTGGTGGCGGCCGCGGCGGCGGGGGACAGGGCGAGGCCCAGCGGGGCGAGGCAGGCGGCCGCCAGCGCGGCGGCGAGCAGACGGGGTGTCCGGAGCGTCCGGCGGATCATGTGCGGCCTCCCGGTGGGGTGCGGCGAGGTGGCTGAAGTGACGCAGGCATGACACTTCTCGGCCATGACAGTGCTCTGGTCCAGACCTTTCGTCAAGAGGTCTGGACCGGGGTGACCGCACAACACTCTCGCATGACAGGTGACAGATATTGAAATCTGTCACCTGTCATGCGAGAGTGGAGCCATGACCACGAACACCCGCTCCCTCGGAAACACCGGCCCCCGCGTCTTCCCCCTCGGCCTGGGCTGCATGGGCATGTCCGGGATGTACGGCGACGCCGACCGGGCCGAGTCGATCGCCACGATCCACGCCGCCCTGGAGGCCGGCGTCACCCTCCTGGACACCGGCGACTTCTACGGCATGGGCCACAACGAACTGCTGATCGGCGAGGCGCTGCGCGCCGCCCCCGCCGCGCGGCGCGAGAAAGCGCTGGTCAGCGTGAAGTTCGGGGCGCTGCGCGACCCGGACGGCGGCTGGTCCGGCTTCGACGGCCGCCCCGCCGCCGTGAAGAACTTCGCCGCGTACTCGCTCCAGCGCCTGGGCGTCGACCACATCGACGTCTACCGCCCCTCCCGCCTCGACCCGGACGTACCGGTCGAGGAGACCGTCGGCGCCATCGCCGAACTGGTCGAGAAGGGCTGGGTGCGGCACATCGGCCTGAGCGAGGTCGGCCCCGAGACCATCCGCCGGGCCGCCGCCACCGCCCCGATCAGCGACCTCCAGATCGAGTACGCGCTGATCTCCCGCGGCCCCGAGCGGGAGATCCTGCCCACCCTGCGCGAACTGGGCATCGCCGTCACCGCGTACGGCGTCCTCTCCCGCGGCCTGATCTCCGGCCACCTCACCGGGGACCGGCAGTTCGCCGCCGGTGACTTCCGCTCCTTCTCGCCCCGCTTCCAGGGCGACAACCTGCGGCACAACCTCACCCTGGTCGACTCGCTCCGGAAGATCGCCGGGCAGAAGGGCGCCACCGTCGCCCAGATCGCCATCGCCTGGGTGCTCTCCCGCGGCGAGGACATCGTCCCGCTGGTCGGCGCCCGCACCCGCGAGCGGCTGGCCGAGGCGCTCGGCGCGCTGGAGGTGACCCTCACCGAGGCCGACCTCGCCGCGATCGAGGCCGCCGTGCCCGCCGGTGCCGCCGCGGGTGAGCGGTACGCGCCGGAGCAGATGGCCATGCTCGACAGTGAACGGTGACCAGCAAGCGGCCACCGCGGTGAACACCGCGCCGGGTACGGTCTAGGGCATGGCACCGACCACCGAGACCCTGACCGCCGAGCGCATCCTCGAAGCCACCGAGGAGGTACTGCGCCGCCACGGACCGGCCAAGGCCACCGTGGTGGACGTGGCCCGCGCGCTCGGTGTCAGCCACGGCAGCGTCTACCGCCACTTCCGCACCAAGGCGGCGCTGCGGGAGGCGGTCACCAAGCGGTGGCTGGACCGGACCTCGGTCGCCCTGGCCGCGATAGCCGCCGGGGACGGGGCCGACGCCCGCGCGCGGCTGCGCGCCTGGTTCCAGGCCCTCTTCGAGGCCAAGCGCCGCAAGGCGGGCGACGACCCGGAGCTGTTCGCCACCTACTCGGTCCTCGCCGAGGAGAACGTCGAGGCGGTCGCGGAGCACATCGCCGAGCTGACCGCCCAGCTCGCCGGGATCATCGAGGCGGGAGCGGCCGCCGGAGTCCTCGCGGCCGCCGATCCGGCGGCCACCGCCACCGCCCTCTTCCACGCCACCGGCCGCTTCCACGACCCCTGCTACGCGCGGGAGTGGAAGCGGCCGGGTGTCCAGGGCGAGTTCGACGCGGTCCTGGACCTGCTGCTCAGGGGGCTGCGGCCGTAGGCGGGCCGGCTGCCGTCGTCGGCATGCCGTCGCCCGGGGCCGGGACCGCCCCCTCGGGCGTCAGTGCACCTTGACGGTCGTCGTCGAGGAGTGCGTCCTGCCGTCCGAGGTCACCACCCGCAGGTGCTCGGTGCCCTTGGTGTTGAGCTTGCCGGACAGCGAGAAGACGCCGCCCTTCTTGACCGTGGTGCTGGCGTGCAGCGTGGTCCACTTGCCGTTGTGCTGGTGCTGGAGGACCAGCTTGGTGCCGGTCTTCACGCCCTTGACGTGACCGGCGAACACGACGTTCTCCCCGGCCTTCACGGTCGTGTGGTTGGCCTTGACCGTGATCGAGCCCTTGGTCATCGGCATGGTGGTGTGCATCGGGCTCGGCTTCGCCACCGGGGCGTTGTCCGCGGCGAGGGCGCCGGCCGATCCGGCCGACAGCAGCGCGGCGGTCACGGCGCCCGCGGCGAGCGCCCGGACAGTGCGGCGGCGGTGAGTGGCAAGCATGGTGGTCTCCCGTTGTTCGACGGATGTCCCCCTGGGGCGCGATCGCATCCGGCCGGGGCCGGTCGCGCCCCTCCAGGCTTGCCCGGGATCGCCGGTACGGCGACCCGAGAGAGGTCAGAACCGGTGCGGAAAAGTACGAAGCCATGACAAACGCGCAGCTCAGCAGGGGTGGCCGATTCACCGGTTTCTTACCTTGACCTTCTCGGTCACCCAGCGTCACCGAGCCCGGGATTCCGGGCCTCTCACCCGGTCGCCCGCCAGAAGTCGCGCATCAGCCGGTTCGGTGCGGGGTCGGTCATGCAGACCTGGGACAGCAGGATCGTGACCGTGCCGGTGGACGGGACGAGGTGGGCGGTGGTGCCGGTGCCGCCGATCCAGCCGTAACGGCCGGGCACACGCCACGGATCGGTGCGGGCGACGTCGACCGCGCCGCCGTACCCCCAGCCCTGGCCCTCCAGGAACAGCGTGCCCGCCGCGCGCTGGTCCGCGGTGAGGTGATCGGTGGTCATCCTGGCCACCGAGCCGGGCCGGAGCAGCCGGTGGCCGTCCGCCGTGCCGCCGTTCAGCAGCATCCGGGCGAAGGCCAGCCAGTCGTCGGCCGTGGAGACCAGGCCCCCGGCGCCCGAGGCGAACAGCGGAACGCTGCTCCACTCGCCGTCCGGGGCGTCCACCAGGACCAGGCCGCCGTCCTCGCCGGGCCGGTACAGGCTCGTGAAGCGGTGGCGCTCGGCCGCGGGCACCGCGAAAGCGGTGTCCCGCATGCCGAGCGGCGCGAAGACCCGCTCGGCCAGGAACTCCGGCAGCGGGCGCCCGGACACGCGGGCGACCAGCAGGCCCTGGAGGGTGGAGGAGGTGCCGTACAGCCAGGCGTCGCCCGGGTGGTGCAGCATCGGGACCCGGGCCAGCTCGGCCAGCCAGGTGTCCGGGTCGGGCCGGTCCTGCATCGCGAGGGGGTTCTTCTGGATGGCGTTCAGCGCGCGCACCGCGGGGAGCGAGGCGTCGGCGTGCAGGCCCCAGCCGGTACGGGAGGTGAGCACGTCCTCCATGGTGACCGGGCGGCGCGCCGGGACCACGTCGTCCACCGGGCCGGAGGGGGTGCGCACCACCAGCGGACGCGCCAGCTCCGGCAGCCAGTCGGCCACCGGGTCCTCCAGGCCGATCAGGCCCTCGTCCACCAGCATCAGCAGGGCCGCCGCGGTGACCGGCTTGGTCAGCGAGGCGATCCGGAAGAGGGTGTCCCGGGCCATCGGGGCGGTGCCCTCGGTGTCCGCGGCGCCGGCCGCCGCCACCTCGACGTCGGCGCCGCGGGCCACCAGGCCCACCGCGCCGGGCACGGTGCCGTCCTCGACATGCCGCCGCAGGGTCTCGGGCAAAGGATGCAAAGGAGACAAAGGATGCAAAGGAGTCATCGGCCGGCCTTCCGTCCACGCAGTCGCTGTCCGTCCCCCTTACGACCGCCGCCGTGCCGGAAAGTCATCGCACGGCGCCCCGCCCGCCGCCGGGATCACCCGATCGTGCGGGGCAGCCGCAGGCTGAGCAGCCCGGTCAGGACGATTCCCGCGAGCTGCGCCAGCAGCGTGATCACCAGGGCGGCGCCCATGCCGTGGGCGGGGACCAGGGACAGGAACAGCGTGCCGAGGGTGGCCACGCCGAGGGCCAGCGCCGACTGCTGGGTGGTGACCATGACCCCGCTGCCCACCCCGGCCCGGGCGGCCGGCACCTCGGAGAGGACGATCCGGAAGATGATGGGCAGTTGCAGCGCCTGCCCCGCACCGGCCAGCGCCGTCCCGGGCAGCAGCTGCACGAGACCGAGATGCGGCCAGGAGGTGTGCGCGGCCAGCGCCATCAGGCCCACGCCCGCCAGCTGCACCACGGCGCCCGCCGTCACCACCCGGGTGCCGAACCGGGCGACCAGCCGGGGACCGGCCAGCGACACCAGGAAGAAGACGACCGCCATCGGGGCCAGCGCCAGCCCCGCCGGGACCGGACCGAGGCCCGCGCCCTGCTGGAGGGCCACCGCGATGACGAACATGAAGCCGCTGAAGCCGATGGAGAACGGCACGATCAGCGTGAGGCCGCGGCGCAGGGACAGCAGGCGGAACAGGCTCGGCGGCACCAGCGGCGTACGGCCGAGCCGATCGGCGCGCCGCTCCACCGCGTAGAACGCGCCCGCCGCCAGGGGGAAGGCGGCCAGCGACAGCCACGTCCACAGCGGCCAGCCCGCCGCGCGGCCCTCGGTGAGCGGCACCAGCAGCGTCAGCAGGGACGCCGCCAGCAGCACCGTGCCGGGGCCGTCGACCGGCTCGGGGCGCGGCGAGCGGGTCTCCGGGACGGCCCGGGAGGCCAGGACCAGGCCGGCGATCACGACGGGCACGTTCACCAGGAAGACCGAGCGCCAGCCGGTGCCCCACAGGTCGGCGGCGACCAGGACGCCGCCGAGGATCTGCCCGGCCACCATGGACAGGCCGGCCGTCGCCCCGTACAGGCCCATCGCCTTGGCGCGGCGGCGGCCGGCCGTGGCCGCCTGGATGGTGGCGAGCACCTGCGGCAGCATCGCGGCGGCCGCCGCGCCCTGCGCGATCCGCGCCCCCACCAGCGACCAGGCGTCCGGCGCGAGCCCGCAGGCCAGCGAGGTCAGGCCGAAGGCGGCCATGCCGGCGAGGAAGAGCCGGCGCCGGCCGAAGGTGTCGCCGAGCCGGCCGCCGAGGACCAGCAGGACGGCGTACGCCACCCCGTACCCGGCGACCACGAGTTCGAGGACGGACTCGCTCGCGTGCAGGTCCCTGCCCATGGTGGGCAGGGCGACGTTGACGATGAAGAAGTCGATGAGGGGCAGCGCCGCGCCCAGCAGCACCGTGAACAGGCCGAGCCCGCCCAGTGCGGGAGGCTGCTCGACGGCGGTCCGGACGACGGGTGAGGGGAGGGTTCGGGTGGTCACGCCGTCGAGCCTGCGCTCTTCCCGAGACGGGTACCAGAGTGTCGTTATCCTGGTAGCGGAAGTACCTGGCAACAGGGTCCGCGGGCGGACAGACTGGAGGCATGACCACCATGGCGCAGGCGACGCCCGTACGGGAACCGGCGCGCGGAGCGGTCCGGGAGCGGACCCCGGCGCCGGCCGGCGCGGCCGGGACCCCGCCGGTGCGGGAGGCGGAGATCCGGCGGCACGAACTGGCCGCCTTCCTGCGCCACCGCCGCGAGCACATCACCCCCGAGCGGGTCGGCCTGCCGCGCGGCTCCCGGCGCCGCACCCCGGGCCTGCGCCGCGAGGAGGTCGCGCACCTCTCGTCGGTGGGCGTCACCTGGTACACCTGGCTGGAACAGGCCCGGGACATCCAGGTCTCCGTGCAGGTCCTGGACGCCCTCGCCCGCACCCTGCTGCTGGACCCCAGCGAGCGCGCCCACCTCTTCCAGCTGGCCGGCGCCGCCGACCCGGCGCCGCTCACGGTCTGCCCGTCGGTCACCCCCGCGCTGCGGGCGCTGCTGGAGCAGATGGACCCCTTCCCGGCCTGCCTGCAGAACAGCCGGTACGACATCCTGGCCTACAACCGCAGTTACGGCCTGCTCTTCTGCGACCTGGACGCGGTGCCGCCCGAGGACCGCAACTGCATGATCCTCGCCTTCACCCACGCGGGGTGGCGCTCCTCGATGGTGCACCTGGAGGAGGCCACCCGGCTCATGGCGGCCCGCTTCCGCGCCGCGATGGCCGGCCATCTCGCCGAGCCCGCCTGGAAGTGCCTGCTCAAGAGGTTGCGCGACCAGTCCCCAGAGTTCCGCGCGGCCTGGGACCGCCACGAGGTGGTCGCCCCCTCGGGCAAGCGCAAGGAGTTCCGCAACGCCCACGTCGGCCGCGTCGTCGTCGACCACACCGACCTGTGGCTCAGCCCGGAGACCGGCCCGCGCCTGGTCACGTACGTCCCGGCGGACGATGACTCACGCGAACGCCTGGAGAAGCTGCACGCGCTGGCGCTGGAGCGGCGGCCGTAGGGTGCGGCCTACCGCGCGAGGAACGGCCCGAGGGCCGCGCTGACCTCGGTGGGTGCCTCCAGGGCGATGAGGTGGGCGGCCCCGGCGAACTCGACCAGGGTGGCGCCGGGGATCTGGGCCGCGTAGCGGCGGGCGATGTCCTGGAAGTCGGGGACGTCGAGCGTGCCGACGCCGACGAGCGTGGGCACGCGGACGGCGGCGAGGTCTCCGCTCGCGGGCCCCTGGGAGTACTCCCCGACGATGGCCTGGTTCGCCAGCGAGGTCCGCAGGGGGCCGCGCAGCCGGTCGGCCAGTGCCTCGGGTACGTCGTCCCAGTGGCGGGCGGGCCCGCGCAGCCACATGTCCAGGTTGACGCGTACGGCGGCGTCGAGGTCGCCCGCCTCCAGGCTCGCCGTCTCGGCCTCGTCGTACGCGATCATCTCCGCGGACCAGTCGTAGCGCGGCCAGGGCGCGGCGAGCATCGCCAGCGAGTGGACCCGCTCCGGGTGAGTGAGCGTGAAGTCCAGGGCCACCCGGGCACCCCACGACGCGCCCACGATCCGTACCCGCTCATGCCCCAGGTGATCCAGCAGCCGGCCCAGGTCGCCGGTCTCCCGGTACGGCCCCGTCGGCAGCCCCGACTCACCGAAGCCCCGCAGGTCGTACCGGATCACGGTGTACCGCTCCGCGAGCGCGGGCACGACCCCGTCCCACATCCGGTGATCGGCGACACCGGCGTGCACGAGCACGACGGGGGGTCCGTCACCGGCTGTGTCGTAGGAGAGGTGTCCGAGGTCATCGGTGAGGGTGATCATGCGTGGATGATGGCAGGGGGGTGGGGGAGGGGGCGACTGGATTCGAGGGGGTAGCGCGTCGGAGTCAGATGCTCCCGTACTCGCCTGCTTTGACTCCTGCGACGAAGGAGGAGAACGAGTCGGCGGGGAAGTTCAGTACCGCGCCGGTGGTGTGCTTGGAGTCGCGGACGGGGACCACGCCGTGGGAGGGGATGAGGTTGACGGCGACCTCGACACAGTCGCCGCCGTTGTTGCTGTAGGAGGACGTGAACCAGCGGGGGGTGTCGGTCGTCGTCACGAGGTGCCCTTTCGTAGCTGCTCGGTCACGGTCACGGATGCCGCTGCGGACTCAGACGGTGCCGAACTGCCCGGCCCTGACACCCGCGACGAAGGACGAGAACGAGTCGGCGGGGAAGTTCAGTACCGCGCCGGTGGTGTTCTTGGAGTCGCGGACGGGGACCATGCCGTGGGAGGTGGTGAGGTTGACGGCGACCTCGACGCAGTTGCCGCCGTTGTCGCTGTAGGAGGACGTGAACCAGCGGGGGGTGTCGGTCGTCACCATGAGGTGCCCTTTCGTAGCTGCTCGGTCACGGTCACGGATGCCGCTGCGGACTCAGACGGTGCCGAACTGTCCGGTCCTGACTCCCGCGACGAAGGACGAGAACGAGTCGGCGGGGATGTTCAGGACCGGGCCGGTGGTGTTCTTGGAGTCGCGGACGGGGACCATGCCGTGGGAGGTGGTGAGGTTGACGGCGACCTCGACGCAGGCGCCGCCGTTGTTGCTGTAGGAGGACGTGAACCAGCGGGGAGAGTCGGTCGTCGTCACTAGGTGCCCCTTCGAAGCTCTTCGATCAATTCCACGGATGCCGCCTGGCAGAGTGCTTCGGCCTGTAGTTGATGGTAGGCCGTCAGGACCGGTAGCACGGACGTGGTTTCGCGATCAAGGTGTCCCTGCGTCTGGGACTCGGCATAGCACATCATGGACCGGTCCGCCAGGGTCAGTAAATAGACGGGCAGGTCGAAGGGGCGACGTTCACCCAGCCCGTACGGCGCCACCTGCAACACCGTGTTGGGGCGTTCGGCGAACTCGATCAGCCGGTCGAACTGGGCGCGCATCACCGCGGAGCCTCCGATGGGGCGTCGAAGGCAACTCTCGTCCATCACCGCGAAGATCATCGGTGGATGGCGTCGCTCTAGAGCCTTTTGGCGCTCGGCGACAACTGCGACGCGCTCGGCGGCGTAATCGGCTGTGATGGCCCCCCGCCCCACCGCGCTGTCGGCCAACACCCGCGCGTACTCCGGTGTCTGCAACAGACCGGGAATGATCCCGATCTCGTACAGGCGGATCTCGACCGCGCGGCCTTCGTGTCCGACGTACTCGGGGAAGCCTTCCAGCAGAACCCCGTGCTTGATCTCGCGGTACTTGCGCTCGAACAAGTCCCCTGTGCCCAACGCCCGGTCGGCACTGCGCGAGAAGCGCAAAGTCGCCATCTTGCGACCAGTTTCCACAGCCGAGACATGGGTGCTGGAGTACCCCATCTCCTCGCCCAGATCTTCCTGCTTCCACCCCCTGTTCTCCCGGCAACTGCGCAGCTGTGCGCCGAAGCCGGCCTGTGGGCTGCTCTCGGGTCGAAGCTCCTTGCGATTGACCAACGCGGCACCAACTCTCCCGCCAGGACTGACACGTTGAGTGACCTCTGACTTTACGCCACGCTGATTTCGCTTGGTAGTGAAACCGCTACGGAGAGGAACGGCCATGTCCGGCACGCACAGCCCTGCCGACCCGCGAGAGCCCCGCACCCTTCCGGCCGTGGGCACCCTCATGGTGGACGCCGGCCGGGACGACGCCATAGGGGAGTTCCGTGGAGTGGCCGGCCCCTACTGGTCGCTGCGGCCGGTGTGCGGCGGCGCCGAGTGGGAGGCGGAGCCCGCCCGCGTGCGCCTCGCGAACGACGCGGAGCGCCTGCGCGCCGGGACCGCCCGCGCGAACGCCCGCAGCCGGGGCGAGATCCTGTGAGCCGCCGCCGGAAGCACGAGCGCCGTGCCGTACGCGTGAGCTACCTGGCGGCCTACTGCGGGCAGAACCGGATCGACCTGTTGGCGGCCGTCTTTGCCGAAGCGGAAGTGGAACCGAGTGCCCAGCGGACCCGGCTCGCCAGGGTCCGGGACTGGTGCGAGGACACGCGCGGTGGCGTTCGCTCGCTGTGGCGGCGGGCGCGAGCGTCCGCCGACTGGTGGCTCGCCACGCCCCGGCAGCGTCGCGCGGCGGTACGCCGGGCACAGGCGGTGCTGAGCGGTATGGAGCAGGCCCGGCGATCGGGGTGCAGCCGTGGAAAGTGACCGCTCACGGTGGGCCGAGCCGACGCCGGCCATGCGGGTGGCCACCGTCCCCCAGCCGGACGGCAAGGGCGGCTTCCCGCTCATGCTGGAGGTGCCGGACGTGGACTGCGCCTCCACCTTGTCCGTCCGCCCGGTCCGGGCCGCCGCCGCGCGGGAGGCCGCCCGAGCCGGCCAGGAGGAGATCATCGCGCGCTACCGGGCCGGCGCGCCCCTGCTCCGGATCGCGGAGGACTACGGCGTGTCCGAGACCTGGCTGCGGGCCCGGCTGGCCGAGTGGGGCGTCACCCGCCGGGCCCGCCAGATGACGCATCTGCGCCAGTGCCGTCCCGGATACGTCTTCCGGGGGCGGATGCCACGCCGGACGGCGGACGAGGTGCAGGCGGCCCGCGCGCGCTTCATCGAGTGCCGTGCCGAGGTGATCGACCGGTACCGCGAGGGTCTGGCGTCCGTCGCGTCCCTCGCCCGCGAGTTCGCCGTGACCCGCAGGTGGGTCGCTGAGCGGCTGGACGAGTGGAAGACCCCTCGCCGCGACCGGGCCGCTGCCGCAGCCCTGCGCGGCAACCGGACACGCCCGTAGTGAGACTCCGCCCCTCACCCATCCGCTTCGATCTCGTTCCGCTCATGAAGGAGGGATGTCCCATGGAGACCCGGGAACGTGCCCGGCTGAACGCGTACTTCGCCCGCATCACACGGCAGTTCGCACCTCCCGCGATACCGGCCTCGCTGCTGGTGACGCATCTCCTGCCCGAACGGCCCGCGTTCGTGCGCGCGGTCGGCGCTGTCTCGAACCTGCGAGGGGTGCTGCCCAAGCCCAAGTCCGTCGACCGTGGC
This sequence comes from Streptomyces sp. NPDC047017, assembly GCF_040644175.1. Lineage (NCBI taxonomy): Bacteria > Bacillati > Actinomycetota > Actinomycetes > Kitasatosporales > Streptomycetaceae > Streptomyces > Streptomyces sp. NPDC047017. Next base: position 26,155 of record NZ_JBEYVW010000020.1, on the reverse strand, counting down.
GCGAAACGCGAGGTGGAACGGACGTTCGCCGTGGACGAGCTGTCCCGCGAACGATTCGCGGACCCCGTCCGGGCGGGCATCGCGCCACTGCTGCCCGGTCCCGTCCACATCGATGTGCATGACATTCCCGCGAACGACGCCAAGGGTGAGCCGGCGCACCGGCACGCGGACGTCCGGTACCTGTTCCGCACCACTGGCCCCGTGGAGATGACGTTGCAGGAGGAGGAAATCAGCGCCTCGGAGTGGCGGAGTCCTGACCTCCTTACCGACGCGCTCCTGCGGGCCCGCGTCCTCGCCGCTCTCCGGTGAGCCGGTTCACGCGCTGACGCCCGCCGCCTCGCGGACCTCGTTCTCCTGGAGGCGGTCGGCGGTGTGTTCGGCGGTGCGGCGGGCCCAGCGGCCGGAGGTGATCGCGCCCAGGGTGAGGACGGCCGCGCCGCACACCACCAGGACCCACCAGCCGGGGCGGGCGGCCGAGACGAAGGTGTCCTTGTAGGGGGAGGAGCCGACGCCGGAGGCCAGCAGGGCGCCGACGATCGCGACGCCGAGGGTCTGGCCGAGCTGGCGGCTGGTGGAGGCCACGGCGGCGGCCACCCCGGCCTGGGCGCGGGGCATGCCGGAGACGGCGGTGTTGGTGATGGGGGCGTTGACGAAGCCGAAGCCGATGCCGAACAGGACGTAGCCGATGACCAGGGTCAGGTTCGACGTCTCCGCCTCGAAGGCCGCGAACAGCACCGCGCTCACCGTCATGGCGGTCCCGGCCACCAGCAGCGGCAGCCGCGGCCCCCGGGTGCCGACCAGCCGTCCGGACAGCGGCGCGCACAGGAACGTCGGCGCCGCCATGGGCAGCATCCACAGCCCGGCGTGCAGGGCGTCCAGGCCGCGCACGTTCTGCAGGTACAGCGTGGACAGGAACAGGAAGCCGCCGAGCGCCGCGAACGCGCTGACCGCGATCACGGTGGCCCCGCTGAACGGCGCCGAGCGGAAGAAGCGCAGGTCGATGAGGGGTTCGGCGCGGCGCGGCTCGTACCACAGCAGGCCGGCCAGCGCGGCCAGCGCGACGACGGCGAACGGCACGGCCACGGCGGCGCTCGCGTCCGGCGCCTCGATGATCGCGTACGTCAGCGCGCCGAACAGGGCGATGACCAGCACCTGCCCGACCGGGTCGGGGCGGCGGGCCCGGGGCGCGCGGGACTCGGGGACGAAGCGGAGGGTGAGCAGGACCGCGACCAGGACGACCGGCAGGTTGAGCCAGAAGATCGAGCGCCAGCCCACCGACTCCACCAGCAGCCCGCCCACCAGCGGCCCGGCGGCCATCGATATGCCGACCACGGCGCCCCACACGCCGATCGCGCGGGCGCGCTCGCGCGGGTCGGTGAAGGTGTTGGTGATGATCGACATGGCGACCGGATTGAGCATCGAGCCGCCCACCGCCTGCACCATCCGGAAGACGATCAGCAGTTCCAGGCTGGGCGCGAGCGAGCACAGCAGCGAGCCGACGCCGAAGACGGCCAGCCCCACCATGAAGACCCGTTTGCGGCCGATGCGGTCGGCCGTGGAGCCCGAGAGCATCAGCAGCGACGCCAGGACGAGCGTGTAGGCGTCGATGGTCCACTGCAGACCGGACGTACTGGCGTGCAGCTCGCGCTGCATCGAGGGCAGGGCGACGTTCAGGACGGTGTTGTCCAGGCTCACGATCAGCAGGCTCATGCAGCAGATCGCGAGCACCAGCAGACGCCGGCGGTGACTCAGCTCGGGCATGCGTTCCATCGTACGTGATTCGATAGTGCGGTTAACTAATGACTGTTACATGATCCTTGGTGGACGCGACGCGATGCGATGCGGGCACGGCGCGGACGGGTGACGCGGATACGCGACAATAGGGGAATGCCCATGCCCGAGTCCCCCCTCCAGATCGGTCCGCACACCGTCCGGCCCCCGGTCGTCCTGGCCCCCATGGCCGGCATCACCAACGCGCCCTTCCGTACCCTGTGCCGGGAGTTCAGCGGCGGCAAAGGCCTGTTCGTCAGCGAGATGATCACCACTCGGGCCCTGGTCGAGCGCAACGAGAAGACCATGCAGCTCATCCGGTTCGACGCGAGCGAGCGGCCGCGCTCGATCCAGCTGTACGGCGTCGACCCGGCGACCGTCGGCAAGGCCGTCCGCATGATCGCGGAGGAGGACCTCGCCGACCACATCGACCTCAACTTCGGCTGCCCGGTCCCCAAGGTGACCCGCAAGGGCGGCGGCTCCGCCCTCCCCTACAAGCGCCACCTGCTCCGTTCGATCCTGCGCGAGGCGGTCAGCGGCGCGGGGGACCTGCCGGTCACCATGAAGATGCGCAAGGGCATCGACGACGACCACCTCACCTACCTGGACGCCGGCCGGATCGCCGTCGAGGAGGGCGTCACCTCCATCGCCCTGCACGGCCGCACCACCGCCCAGCACTACGGCGGCACCGCCGACTGGGAGGCCATCGCCCGCCTCAAGGAGCACGTGCCGGAGATCCCGGTGCTCGGCAACGGCGACATCTGGTCGGCCGAGGACGCCCTGCGGATGGTGCGCGAGACCGGCTGCGACGGCGTGGTCGTCGGCCGCGGCTGCCTGGGCCGGCCGTGGCTCTTCGCCGATCTGGTGGCCGCCTTCGAGGGCCGTACGGACGACCGTGCGCGGCCCGCCCTGCGCGAGGTCGCCGACGTCATGGTCCGGCACGCCACGCTGCTCGGCGAGTGGCTCGGCGACGAGTCGCGCGGTGTCATCGACTTCCGCAAGCATGTCGCCTGGTACCTCAAGGGCTTCGCGGTCGGCTCCGAGATGCGCAAGCGGCTCGCGGTCACCTCCTCCCTGGCCGCGCTGCGCGCCGGCCTGGACGAGCTGGACCTCGACCAGCCCTGGCCGGCCGGCGCGGACGGCCCCCGCGGCCGCACCTCCGGCAACAACCGGGTCGTCCTGCCGGACGGCTGGCTCAAGGACCCGTACGACTGCGCGGGCGTCACCGAGGACGCGGAACTGGACACCTCCGGCGGCTGACCGGCCGGCCGCGCCGGGCTCTCGACAGCGGTGGCGCGGCCCGCCGACACTGGTCCGCGTGGCGGACAGCGCGTTATGGGTGGCGGCGCTCACCAGCGGCACGGCCGTACTGGCGAGCTGGGTGACGAGCCTGGGGAACGTGCGCACGGCCCGGACGCAGGCCCGGGTGGCGGCGGACGTCGAGCATCGCGGGCGCGTACGGGAGGCGCGGCGAGCCGCCTGCCTGGAGCTGCTGGAGCGGGCCCACACCCTGGGCGAGCTGTACCGCGCGGTCCTCGACGCGCACTTCCGGCACGGTGACGGCGACCGGTTCCTGGCCCGTGTGCAGGAGCTGCGTGGCGCGGTGCGCGAGGCGTACGACCCGCTCATGCACGCGGTGCGCGCCCTGGCGCTGGAGGGTCCCGCGGGGACCGCGGCGGCGGCCCGGGCCGTGCAGGCGGCGGCCACCGAGGTGAGCCGGTCCCTGTGGCACGTCTCCCTCGGCGAGGCGGGCGCCCGGGACCGGTTCGGCGCGGCCCGCCAGGCGTATCTGACCTGCCTGGAGCAATTCACCGAGACGGCCCGGGCGGCGTTGGAGGCGTCCTGAGACCCGCCGAGTCCCGCGAGGCTCCCGGCGCCGCGGCCCTGGGAAGGCCCCGCGCCGCCGCGCCCCCTCACCCCTTCGACGGATGCGGTACGGACCCGTACGCCGTCAGGAAGCGGTCGCGGAAGGCGCTCATCGGCCATACCGGGGCGTCGTGCGCGGGGCGCAGCCCGTCGCTCCAGCCCCAGTCCGAGATCCGGTCGAGGACCTCGGGGTCCTTGGCGACGACGGACACCGGCACGTCCCGGCCGGCGTGCTCGCCGCTGACCCGGGCGATGGGCTGGTGGTCGCCGAGGAGGACGAGCACGGTGTTCGCGCCGCCGTAGCGTTCCAGCCACTGGGTCAGGGCGGTCACCGAGTACTGGATCGACGTGCCGTACGCCGCGCGGGAGCGGGCCGGGTCCGCGATGACGTCCTGGGGTTTGGCGCCGGCCGCCTCGACGCCCTGGAAGGCCGCGCCGTCGCCGAGCCGGTCCCAGTCGGTCATCGTCGGCACCGGCGCCCAGGGCTGGTGGCTGGAGGTGAGGATGACGAACGACGCCAGCGGCTTGTCGTGCGGCGTGCCGTGGGCCAGCCGCTGGAACGCCTCCAGGGCGTACTGGTCGGGCATCGTGGACCAGCTGAACTTCGGGCCCGCGTAACCCAGCCGGAAGGCGTTGTAGACCTTGTCCAGGCCGTACCATTTCGCCTCCGGCCAGCCCTTTTGCACGCCCGGCATGATGCCGACGGTGTCCCAGGCGCCGGTCTTCCTGAACGCCTCGGTGAGGGTGAGGCGGTCGCCGGAGGTCACCGTGCGGTACCGGTTCTGGTTGTCGATCCACAGGCCCGACATGAACGTGGAGTGCCCCAGCCAGCTGCCGCCGCCGTACGTCGCCGACGTCAGCCAGCCGCTCCTGGCGTGGAACCCGGCCCTGGCGAGGGCCTGGGTGCCCGCGGCGAGGGTCCGGTCGACACCGGGTGCCTCGACCGGGTCCTCGATCGCGCTGCGGCCGTAGCTCTCGACGAACGTGAAGATCATGTCCTTGCCGCGCAGCGCGGGCACGAGCTGCGCGGGCGGGGTGGCGCCGAACGGGTCCGCGCGCGCCGTCCGCGCGAACTCCCGCTCGTCGCGGATCGTCGCCCGCACCGCCCGCTCGCGCTGCCCCAGCAGGGTGACGGTGTGCTCGGAGGCCACCGGCACCCCGGAGTCGCGCAGGTCGAGGGCCGTGCAGCTCATCCACACCGTGCTCAGCACCAGCAGCGCGGCCGTCGCGCGGGAGGTGTCGCGGCCGAGGACACCGCCGACGCGGACCACCGCCAGCGCCATCACGGCGAGCAGCACCAGCACCAGCAGGACCGCCCCGGCGGCGGCGAGCACCGCGACCGTGCCGCCCAGGGTGTCCGCGAGGTAGGACCGGGCGTCGCCGAGCAGCTGCCAGTCCAGGATCACGTCGAAGTCCCGGCCGAGGTACTGCTGGAACTCCATGTCGGTCACGTTCAGCACGGTCAGTGCACCGAGTGCCACCCCGCCGAGCGCCGCCACGGCCGTGCGCGGCCCGCGCGGCAGCGCGGTCAGCGCGGCCGCCCCGAGCAGCCCCTCCACCGGCACCCGCAGGAACGCGGCGGGCTGGAGCTGCTCCTGCCGGTCCGGCAGCAGCAGCGCGCCGGTGACGAGCGCGAGGGCCAGGGCGGTGACCGTGAGGGAGAGGGCGCGCGCGAGCGCCGGGTGGGCGGCCCGCGCGGTACAGGGACGGGGGAGGCGGCGGAGCCAGGTGGGCCGAGGGGGCCGCGGGAATCGGAGCAACCGGAGGAATCGGGGGCGCCCGGGGGAGCCGGGGGAGCCGGAGGAGCCCGGGGAGCGAAGCGGCTGTGTACGTGTAGTACTCGTCTGCTGAGGCACCCGGAGGTCCTTCCGTGCGCGGCGTCGCGGAGTGAGGCGGCCGGTGGCGGCCGGTGGCGGGCCGCCCGGGGAGAGGAGGAGGCCCGCCGCCGCACTCCCGTACGGCTCGCCCGGCGCCCCCGTTCACTGTCCGCATGGTGGAATTCCGCCGCCTGTGGCAGCGTGATTCTCGCCACCCTTGATAAGGGCTGCGCTCAGATGAGCGGATCATGCGCGACTGCACTTCTCCAAGGAGTGGCACTCAGTGCCATGGCTTGATCGTTCATCGATTAAACTCAACCGTGCTCAGAGGCGCTCATGTGAGCGCTTAGACCCATCTGTGGAGGTTGATTCGTTCAAGAAGTGAAAACACCACGCCCTGATGGCTTGCCAAGCCTTGACTTTCGATCCGCTGGCGGACCACTGGTTACGCGCACATGACGCACGAGTGGACGTACCGCGATGCCTTCGATCTGGGTATGTTCCTCGCCGTCAGGGCAGCCACCGCGTCCTCGTAGGAGTCGAGACCCGTGTCGGAAAACAAAGACCCCCAGGTAGCCGAACGCGGCAACAGTGTTGAGGGCGTGAAGTTCGTCTACGACTTCACCGAGGGCAACAAGGACCTCAAGGACCTCCTCGGCGGCAAGGGCGCGAACCTCGCCGAGATGACCAACCTCGGCCTGCCCGTCCCTCCGGGCTTCACCATCACCACCGAGGCCTGCAAGGTCTACCTCGACAGCGGCGAGGAGCCGGCGGCCCTGCGCGACGAGGTGAGTGCGCACCTCGACGCCCTTGAGCAGAAGATGGGCAAGAAGCTCGGCCAGGCCGGCGACCCGCTGCTGGTCTCCGTCCGCTCCGGGGCGAAGTTCTCCATGCCCGGCATGATGGACACCGTTCTGAACATCGGCCTGTCGGACAAGTCGGTACAGGGCCTGGCCAAGCAGGCCGGCGACGACCGCTTCGCGTGGGACTCCTACCGCCGCCTCATCCAGATGTTCGGCAAGACCGTCCTCGGCGTCGACGGCGAACTTTTCGAGGACGCGCTGGAGGCGGCCAAGGCGGCCAAGAAGGTCACGGTCGACACCGAGCTGGAGGCCGCCGACCTCAAGAAGCTGGTCACCACCTTCAAGAAGATCGTCAAGAAGGAGGCCGGCCGGGACTTCCCGCAGGAGCCGCGCGAGCAGATGGACCTCGCCATCAAGGCGGTCTTCGACTCCTGGAACGGCGAGCGCGCCAAGCTCTACCGCCGCCAGGAGCGCATCCCGCACGACCTGGGCACCGCCGTCAACGTCTGCTCGATGGTCTTCGGCAACCTCGGCCCCGACTCCGGCACCGGCGTCGCCTTCACCCGCGACCCGGCCTCCGGCCACCAGGGCGTCTACGGCGACTACCTGCAGAACGCGCAGGGCGAGGACGTGGTGGCGGGCATCCGCAACACCGTGGCGCTCGCCGAGCTGGAGCAGATCGACAAGAAGTCGTACGACCAGCTGATGCAGATCATGGAGACCCTGGAGAACCACTACAAGGATCTCTGCGACATCGAGTTCACCATCGAGCGCGGCCAGCTGTGGATGCTGCAGACCCGGGTCGGCAAGCGCACCGCGGGCGCGGCCTTCCGGATCGCCACCCAGCTCGTGGACCAGGGCCTGATCGACGAGGCCGAGGCGCTCCAGCGGGTCACCGGCGCCCAGCTCGCCCAGCTGATGTTCCCCCGCTTCGACGACGGCGCCAAGGTCGAGCAGGTCGGCCGCGGCATCGCCGCCTCCCCGGGCGCGGCGGTCGGCAAGGCGGTCTTCGACTCGTACACCGCCGTCAAGTGGTCCCGCTCGGGCGAGAAGGTCATCCTGGTGCGCCGGGAGACCAACCCCGACGACCTGGACGGCATGATCGCCGCCGAGGGCATCCTGACCTCGCGCGGCGGCAAGACCTCCCACGCGGCCGTGGTCGCCCGCGGCATGGGCAAGACCTGTGTCTGCGGCGCGGAGGACCTGGAGGTCGACACCAAGCGCCGCCGCATGGTCGTACCGGGCGGGCACGTCGTCGAGGAGGGCGACGTCATCTCCATCGACGGCTCCTCCGGCAAGGTCTACCTGGGCGAGGTCCCGGTGGTCCCGTCCCCGGTCGTGGAGTACTTCGAGGGCCGGATGCACGCCGGCGCCGACGACGCCGACGAGCTGGTCGAGGCCGTCCACCGGATCATGGCCTTCGCCGACCGCAAGCGCCGGCTGCGGGTGCGCGCCAACGCCGACAACGCCGAGGACGCGCTGCGCGCCCGCCGCTTCGGCGCGCAGGGCATCGGCCTGTGCCGCACCGAGCACATGTTCCTCGGCGACCGCAGGGAACTGGTCGAGCGGCTGATCCTGGCCGACACGCAGGACGAGCGCGAGGCGTCGCTCAAGCAGCTGCTGCCGCTGCAGAAGAAGGACTTCGTCGAACTCTTCGAGGCGATGGACGGCCTCCCGGTCACCGTCCGCCTCCTGGACCCGCCGCTGCACGAGTTCCTGCCCGACATCACCGAGCTGTCGGTCCGCGTGGCCCTGGCCGAGTCCCGCCAGGAGCCGCACGAGAACGAGCTGCGCCTGCTCCAGGCCGTGCACCGGCTGCACGAGCAGAACCCGATGCTGGGCCTGCGCGGTGTCCGCCTCGGCCTGGTCATCCCCGGCCTGTTCACCATGCAGGTCCGCGCCATCGCGGAGGCCGCCGCCGAGCGCCGGAACGCCAAGGGTGACCCGCGCGCCGAGATCATGATCCCGCTGGTCGGCACCGTCCAGGAGCTGGAGATCGTCCGCGACGAGGCCGACAAGGTCATCGCGGAGGTCGAGGCGGCCACCGGCACCGAACTCAAGCTGGCCATCGGCACGATGATCGAGCTGCCACGGGCCGCGCTCACCGCCGGGCAGATCGCGGAGGCCGCGGAGTTCTTCTCCTTCGGCACCAACGACCTGACCCAGACGGTGTGGGGCTTCAGCCGCGACGACGTGGAGGCGAGCTTCTTCACCGCCTACCTGGAGAAGGGCATCTTCGGCGTCAGCCCGTTCGAGACGATCGACAAGGACGGCGTCGGCTCCCTGGTGAAGGCCGCCGCCAAGGCCGGCCGCGCCACCCGCCCCGACCTCAAGCTCGGCGTCTGCGGCGAGCACGGCGGCGACCCGGAGTCCGTCCACTTCTTCCACGAGGCGGGCCTCGACTACGTCTCCTGCTCCCCGTTCCGCATCCCGGTCGCCCGCCTGGAAGCGGGCCGCGCGGCCAGCCAGTCCCAGGGCAGCGACCACCGCTAGCCCCGCCGGACCCCGGAGTCCCCGACGCAGTCCCCGACCCTCACTACCGATTGCGACGGGGACTCCGGCACACGAGAGGAGGGACGGCACCCTGTGCGGGGTGCCGTCCCTCCTCTCGTGTCGTGCTTCCGCGGGCCGGTGGCGTCTCAGTCGCGGTCGACGTGCTGGCGCAGCACGTTGCCGTTGGCCGCGTCGACGTCGTACGTCGTCTTGTTCCAGTTCTTCGTGTCGACGACGTCGACGGACCAGACCAGCTTGTGGGAGTTGTTCTCGTCGAGGGAGACGGCGGTGACGGTGCCCTTGGTCTTGTCGGTGGCCGTCTTCGCCGCCTGCGCGGGGGTCTTGGCGGCCTTCTTCAGGCGGTCGGCGATCTTGCTCTTGTCGCCGGAGTCCTGGCCCGGTTCGGCCTGGCTGCGGAAGACCTTGCCGTTGGCCGCGTCCACGTCGACGCGGTGCACCGTGCCGTCGGCGGCGGCGACCTTCGCCACCCACTCCGCCGCGCCCTGGGAGGGGGCCGGGTTGGGCATGCTCGGGCTGGGCGAGCCCGACGAGTTCATGGTGTCGTGGGAGACGGACTTCAGCTCGATCCCCACGAGCTTGCCGCCGGAGACCTCCTTGACGGCGGTGTCGGCGGCCTTGTCCCAGGTGACGTGCGCCTTCGGGATCAGATCCCGGCGCTCGGTCTGGTCCTGCGTCAGCGAACCGGAGGGTGAGGGGGAGGACATGGGGGCGGACATCGAGGAGGTGGGGCTGGCCTCGGCCGCCTCGGCGCTCGAACCGGTCGTCCCGGTCCCCGAGCAGGCGGTCAGCAGCAGAGCGGAACCGCCCAGGGCGCATATCGCGGCGAGCGAGCGCGGGGGCGGCAGACGGCGTGCAGTGGTCATACTCCTGTGGGTAACCGGCCCGCCGGACCTTGATACCGACACGCGGGGGGAATCACCGGAATGGCCGGGTAGGTCCACCCTGTCCGCCCCTCCGTCTCCCTCCTTGCCCGCCCCTTCGTCTCCGTCCCTGCCTGCCCCCTCGCTGTCCGTGGGCGACCGCATACGGAAGTACGGTGATGTCCATGCGGAAACGGTCCGGCTGGAACGCCGGTGACATTCCCGACCTGCGCGGCCGTACCGCCGTCGTCACCGGAGCCAACGGCGGTCTCGGGTACGTCACGGCCCGGGAGCTGGCCCGCAAGGGCGCCCGGGTGGTGCTGGCCTGCCGCAGTGCGGCGCGGGGGAGCGAGGCGGTGGCGCGGATCGGGCGGGAGGCCCCCGGGGCCCGGGTGGAGGCCGCCGCGCTGGACCTCGCCGACCTGGCCTCCGTACGGGAGTTCGCGCGGGCGTACCCGTACGACCGGCTCGACCTGCTCGTCAACAACGCGGGCGTGATGGCGCTGCCGTACGGGCGGACCGCCGATGGATTCGAGACGCAGTTCGGGGTCAACCACCTGGGGCATTTCGCGCTGACCGGGCTCCTGCTGCCCACGCTGCTGGCCACGCCCGGGGCCCGCGTCGTGACCGTCTCCAGCATGCTGCACGTGCTGGCGAACATCGACCCGCGCGACCTCGGCGGCGAGCGCGCGTACCGGCGCTGGACCGCCTACGCCCGGTCCAAGACCGCCAATCTGCTCTTCACACACGAGCTGGCCCGCCGGCTCGCGGCGGCCGGGGCGGACCCGGTCGCCGCCGCCGCGCATCCGGGGTACGCGGCGACCGGCCTGCAGACCGCCGGGCCGCGCGCCGAGGGCCGCCGCGGGGCCGAGCGGCTGATGGAACTCGCCAACCGGGCCGTCGCCCAGCCCGCCGAGGCCGGCGCCCTGCCCACCCTGTACGCGGCCACCGCGCCCGGCGTGCGGCCCGACTCCTTCACCGGCCCCTCCTTCGCCATGTGGCGCGGCGCCCCGGCGCCCTCCCCGCGGGCGCCCTGGACCCGCGACGACCGGGCCGCGGCCCGGCTGTGGGCCGCCTCCGAGGAGCTGACCGGGGTGGCGTACACCGCCCTGGGCGCGTGAGCGGGGCCGCCCCTCGCGCGTGGCCGGTTCGACGCTCTTGACATCGGCACACTGCCGCAACACGCCTGTCGTGATCGCCGCGCATGGTTGATCGTTGGGCCGTGCGCGGGCACCGGCCCGCGGGACGAGCGTCAGGGGGAGCGCATGACCATCAGCCGCAGGGCACTGCTCGCCGCCGGGGCGGTCGCGGGCGGCGGGCTGCTCACCGCCTGCGGAAGCAACACCGGGCGCGGCGACGGGGGCGGTGACGGGGGCGGCGGCTCCGGGCCGGCCCTCTCGCAGTGGTACCACCAGTACGGCGAGCCGGGCACCGAGCAGGCGGTGAAGCGGTACGCCGCCGCGTACAAGAAGGCGCACGTCACCGTCCAGTGGCGGCCGGGCGACTACGACCAGCAGAGCGCCGCCGCCCTGCTCACCGACTCCGGGCCCGACGTCTTCGAGGTCAACGGACCCACCCTGGACCAGATCCAGGGCGGCCAGGTCGCCGACCTCACCGGCCTCCTCGCCGGCGTCAAGGACGACATCAACCCGGCGGTGCTCACCCCGAAGACGTACGACGGGAAGATCTGGGGCGTCCCGCAGGTCATCGACATGCAGCTGCTCTACTACCGCAAGAGCGCGCTCAAGGACGCCGGCGTGGAGCCGCCCGCCACCCTCGACGCCCTCGTCGACGCCGCGAAGAAGCTCACCACCCGGAAGACCAAGGGCCTCTTCCTCGGCAACGACGGCGGCGCCGGCGTCCTCGGCGGAACGCCCCTGTACGCGGCCGGACTCCAGCTCGTCACCGACGCGGGCACGGTGGGCTTCGACGACCCGGCCGCCGCCCGCACCCTCGCCAAGCTCCGCCGGCTCTACGCCGACAAGTCCCTGCTGCTCGGCGCGCCCGCCGACTGGTCCGACCCGTCCGCCTTCCTCCAGGGCCTGACCGCCATGCAGTGGTCGGGGCTGTGGGCGCTGCCCCAGGTGCGGAAGGAACTCGGCGACGACTTCGGCGTCCTGCCGTTCCCGCAGGACGGTCCGGCCGGGCGGCCCGCCGTGCCGGTCGGCGCGTACGCCGCCGCCGTCAGCGCCCGCAGCCGCCACCGGGACGCGGCCGAGGAGTACGTGAAGTGGCTGTGGGTGGACCGCACCGACGACCAGGAGGACTTCGCGCTCTCCTACGGCTTCCACATCCCGGCCCGGATCTCGCTGGCGAAGAAGGCCGCCAAGCTGCGCACGGGCGCCGCCGCCGACGCCGTGCGCCTCACCACCGACCACGGCCACGCCCAGCCCCTGCTGTGGACCCCGGCCGCCCAGACCGCCTACCAGGACGCGCTGAGCCGGATCATCAAGGACGGCGCGAACCCGGAGAGCGAACTGAAGGCGGTCGTACGGAAGGTGTCGGCCGAACTCGACCGCGTGCGGAAGAAGCGGTGAGCAGCCGTACGGGTACGGCCGAGGAGCGGCGGCGGACGGCTGGGGACCAGCGGCGTAGAGGTGGGGACCGGTGGCGTACGGCCGCGGGGCGACGGCGTACGGCTGCGGACCGGCGGCGTACGGCCGTGGAGCGGCGGCGCGCCCGCTGGTTCTGGGTCTTCGTCGGTCCGTTCGCGGCCGGGCTCGCGCTGTTCACCTACGTCCCGCTGCTGTGGAGCGTGGCCCTCAGCTTCTTCGACGCGCACAACACGGTCACACCCCACCGCTTCGTCGGCCTGGACAACTACACGGCCATGCTGTCCGACGACGCCTTCCTCGACAGCCTGCGCACCTTCGTGCTGTTCACCGCGTTCATCGTCCCGGCCACCTACCTCCTCTCCCTCGCACTGGCCCTCATGGTCAACCGGGTGCGCCGGGCGCGGGCGTTCTTCCGGTCGGTGTTCTTCCTGCCGGCCGCGTGCAGTTACGTCGTCGCGGCCCTGATCTGGAAGATGTCGATCTTCAACGGAGTGCGGTTCGGCCTGGCCAACACCGTCCTCGACGTGTTCGGCGCCGACCCGGTCGCCTGGCTGTCCACCACGGACCCGCCCTGGTACTGGCTGGTCATCGTGACCGTACGGCTCTGGCTCCAGGCCGGGTTCTACATGGTGCTCCTGCTGGCCGGACTCCAGCGGATCGACCCCGTCCTCTACGAGGCCGCCGCCGTGGACGGCGCCCGCCCCGGCTGGCAGGTGCTGCGCCACATCACCCTGCCGCAACTGCGCGCCACCTCGGTCGCGGTGGTGCTGCTCCTGGTCATCAACGCCTTCCAGGCGTTCGACGAGTTCTACAACCTGCTCTCCGACGCCCGCGGCTACCCGCCCTACGCCCGCCCGCCGCTGGTCTACCTCTACTACACCGCCCTCGGGCAGGGGCAGAACCTGGGCCTGGGCAGCGCGGGCGCGGTGATCCTCGCCCTGATCATCGCGGTGGTGACCATCGGACAGGCCCGCTGGTTCGGGCTGGGAAGGACGGACACCGATGGATGACGCCCTGGTCCGGGTGGGGCGGGCGCTGCGGCTCGCCCTGCTGATCGCGCTCGCCCTGCTCTTCCTGGTCCCCTTCTACCTGCTGGTGCGCGACGGGCTCTCCACCGAGCAGGACATCACCTCGCCCGAGTGGACCTTCTTCCCCGCCACCCTGCGCTGGGGCAACGTCCGCGAACTCTTCGCCGACAGCTCCGTCCCGTTCGCCCGCTCGCTGCTCAACTCCGCGCTGATCGCCGTCGCCACCACGCTCGGCACCCTGGTCCTGGCCTCGCTGGCCGGCTACGGGATGGCCCGCATCCCCTACCGGCACGCGAACAAGGTCTTCTACGCCGTCCTGGGCACCCTGATGGTCCCGGCCGCCGTCACCTTCGTGCCCAGCTTCGTGCTGGTGTCCTCGCTGGGCTGGATCTCCACGCTGCGCGGCCTGATCGTCCCCACCCTCTTCTCCGCCTTCGCCTGCTTCGTCTTCCGGCAGTACTTCCTGGGCTTCCCGCGCGAACTGGAGGACGCCGCCCAGGTCGACGGGCTCGGCTACTGGCGGACGTACTGGCTGGTCGTCGTGCCCAACGCGCGGCCGGTGTTCGCGGCGGTGGGCACGATCGTCTTCATCGGCGCCTGGAACGCCTTCCTGTGGCCGCTGGTCATCGGCCAGGACCAGAGCGCCTGGACGGTCCAGGTCGCCCTGTCCTCCTTCACCACCGCGCAAGTGGTCCGCCTGCACGAGCTGTTCACGGCCGCGGCCGTCTCGATCCTGCCGCTGCTGGTGGTGTTCCTGTGCTTCCAGCGGTGGATCGTGGCGGGGGTGGAGCGGTCCGGGATCGACTGACCGGTCACCGTGGTCGGTGGCCGGCCCGTACGCGGCTACGGGGTCACAGCGAGGCCCCGCCGTCCACCACCAGATCCGTGCCGACGAGCGAGGCCGCGTCGGCGGAGGCCAGGTACAGCACCGCGGCGGCGATCTCCTCGGTGGCGCAGACCCGGCCGAGGGGAAGGGTGTCCCGGGCGCGTGCGACGCGGCCCGCCTCCGACTCGCCGGGGCGCAGCGACATCCGGGTGGCGGTGGCACCGGGGCTCACCACGTTGATCCGGACGCCGTCGCGGATGTGGTCCAGGGCGGCGCCCCGGCTGAGCGCGGTCACGGCGGCCTTCGTGGCGGAGTAGGCGGCGGCGCCCGGGGAGGCGGTGTGCGCGCCGAAGTTGGAGGAGACGTTGACGATCGCGCCGCCGCGGGGCTGGGTCCGCATCCGGCGGATCTGCGCCTGGAGGGCGAAGTGGACGCCGGTGAGGTTGACGGCGAGCTGGGTGTGCCAGTCCTCCTCGGGCAGCTCGGCCAGGGGCGTGCCGCCGCGGAAGACCCCCGCGTTGTTGACGGCGACGTCGAGCGAGCCGAAGCGGTCCACGGCGGCCTCGACCAGCGCCTCGGCGTCGGCGGCGCGCGAGACGTCGGCGGTCACCGCGAGCGCCTCGCCGCCCGCTGCCCCGCCCCCCTCCCCGCCTGCCTCGCCGCTCGCTTTCCCGATCAGCGCGACCGTCTCGTCCAGCGGCTCCCGGCGGCGCCCGGCGGCGACGAGGCGGGCGCCCTCGGCGGCGAACGCCAGGGCCACCGCGCGGCCGATGCCGGAGCCCGCGCCGGTGACGAGCACGGTCCGGCCGGCGAAGCGGCCCGCGGTCCGGGCGCCGTACTGCGTGGTCATGATCTCCCCTTTATTTGACCGGTCGGTTCAGTCGAGCAGCGTGAGGGCCTGTTCGGTCGCCTCCCGGACGCGGGCCGGGTCCTGGGACGCCTTGCCCACCACCCGTACGCCCTGCGTCAGGACCAGCAGCATCCGGGCCAGGGCGCGCGGATCGCGGTCGGCGCCCAGCTCGCCCTGGCCCTGCGCGCGGGTCAGCGCCGACCGCAGCAGCGTCTCCAGGCGGTCCCAGCTCCGCTCGACGCGGCGCGCCGCCTCCGGGTCGTGCGGGGCCAGCTCGGCGGCGGTGTTGGTGACGAGGCAGCCGCACTCCCGCCGCTGCCCGGTGGTGGCCTCGGCGGCGAACCGCCGGATCACGGCCCGTACCGCGGGCAGCGCGGGCCCCGGCCGGGACAGCTCGCGCAGCAGCACCGCGTCGCTGTTCTCGCCGTACCGGTCGAACGCCTTCAGGTACAGCTCGTGCTTGCTGCCGAAGGTCGCGTACAGGCTGGCGCGCCCGATGCCGAGATGCTCGACGAGGTCCGCCATCGACGTCGCCTCGTAGCCGCGCCGCCAGAACAGCTCCAGGGCCGACTGCAACGCGGCGTCCGGATCGAATTCCTTGGTCCTGGCCACGTACGGCAGCCTAGATCTGTCTGGAACGGTCGGTCAAGTAAGTGGAGTCCAAGGGGTGGGGTGAACCGAACCCCCGGTTCCGTACAGGCACGATCGCCGCCGGGCCGCCGCGGCGGAAGGCTGGAGGCATCCGCCCGACCCGCTCACCTCCAGTCACCTCCAATCACCTCCAATCACCTTCAGGGGGAAACACCATGACCACCGTCCACACCCCGGCCCCGTACGGCCGCCGCGCCGCGCTCGCCCGGCGGGTGCTGCGCGCACCGTTCACCGCGGCGACCTGGCGGCGGGCCGCCTACGCGGTGCTCGCCCTGCCCGTCGGCGCGGTCAGCGTCCCGCTCGCCCTGGTCGGCGGCCCGGCCGGGCGGCTCCAGCGGGGGCTCGTCCGGCGCTTCCTGGACGTGGACCTGCCCGGCACCGGCCGCGGGGCGCCGCGCGCGCTGCTGCACGCGCTGCTCGCCACCCCGCTGAACCTCGTGATCGCGGCCGTCACGTGCTACGGCTGGTCGATCGTCCCGATGAACCTCGGCTGGCCGCTGCGCGTCATCGGCTCCGACTACTCCGACTCCTGGGGCGGTCCCACCTTCGCGGGCGCCTGGGCCTTCCACGCGGCGGTCGGCGGCCTCGGGTTCGGGCTGCTCATGCCGTGGCTGGGCCGGGCGATGGCGGCACTCCAACTCCGCGTCGCCCGCGCGCTGCTGACCTGATACGGCCCGCGGGCCGGTGTCGGTGAACGGCCTGCCGCCCCGCCCCCTTCCCTAGGTTGACCCCATGCCCCGACCGCGCCCCCACGCCCTCACCGACACCGACACCGACACCGACCCCCGCCCCCACACCCACACCGACACCGACCCCCGCCCCCGCACCGCCGGCGCCGCATCCGGCCCCCGCGCCCTCGCCGCCGCCCTCCCCGGCCCCCGCGCCCTGGCCGCCGCCACCTTCGGCCCCCGGTCCCTCGCCGCCGTGCTGTACGCGGTGCTGGCCTTCCCGCTCGCCGTGGCCGGCTGCTGGCTGGTCCTCGCCGGGCTGGTGTTCGGCGCGCTGCTGTCGGTGACCCCGCTGGGGCCGTGGCTGCTGGCCGCCACGGTCCGCGCGGCGCTGGCGCTGGGCGCGCTGCACCGGGCCCTGGCCCACCGGCTGCTGGGCCTGGCCGTCGAGCCGCCGCGCCCGCCCGCGGCGGCGCCCGGCGCGCTCGCCTGGCGGCGCGGCGTCCTCGGGGGCCGGGCGGGCTGGAAGGCCGTCGGGTACCTGCTGCTCACACCGTTCACCGCGGTCCTCGGCTACGCGGCCGTGCTCCTCGGTTACGTCTACGGCGTGCTGTTCACCCTGCACCCGGTGCTCAGGTACGTGAACTACCACACGGTCCACCACCCCGACGGCTCGGTCACCCACGTCTCCCTGCGCGTCCTCGGCGTCCAGCTCGACAGCTGGCCGCGCTGGACACTGCCCCTCGCCGCCGGGCTGCTGCTCCTGGCCCTCGCGCCCCGGCTGCTGCGCCGGGCCCTCACCCCGCACCGGGCCCTGCTCACCACGCTGCTCGGCCCCGGCGCCGCCGACCGCCGCATCCGCACCCTGGAGGAGACCCGCGCCCAGGCCGTCGACGACGCGGCCGCCACCCTGCGCCGCATCGAACGCGACCTGCACGACGGCACCCAGGCCCGCCTGGTGAGCCTCGGCATGCACCTCACCGTCATCCGGGAACTGGTCACCGCGGGCGCGCCGCCGGACCGCGTCCTCGCCGCCGTCGACACCGCGCGCTCCGGCGCCACCCAGGCCGTCGCCGACCTGCGCCGCCTGGTCAAGGGCATCCACCCGCCCGTCCTCGACGAGGGCCTCGGCGCGGCCCTGGCCACCCTGGCCGCCGACAGCGCCCTGCCCGTCGTCCCGGCCACCGACCTGCCCGTCCGGCCGAGCCCCGCCCTGGAGTCCATCGCCTACTTCTGCGCCGCCGAACTCCTCGCCAACGCCGTCAAGCACAGCGGCGCCGACGAGGTCCGGATCAGCGCCGCGAGCGGCGGCGGCCGGCTGCTGCTGCGGGTCACCGACGACGGCCGGGGCGGCGCGGCGGTCGGCGCGGGCTCCGGACTCACCGGCCTGCTGGCCCGGGTGCGTACCGTGGACGGCACACTGACCTGCGACAGCCCGCCCGGAGGGCCTACGGTGGTCACCGTCGACCTGCCGCTGGCGCGGCCGTGAGGGGCATACGAGGGGAAGGGGGAGCGGGGATGCGCGTCGTCGTCGCCGAGGACTCCGCGCTGCTGCGCGAGGGCCTGGTCCAGCTGCTCGCGCTGCGCGGGGTGGAGACCGTGGCGGCCGTGGCCGACGCGCAGACGCTGCTCGCCGCCGTCGCCGAGCACGCGCCGGACGTCGCCGTCGTCGACATCCGGCTGCCGCCCACCCAGACCGACGAGGGCGTACGGGCGGCGCTGCGGCTGCGCGCCGAGCACCCGGGCACCGGGGTGCTGCTGTTCTCGCAGTACGTGGAGACGGCGTACGCGGCCCGGCTGCTGGGCGAACCCGCGGGCTTCGGCTACCTGCTCAAGGAACGGGTCGTCGACATCGGGGAGTTCGTCGCCGCGCTGGAACGGGTCGCGGCCGGCGGTACGGCGCTCGACCCGGAGGTGGTCGCCCAGCTGTTCGGCGCGAGCCGCCGGCCCTGCGCCCTGGACGCGCTCACCCCGCGCGAGCGGCAGGTGCTCGCGCTGATGGCCGAGGGCCGCGCCAACCAGTCCATCGCCGAGGCGTTCACGGTCTCCGAACGCGCCGTGGAGAAGCACATCGCCAACATCTTCACCAAGCTCGGCCTGCCGCCGTCCCAGACGGGCCACCGGCGGGTGCTGGCGGTGCTGCGCTACCTGGAGAGCGTGGGCGCGGCCTGAGCCCCGCGTACCCCGGAAGTCCCTCAGAAGTACCTCAGATGCGTGGTCCACGGGCGGGCCCGCTCCCTAGGGTCATGATCATGCCCGACATATCGCTGACCACACTCGTCCTGCTGTGCCTCGCCGCGCTCGCGGCCGGATGGATCGACGCGGTGGTCGGCGGGGGCGGGCTCCTGCTGCTGCCGGTGCTGCTGCTCGGGCTGCCCGCCGCCACCCCGGCCGCGTCCGCGCTCGGCACCAACAAGGCGGTCGCCCTGGTCGGCACCACGGGCGCGGCCGTCACCTACGCCCGCCGGGCGCCCGTGGACGTCCGTACGGCCGTGCGCATCGGCCTGGCGGCGCTCGCCGGGTCCAGCGCCGGGGCCTTCTTCGCGGCCGGGATGAGCACCGACGTGCTCAAGCCGGTGATCATGGTGGTGCTGCTGGTGGTGGGAGCCTTCGTGATCCTGCGGCCCGCGTTCGGCACGGCCCCCGCGCCCGGCCCCGCCACCCGCCGCCAGGTGCTCGCGGCGATCGGCCTCGCGGGCCTGGGCATCGGCTTCTACGACGGCTTCATCGGCCCCGGCACCGGTACGTTCCTGGTGCTGGCGCTGACCGCCGTCCTGCACCTGGACCTGGTGACCGCCTCCGCCACCGCCAAGATCGTCAACTGCTGCACCAACGTCGGTGCCCTGGCCACCTTCGCCTGGCAGGGCACGGTCCTGTGGCAACTGGCGGCCGTCATGGCCGTCTTCAACCTGGCCGGCGGCACCCTGGGCGCGCGCACCGCGATGAAGAAGGGCAGCGGCTTCGTCCGGATCGTCCTGCTGACCGTGGTGTCCGCCCTGGTGGTGAACCTGGCGTACGAGCAGTGGATGGCCTAGGGACACCGGGACAGCGGGGCACCGGGGCGCCCGGGCCCCCTGCTCAGCGGCTGCCGGTCAGGTGGGCGAAGACGACCACGTTGCCCTGGTAGCCGGTGCTCCTGGAGTAGCCGCCGCCGCAGGTGATCACCCGCAGCTCGGGGCGTCCGGCGGCGCCGTAGACCTTCTTGTCGGGGAAGTCCTTCGCCTCGTACACCTCCACCGCGTCCACCGTGAACACCGCGACCCCGCCGTCGCGCCGGTCCACCTCGATGGCACTGCCCTTCTTCAGGGCGCCGAGGTCGTAGAAGACGGCGGGGCCCTGCGCGTTGTCGACGTGGCCGGCGACGACCGCGGTGCCGCGCTCCCCGGGGGTGGTGCCGGCCTCGTACCAGCCGGCCAGGTTCTTGTCGGCGGCGGGCGGGGCGGCGAGGCTGCCGGACGCCGTCAGGCTCAGGCCGGTCAGGGGCGCGTCCACCCGGATCGAGGGGATGCGGACGCGGGTGGGCGGGGACGGCGGCAGCGCGGGCGCCGCGAGCCGCTCCTCACCGGGGTCGGGCATGCCCTCGGCCGCGGCGGGCTGCGGCGGGGCGTGCGTGGTGCCCGCGCCGTGCAGGAGCCAGGCGCCGCAGCACAGACTGAGCACGGTGACGGCGGCTATCGCGGAGTTGCCGATCCTGGGCATGTGAACCCCTCTTCCGAACTGGCACTGCGGTCGTGTCCCCGGCCCCCTCCGGGCAGCGAGGGGCGTCGCGCCCGGAGGGGGAGGGGACCTGCGGTACCGGCGGACGGACAGCGGAGGGTGTCCGTCAGATCCCGTCGCCTCTCGCCCGGCGATGCAGGAGCCAGGTACCGCCCGCGGCGGCGACGGCGAGCGCCGCCACACCGGCCGCGGTCTGCGCGGGGTCGCGGCCCAGGGCGCCGCCGACCCCCGTCTTCACACTTCCCCGGGGCTCCACCTGCGCCCCTTCCTGTACGGCGGCCAGCGTGACGACCAGATCGCCCCGGACCTCCCGGCCGCCCTCCGCGCACTGCGCGACGATCTCGTACGTCCCCGGCTGCGCGCTCTCCGGCACCCGGAACTGGCCGATCGCGTCGCCCTCGTGCGCGCTCGGCGCCAGCGGGAAGGGCCCGGCGCCCACCGCGCTCGCGTCCCCGGCGGCGGAAGACTTCTCACCGCACGCCTTGGTGTTCACGCTGACCTGCCCGCCCGGCACCGCCGAGGACGGGTACACCTCCAGGTTCCCCGCGGCCGAGCCCAGGGGACGCGCCGCGACGGCGGCGGTGTCCGCGCCGTACGCGGGCGCGGCGAGCCCGCTCACGGCGGCGACGGCGAGCGCGGCCCCGGTCACGGCCGGCAGTCGGGCGGTACGTCGCATCGGTGCTCCTTAGAGCTCGGCGGTCGGGACCCGGCCCGCGGCACCCGCATGTGCCGCCGTCGTCGCGTCCTTGCCCTTCCGAGGTAAGTGGCACCGGCGCCCGCCCGCTTCCTGAAGGAGCGTCAGAAATACGGTGAACGGGTGCCGGACCACCGGGCGCGGACGGCCGCCGGCGGACGTTTCGGCAGGTCAGCGCGGCCGTGCTGACGGGGCGTCGGAAAGTACCCGAAGGGCGCAGGGCGCGGGGGTGAACGGGTGATCACCGCGCGCGGGGCCGGGCTTGACCTCAAGCAAGGTCGAGGTATCAGGCTGTACCGCATGAACACACCGACCGCGCCCACCGCTCCCGTCGCCGCCCCCCCTGAACGTCACTCTCGTCGTCGGCAGCAACCGCCACGGCCGTTTCGGCCCGGTCGTCGCCGACTGGCTGCGCGGCCACCTCGAAGGCCGCGCCGACCTGGCCGTACGGGTCGTGGACGTGGCGGAGACGGCCGCGCTGCCCACCACGCTGGAGCGCACCCCCGCGGCCACGGCGGCGCTCGCCGAGGTCACGCCGAAGCTGGCGGCGGCGGACGCCTTCGTGGTGCTGACCCCCGAGTACAACCACTCCTTCCCGGCCGGCCTGAAGAACCTCATCGACTGGCACTTCACCGAATGGCAGGCCAAGCCCGTCGCCCTCGTCTCCTACGGCGGGGTCTCCGGCGGCCTGCGCGCCGTCGAGCACCTGCGCCAGGTCTTCGCCGAACTCCACGCGGTCACCGTCCGCGACACGGTCTCCTTCCACCGCGCGGGCGACTCCTTCGACGAGGCGGGCCGCCCGAAGGACGCGGCGGCACCGGACGCGGCGGCGAAGGCGATGCTGGACCAACTGGTGTGGTGGGGCCAGGCCCTGCGGGAGGCCAGGGAGCGCAGGCCGTACGGCGGGTGAGAGGCGGCTCCGCTCAGGGTGGCACCACTCCAGGTGCCACCCTCTCTTGTGTATAGCGCCATAGTGGTGCCATGATGGCGCTATGGACCTCACCCCGTATGTCGACACCCTCCGCCGTGAGCTGGCGGTGGCCGCCGAAGCCGGCGGAGAGGACGCGCGCGAGCTGGCCGAGCGGCTCACCGCCCCGCTGGAGTCGGCGGCCCGGCTGACCCTGCTCAACGTGCTCTCCGCCGCGATGGACGAGATCACCCGCGAGCTGGCCCCCGGCTCGGTCGACGTACGGCTGCGCGGCCTCGACCCGGACTTCGTGGTGACGCCACCGCCCGCGGGCAGCGGTGTCACGGAGCCGGCGGCCGCCCACGCCGAACCGTTCCGGGCGCCGGCGCCCACGCCGGCGCAGGCGCCCGTGGACAGTGACGAGGGGGCCACCGCGCGCGTCAATCTGCGGCTGCCGGCCCCGCTCAAGGCGCGTGCCGAGGAGGCCGCGGGCCGCGAGGGCCTGTCGGTCAACGCCTGGCTGGTACGGGCGGTCTCGGCCGCGGTCGACGACGGCACGCAGCCGCGTACGCGGGAGAGGACCCGCGCCGTCGGACAGAACTTCACGGGCTGGGTGCGCTGACCGACCGCGCCCGGGCTCGCCCACGCGCCCCCCCGCGGCCGCGCCCGCCCGCGTCCGCACCGCTTCACCCACACCACGTCCCACCGGCGGGGACGTTCCACGGACCCATGAGGACGGTACAGCCATGCCTTCTTACGACACTCCCGGACCGATCGCGGTCACCGCCCATGTGGGCGCCGGTTCCCTCCGGTTCCTCGCGAGTGACCGCCACGACACCGTCGTCGACGTACGGCCCGCCGACCCGAAGCGCGACAAGGACGTACGGGCCGCCGAGCAGACCGAGGTCACGTACGCGAACCAGGTGCTGACCGTCAGGACGAAGGAGCGCCGCATCATCGGGCCCTCCGGGGCCGTCGGCGTGACGGTCGAACTGCCCGCGGGTTCACGCGTCGACATGACCGGTTCCTGGGCCCAGGTGGTCGGCGAGGGCCGGCTCGGCGAGGTCCGGGTGAAGACCTCGGGCGGTGACGTCCGCCTCGACGCGACCGGGTCGCTCTGGCTGACCGTCGCGCACGGCTCGATCACCGTCGACCGGATCGCGGGCGCGGCCGAGATCACCTCCAGCTTCAGCAGCCTGCGCGTCGGCACCGTCGAGGGTCCGGCCGTCCTGAAGAACTCGCACGGCACCACGAGCGTCGGCGTCGCACTCGGCGACCTGCGGGTGAGCGGCGCCAACGGCGAGATCGACATCGCCCGCGCCGAGGGCTCGGTCGTCGCCACCACGGCCCACGGGACGCTGCGCGTCATGGAAGTCGCGCGCGGCACGGTCCAGTTGGAGACCGCCTCCGGTGCCATCGACATCGGCGTCCGCGAGGGCACCGCGGCCTGGCTCGATGTCAGCTCCGAGCGCGGCCAGGTGCACCACGCGCTCGCCGACTCCGCGCCCCCGGAGGACGCCGTGGACACCGTCAAGATCCACGCCCGGACCCGCTACGGCAACATCGACGTGCGCCGCGCCCGGGCCTGAACGCCGCCCCCACCGGGCAGCCCGCTTCTCGGCCGCCCCGGCCTTCACACGCCATCTCACCTCACCTCACCTCCGAACGGGGGACTCCATGCCTTCATCTGTCATGCCCATGCCTGATTCCACGCCGGTGTCGGGCGGCGGCGCGCAGCCGCCCGCCGACGCCGACACCATCGCCGTCTCCGCTCTCGGCCTGCGCAAGGCGTACGGCGACAAGACCGTCCTCGACGGCATCGACCTGCGCATCCCGGCCGGGTCCGTGTTCGCGCTGCTCGGGCCGAACGGCGCAGGCAAGACCACCACCGTGCAGATCCTGTCCACGCTCCTGGCCGCCGATGGCGGGCAGGCCCAGGTCGCCGGCCACGACGTGACCACGGCACCGGACGGGGTGCGCGCCGCGATCGGCGTCACCGGGCAGTTCGCCGCGCTCGACGACCTGCTCACCGCCGAGGAGAACCTGCTCCTCATGGCCGACCTGCTGCGCCTGGGCAGACGCGAAGGGCGCGCCCGCGCCGCGGACCTGCTCCGGCGGTTCGGCATCGCGGACGTCGCGCACCAGCGGGCCGCGACCTTCTCCGGCGGTATGCGGCGCCGGCTCGACCTCGCCATGACGCTGGTCGGCGACCCCCGGGTGATCTTCCTGGACGAGCCGACGACCGGCCTCGACCCCCGCAGCCGCCGCACCATGTGGGACACGGTGCGCTCACTGGTCGCGGGCGGCACCACCGTCTTCCTCACCACCCAGTACCTGGAGGAGGCCGATCAGCTGGCCGACCGGATCGCCGTGCTCGACGGCGGCCGGATCGTCGCCGAGGGCACCGCCGACGAACTCAAGGCGCGGATCCCCGGCAGCCACGTACGGCTGCGGTTCACCGACACCGCCGCGTACGAGCGCGCGGCCGGTGCCTTCCCCGGCGCGGCCCGGGACGAGGAGAACCTCGCCCTGCGAGTGGCGGGCGACGGCGGCATCGACGCGCTGCGCACCCTGCTCGACCGGCTCGACGCCGCGGGCATCCGGGCCGCCGGCTTCTCCGTGCACACCCCCGACCTCGACGACGTGTTCCTCGCCCTGACCGGCGACGGCACCACCGGCAGCCCGCTGCGCATGGACGGCACCACCGGCAGCCCGCTGCGCATGGACGGCACCACCGACAGCCCGCCGCGCATGAAGGAGACCCCGCGATGAGCACCCTCGCCCACGCCGTGCACGACTCCACGACGATGCTGCGGCGCAACCTCAAGCACGCGATCCGCTACCCCGCCGTGGGCTTCGGCAGCGCCATGATGCCGATCCTGATGCTGCTGCTGTTCGTGTACGCCTTCGGTGACGCGATCGGCGCGAAAGTGGGCGGCGGCCGGGCCGGATACGTCGACTACCTCACCCCCGGCGTGATCGTCATGGGCGTGGCCGCCGGGTCGATGTCCACCTCGATCGCCGTCTGCTCCGACATGACCGAGGGCATCATCAACCGCTTCCGCACCCTGCCCATCACCCGCTCGTCCTTCCTGACCGGCCATGTCGTCGGCAGCGTCCTGCAGACGATGACGTGCATGGTCCTGGTCGTGGGTGTCGCCCTCGCGGTCGGCTTCCGGTCCGGGGCGACCGTACTGGAGTGGCTCGCCGCGGCCGGGCTGCTCGCGGCCATCGCGTTCGCGGTGACCTGGCTGTCGGTGGCGCTCGGGCTGATCTCCAAGACCGTGGAGTCCGCGAGCAACAAGCCGCTGCTGATCCAGTTCCTGCCGTTCCTCGGCTCCGCGTTCGTACCGGCCGGCTCGATGTCGCCGGGGCTGCGCTGGTTCGCCGAGAACCAGCCGTTCACGCCGATGACCGAGACACTGCGCGGTCTGCTCCGCGGCACGCCGGTCGGCGACGACGGCTGGCTCTCGCTCGCCTGGTGCGCCGGCATCGCGCTGGTCGGCTACGGCTGGTCGCGCGCGCTGTTCAACAGCACCGCCAAGCGCTGAGCGCGCCGCCCCCCCGCCGGTCTTCCGGCGGGATCAGCCCAGCAGCCGCAGCCCCTCGGGCACGGTGATCCGGAACTCCTCCTCCGCCACGCGCCGCGCCTGCGCCTCGGTGCTGAGCGTGCGCTCGGTGACCGTGCCGTCGGGGCGGGTCTCGGTCAACCGGCCCCCGTCGAGGAGGAGATGGCGGCCGGGCACGGTCCGCTGGAGGAAGGCGCGGCGGGTGAAGGGGGAGCGCGGGTTGGTGGCGACATGCCAGTTGAAGACCTCGAAGTCGGCCGCGGTGAACGGCTCCCGCGTGAAGGCGTACTGGCCCGCCCAGTCCGCCGCCCGCCGGTCGTACGCCTCCAGGGCCCACAGCTCCAGCGGCCCCTCGTGCGGCAGGCGCGTGAACCGGTGCCGGCGCCCCGCGTCCTCGAACTCCTCCCCGCGCACCAGCGGCACCGGCTCCAGCAGCGCGCCGGTCCCCCCGAAGCCCACGTCCGCCAGATACGGGCCGCCCGCCGCCTCGACCCGCAGCATCATGTGGGTCCGCGGCCGGCTCTCCGGACTGACGGCGCCCACCAGCACCCGCCCGGCGAGACCGGACACCCGGAAGCCGAGGGCGCCGAGCGCCGCCGCGAGGAGCGAGTTGTGCTCGTAGCAGTAGCCCCCGCGGCGGCCGTGGACCATCTTCTGGGTCAGGTCGGCGGGTGCCAGGGAGGGCGCCGTGCCGGACAGCGGGTCCAGGTTCTCGAAGGGCAGGGACAGGGAGTGGGCCAGGTGCACCCCGCGCAGGGTCGCGAGGTCCGCCCGCCGGTCGCCCTCCCACCCGATCCGCTTCAGGTAGGCGTCGAGGTCGAAGGGCGCGGTGGTGCCGGTCTCGGTGTCGAACATGCTTCGAACCTACGCCCGGCCGCCCCGCCCCCGCCGCCCCCCACGGACCGGCCCGCCCTCCTCCTGTGGCCCTAGGTGTATTGCCCCGGGAGGTTGTGGACGGGTGAGGTAGGTCGCGGCTGAGGGGTCTTGAATGGGTGAGGGCCTTCCGGTTCGGTGTGGATTGCGACGTCTACACCTGACCGAAAGGCCCTCGTGCCCCACC
>NZ_JBEYVW010000019.1:0-183282 GCF_040644175.1 Streptomyces sp. NPDC047017 | reverse complement strand
CGGTTACATTCCGAACCCGGAAGCTAAGCCTTACAGCGCCGATGGTACTGCAGGGGGGACCCTGTGGGAGAGTAGGACACCGCCGAACAATTCTTCGGGAAAACCCCGCATCGAAAGATGCGGGGTTTTTCTGCGTTCAGGGGGCGTTTAGGCTCTTTCCCATGCGCTATGACCTCGTCATCTTCGACAACGACGGTGTGCTCGTCGACAGCGAGCCCATCTCCAACCGGCACCTCGCCGCCTACCTCACCGAGCTGGGGCACCCCACCTCGTACGAGGACTCCATCCGCGACTACATGGGCTCGGCGATGCACCGGATCCACGACCTCGTCCTGGAGCGCACGGGACAGCGGCTGCCGGACGACTTCGACGACGTCTTCCACGCGCGTGTCTTCGCGGCGTTCCAGCGGGAGTTGCAGCCGGTGCCCGACGTCGGCACGGTCCTGGAGAAGCTGGCCGCCGACGGGACGCCGTACTGTGTCGCGTCGTCGGGCAGCCATGAGCGGATCCGGGTGGGGCACCGGACGACGGGTCTCGACCGGTGGTTCGACGAGTCCCGGATCTTCAGCTCGCAGGACGTCGGACGGGGCAAGCCGGCGCCGGACCTCTTCCTGCACGCCGCCCAGCGGATGGGAGTGGCACCGGGCCGCTGTGTCGTCGTGGAGGACTCCCCGCTGGGCGTCCAGGCCGCCGTGGCCGCCGGGATGGACGTGTACGGGTTCACCGCCATGACGCCCGCCGACCGGCTCGACGGTGCCACTCAACTCTTCGCAAAGATGGGAGACTTGCCTGACCTGCTGATATGAGCGGGGGCATGACCGGGGCCACCGGCGCGGGGCTGACATTTGTCATGCGGACCTCCGGACGATCGGTTCTGTCGGCGGACCCCCTGGGGCGGCGAAGCTTGGGGCATGACGAAGCACACGGGGAACCACAGCCGGAACACCACGCAGAACCCGAGCGCGCTGGACAACTTCCGGCCGCTGATCCTGGACGTGGCCGTGCCGCTCGGCTCGTACTACGTCTTCAAGAACGCCTTCGACATGAGCACCTTCGCGGCGCTGGCCTGGAGCAGCGCGGTGCCGGCCGTGCGGACGGTGTGGAGCCTGATCAGCGAGCGCCGGATCAACGCCCTGGCGGCCCTGATCCTGTTCGTGAACGTCGTCTCGCTGCTGCTGAGCTTCCTCTCCGGTGACCCGCGGCTGATGCTCGCCAAGGACAGCGGGGTCAGCAGCACGGTCGCCATCGGCATCCTGGTCTCCGTGGCACTCGGCAGGCCCATGATGACCGCGGCACTCAAGCCCTTCATGGTGAAGGGCGACACCGCCAAGGAGGCCGCCTGGGAGCGGCTGGCGTCCGGGGCGGCGGCCGGCTCCGCGGCCTTCCGCACCAAGGAGCGCGTGTTCTCCGTGGTCTGGGGCCTGGCCCTGCTGGCCGAGTGCGTGGCGCGGATCGTGGGCGCCTACACCCTGCCCGTCGACACGATGGTCTGGCTGGGTACGGTCCTCACGGTCGCCGCGATGGGGGTCGCCTTCGTGGTCAGCGGCGGACTGGCCGCCGGACCGATGGAGGAGATGATGGCCGCCGAGGCCGAGGCCGAGGCCGCCCGGGCCGCCGCCGGTCAGCCCGCGGCCGCCGTCACCGCCGCCGCCTGAACCACCCGCACCAAGCACCCGCACCAAGCACCCGCACCAAGCGCCTCGGTAGAAGCTGAAGGAAATTCATCTTTGGCTGGATCTACCCACAGGTAGCCAGGGGCCCTACGCTCGCCGCCATGACAGATGTGCTGCGGCGCGGTAGGGCCTCTCTGGCGTTCAGCTTCTTCGCCCAGGGCGCCGCGTTCGCCCTCCTGGTGACGCGCATCCCGGCGATCCAGGACCGCTACGGCCTCACCGACGCCCAGCTCCCCATCGTGCTCGCGGCGGTCCCGGTCCTGGCCGGAGTCGGCAGCGTGACCACCGAGCAGCTGGTGAAGCGGATACGCCCCAGCCGGCTGCTGCGCTGGTCGCAGCCGCTGGTGCTGCTGGCCCTGCTCGGCGCCGGGGCCGGGCACGGCCTCGCCTCGATGGCCGCCGCGCTCGCCGCGTTCGGGCTGGCCGTGGGCGCGCTGGACGCCTCGATGAACATGCTCGGCGTGAGCCTGCAGCGGACGTACGGGCGCAGCATCATGCTCAGTTTCCACGCCGCCTACAGCCTGGGCGGGATCGTGGGCGCCTCGCTGGCCTGGGTGGGGGCGCACTGGCACCTGGCGCTGTGGGTGTCGTACCTGCCGGTGGTGGCGGTGCTGCTGCCGGCGACGCTGGTGGGCAGCCGGTGGTACGTGGACGGCGGGCCCGGTGCCGGCGGGGAGGCGGCCGGGGACGGCGGGCGCGCGGGCGGGACGGTCGTCTTCAGGCTGCTGCTGCCGCTGTGCCTGGTGATGACCTTCGCGTACATCGGGGACTCGACCGTCTCCAACTGGAGTGCCAAGTACCTCCAGGACACCCTGGGCAGTTCGGAGCAGCTGGCGACGGTGCCGTACAACGTCTACATGGTCACCACGCTGCTGGGGCGGGCGATCGGGGACGTGGGGGTGCGGCGGTTCGGGGCGGCGGCCGTGGTGCGGCTGGGGGCGCTGGTGGCGGCGCTGGGCTTCGCGGTGGTGGCCTCGGCGCCGGGGGCCTGGGTGGGGATGCTCGGGTTCACGCTGCTGGGGCTCGGGCTGTGCGTGCTGGTGCCGCAGACCTTCGCCGCCGCCGGGCGGCTGTTCCCGGGGGACTCGGACGCGGCGATCGCCCGGCTGAACATCTTCAACTACGTCGGTTTCCTGGTCGGCTCGCCGCTGGTGGGCGCGCTGGGCGACGCGTGGAGCTATCGCGGGGCGATGCTGGTGCCGATGGTGCTGGTGCTGGTCACGCTGGTGTACGCCCGCTCGTTCGCGCCGACGGCGGACCGATACGGTGGCGGGCATGAGCGGCCGCACACAGCTGATGTGGGACGAGGCAGTGACGGGGTATGACTTCGGCCCCGACCATCCGATGGACCCGGTCCGTCTCGCCCTGACCCGGAAACTGGTCGGTGCCCTCGGGCTCGACCGCGAGGTGCGCCTGGCCGCGGCCAAGCCGGCCGGGGAGTCGACGCTGCGGCTGGTCCACCGGCAGGACTACATCGAGGCGGTGAAGGCCGCGTCGGCGGACCCGGGCGCGGCGGACGGATCGTACGGGCTCGGGACGGTGGACGATCCCGCGTTCGCCGGGATGCACGAGGTCTCCGCGCTGATCGCGGGGCAGTCGGTGGGCGCGGCGGAGGCGGTGTGGCGCGGGGAGGCGCCGCACGCGGTGAACTTCACGGGCGGGCTGCACCACGCGATGCCGGGGGCGGCCTCCGGGTTCTGCGTCTACAACGACGCGGCGCTGGCGATCGCGCGGCTGCTGGAGCTGGGCGCCGAGCGGGTCGCGTACGTGGACGTGGACGTGCACCACGGGGACGGGGTGCAGGCGGCGTTCTGGGAGGACCCGCGGGTGCTGACCGTCTCGCTGCACGAGCATCCCCGGACGCTGTTCCCGCAGACCGGGTGGCCCGAGGAGACGGGCGCCGACCGCGCGGAGGGCTCGGCGGTGAACGTCGCGCTGCCCGCCGGGACCGGCGACGCGGGCTGGCTGCGGGCGTTCCACGCGGTGGTGCCGGAGCTGCTCGCGGACTTCCGGCCGCAGGTGCTGGTCACCCAGCACGGGGCCGACACGCACTTCGAGGACCCGCTGGCGCATCTGGCGGTGTCGCTGGACGCGCAGCGGGCCGTGCAGGTGGCCTGTCACGACCTGGCGCACGAGTACGCCGGGGGCAGGTGGGTCGCGCTCGGCGGGGGCGGCTACGCGGTGGTGGAGGTCGTGCCCCGGTCCTGGACGCATCTGGTGGGGATCGCGGCGGAGCGGCCGGTGGAGCCGGGGACGGTGATCCCGGAGAGCTGGCGGCAGGAAGTGTACGCGCGGACGCGGCAGTTGGGCCCGATGCGGATGACGGACGGGCGGTGGCCGGTGGAGTGGGCCGGGTGGGAGGCGGGGTACGACCCGGCCGACCGCCTCGACCAGGCCGTCCTGGCGACCCGGCGGGCGGTGTTCCCGCTGCGGGGACTGCTGGCGTAGCGGATCGCGCGGCCGGTCGCCCGGCCGTCCGCCGGGGTGCTTACGCCGACCGTGCGGTGTTCGGCCGTTTCCGGGACGGCCGGCCGCGGCGTCCGCCACCATCGCATCCGTGTCGAGCCCATCCGTGCCGAGCACCGCCGTGTCGAGCACCACCGTGTCGAGCACCACTGTGCCGAGCACCGCCGTGCCGAGCGCCACTGTGCTCCGGGCCCATCTGGTGCGCACCGGCCTGGCCGGGGCCGTGGCCACCACCCGGGAGGCGAGCCTGCGCAGCTACCGGCTGTTCGCGGCCCGCGATCCCCGCGTGCTGATCGGGATCGACCCCGAAGGGGCCTGGGGTCAGGGGGAGTTGCTGCGGCTGATGGCGCGCAGGTGCGGGGTGTCGGCCGACCCCGGGCACACCGCCGGCCGCGATGTGATCGACCCCGCGCTGACGCTGGCGGCGCTCGGTGCCTTCGCGGACCGGCTCGGCGCGGTCGCCCGGCGCGGCGCCCCGGTGCTCCTGGGCACCGGGCATCCGCACCGGCTGCTGGATTTCTACGCCGCGCTGGCAGACGCCTTGTCGGCGGCGGGATGTACTGTCCTCACCCCGGCGCAGGGTCGCCGTGTCGACATGACGACCCGGTTCGGTCTACGTACGCACCGCCTCGACTATGTACGCGGGGTCGGTCTGGTCCGGCCCTGGGACGGCGGGCGCACGGGTGGTGAGCCCGGCGCGCACACCCACTCGCCGCTGCCCGTACGGCTGGCTCTGGAGGCGGCCGCGGACGCCGGCGGGCCGCTGCCCGAGCTGGTGATCGGGGACCACGGCTGGGTCTGCGGAGCAGGTCAGCTGGGGTTCGAGGCGATGGGTCCGGCCGACACGGACGATCCCGCGCCGTTCGTGGGTCAGGCGGAGGGGCGCGTGGCCGTCGTCGTGCCCCTCGATGACGGTGTGCGAGCCGACTACTACCGTCCGCTCATCCGCTACGTACTCCAGCGAGCGCGGCCGGCACCGTAGACCGCCGGTGCATGCACCTCTTCCCCACTCGCACCACACGCCCCTAGTCTGGGGAGTGAGCACGCAGCGACGAAGAGTCACCGGAAGGGGAAGCCGGTGGCCGTCGCGTGCGGAAGGTGCAGGTGTGTCATGGCTGCAGCTGGCGAGAGGCCTCTGAACGAGGTCCAGTTCCTCACCGTGGCGGAGGTAGCCTCGGTGATGCGAGTGTCGAAGATGACCGTGTACCGGCTGGTGCACAGCGGTCATCTGCCCGCGATCCGGGTGGGGCGGTCCTTCCGCGTCCCGGAGCAAGCGGTTCACGAGTACCTTCGCGAGAGCTATGTGGGGGTGGACACCGCCTGAGGGAGTCCCGGCGAACACCTCGATTAACGACCTCAGCACTCGGGCGGGTAGGCTAGCCCCTCGTAGGTCGTGTGGGCCCATGGCGCCCAAACACCGAGTGATGAGAAGTGAGCGAGGGTAGTCGTGGGCTCTGTTATCAAGAAGCGGCGCAAGCGGATGGCCAAGAAGAAGCACCGCAAGCTGCTGAAGCGCACCCGCGTCCAGCGTCGCAACAAGAAGTAGTGACGCCGGTCGCGCCCCTGTCGGTGCGCGACATCGCGAAAGCGTGTTCGTGGCCCTCCACCCGTGCGGTGGAGGGCCACTTTCGTCACGTCACGCAGCCGACGGACATCACAGCGCGACACCGAGCGGATAGGTTGGCCGCACACGGGGAACGCGGCAGGCGACGTGAAGGAAGGCGCTGATCTTGGGACAGACCGTGCTCGTGACCGGAGCGGCCCGCCGGCTCGCCGGCCGGTTCGTCCGGCGGATCCAGCGGGACGCGCAGGTGGACCAGGTGATCGCGGTGGACGTGGTGCCGCCCGAGCACGAACTGGGCGGGGCCGAGTTCGTCCAGGCGGACATCCGGCAGCCCACCGTCGCGCGGGTGCTCGCCGAGACCGGCGCCGACACGGTCGTGCACCTGGACGTGACCGGCACCGCGCTGGGCGGCGGCAGCCGGGCCACGGTCAAGGAGACCAACGTCATCGGCACCATGCAGCTGCTCGGCGCCTGCCAGAAGTCCCCGAGCGTGCGCCGGCTGGTGGTGAAGTCCTCCACCAACGTCTACGGCTCCGCGCCCCGCGACCCCGCCGTGTTCACCGAGACCACCCCCGCCAAGTCGCTGCCCAGCGGCGGCTTCGCCAAGGACGCCGTCGAGGTCGAGGGCTATGTGCGCGGCTTCGCGCGGCGGCGCCCGGACGTGGCCGTGTGCGTGCTGCGCTTCGCCAACATCCTCGGGCCCACGGTGGACACCCCGCTCGCCTCGTACTTCGCGCTGCCGGTGCTGCCGACCGTGTTCGGCTACGACCCGCGGCTGCAGTTCGCGCACGAGGACGACGTGATCGAGGTGCTGCGGATCGCCTCGCGCGAGGCCCGCCGCGGCACCCTCAACAGCGGCACGTTCAACATCGCCGGCGACGGCGTGCTGCTGCTCTCGCAGTGCGCGCGGCGGCTGGGCCGCCCCACGGTGCCGCTGCTGCTGCCCGCGGTCACCTGGGCGGGCTCGCTGGTGCGTACGCTGGGGATGACGGACTTCTCACCCGAGCAGATCCGACTGCTCACCCACGGCCGGGTCGTCGCCACGGACGAGATGCGCGGGACGCTCGGCTTCGAACCCGGCTACACGACCGCGGAGGCGTTCGCGGACTTCGTCCGCAGCCGCGGCCCGGGCCTGCTGCCGCCGGAGGCCCTCGCGGGGGCCGTCGACCGGATCGCCGCCCTGTCGCACCGGGGCAGCGGCCACCCCACGACGCAGAGCGCCAACTGAGGAGCGCAGCAACGATGGCGGACGCCAAGGTCATTCCCTTCGACGACGACCGGTCCCGCGGGGGCGGCGGCGCACGGCCGTCGCGCCGCCGGAGCGGGGGGAGCCGGCGCTCCGGCACCGAGCCCGCGGCGGTCCGGGGAGTCCAGCCGCTCGCGCCCGCGCCGGCGGCGCCGGACGACGAGCCTGCTCCCGGCGGGGCGGCCGCGCCGGGCCGGCCGGCGGCGGGGGACCCGGCGGACGGTGACGGCGGCCTGGAGCGGCGGATCGCGAGCGGCCTGGCGTTCCTGCGGCGCCGGCTCACCGGCGAGTACGACGTCGACGACTTCGGTTACGACGCCGAGCTGACCGATCAGGTCCTGATGTCCCTGCTGCGGCCGGTGTACGAGAAGTACTTCCGGGTCGAGGTGAAGGGCGTGGAGAACATCCCGAAGGAGGGCGGCGCGCTGATCGTCGCCAACCACTCGGGCACGCTGCCGCTGGACGGCCTGATGATGCAGGTCGCCGTGCACGACCACCATCCGGCCGGACGCCATCTGCGGCTGCTCGCGGCCGATCTGGTCTTCGTGCTGCCGGTGGTCAACGAGCTGGCCCGCAAGCTGGGCCACACCCTGGCCTGCGCGGAGGACGCCGGACGGCTGCTGGCGCAGGGCGAGCTGGTCGGGGTGATGCCGGAGGGCTTCAAGGGCATCGGGAAGCCGTTCGGCGAGCGCTACAAGCTGCAGCGTTTCGGCCGTGGCGGGTTCGTCTCCACCGCGCTGCGCCAGGGCGCGCCGATCATCCCCTGCTCGATCGTCGGGGCGGAGGAGATCTACCCGATGATCGGCAACGCCAAGACGCTCGCCCGGCTGCTCGGCTTCCCGTACTTCCCGCTGACGCCCACCTTCCCCTGGCTGGGGCCGCTGGGCGCGGTCCCGCTGCCGACGAAGTGGACGATCCAGTTCGGAGAGCCGATCCGCACGGACGGGTATCCGCCGGAGGCGGCCGACGATCCGATGCTCATGTTCAACCTGACCGATCAGGTCCGCGAACAGATCCAGCACACGCTGTACAAGCTGCTGGTGCGGCGGCGGTCGGTGTTCTTCTGAAGAATCCGTTCTGCTGAGGGTGCCGCCCCGGGGCGGCGGGACGGCGGACGGTACGGCGACGGGGGCGCCCCCGGTGAGAGGGGCGCCCCCGTCGCCGTACCGCCGTGGGGTGCTACTTGGTGTCCTCGCCGTTGATGCCGAGGCCGGGGAGCAGACCCGGCAGGAGTGGCGGGATCGTCACGTCGGGGCCGCCGGCGGGCGGCTTGCCGGTGGACGGTGTGGCGCTGCCGCTGGACTGCGGCGGGTCGAGCAGCCCGCCGGCGGCGCCGCCGATCAGCCCGTCGCCGCCGACGCTGCCGGAGGCCGAGGTGCTGGGGCTGCCGCTGCCGGAGCGGTGGCCGCCCGAGGGCGTGCCGCCGCCGGTGCCGGGCCGGGTGGCGTGACCGGAGCCGGAGGGGCCGGCGGACGACGCGGGCGACGTGCCGTGTCGCTTGCCGTCGCCGCTGCCCGGGGCGGTGTGCTCGGGGAGCAGCGACTGGAGCGGGGCGACCTCTTGGTCTATGGCGTCGAACGCCGACGACACCTGCTCGCTGACGTCCCCGAGCTGCACGGGCAGCTTCTGGCGCAGCGCGCCCCAGACCTCCCGGTGGGACCGGGAGAAGGTGGAGAGCGCCTGGATGGGCCCGAGGGACTCCGGGTCGCGCTCGTACGCCTCGTGGAGCAGGCGGTGGCCCTCGGTGGCGTCGTGCTGCATCCCGGTCAGGGTGCGGCGGATCTCGCCGAGGGACTCGTGGTCCAGGTGGCCGCCGCGGCCGCGGTCGAGCAGCCGGCGGGCCTCGCTCAGCCGGGTCGAGGCCAGGTCGAGATAGGCCTGGCCCTGGCTGTCGGCCCCGTCGGTCAGGTAGTTGAGCCGGAAGTCCTCGATGCCGCGCTTGAGGCCGTACAGCGAGTCACCGGGGAGGGCGTCGGAGCTGGCGGCGGCGACGCCGCCGAAGGCGCTCGCGGCCACTCCGACGCTCAGCCCGCCCGCGGCCAGGCCCTTGGTCAGCCGGGTGCGTGGCCGCAGTTTGCCCAGGCCGCTCGCCCGGTGGGCGCCCTTGCCCCGGTGGCCGCGCTGGCCGGGTACCGACAGCTCACCCGCCTCGCCCGCGGCGGTGCCCTCCTGCAGCATGGCCTCCATCGCGGCCACCAGGCGGGCCCGCTGGACGACCTTGACCTCGGGGTCCAGCTCCGGCCGGGGCAGCGCGGCGAGACCGGTGGCGAGGGCCAGCAAAGGGCCCTGCTCGGTCCGCTCCGCCGCCGGGGCGGGGTCGGGTCCCTCGGACTGCTCGGCCGCCGCGCCCCGGTCGGACAGCTCCTCCAGGGCCTGGGCGAAGGCGTTCGCCCGCCGGTGCGCCGATACGTTCGCGATCACTGGCGGCACCTCCTCTCGTCATGACGGTCGACTCCCCGGGGGTCCTTGAGGGTTGCACGCACGGACCACCGCCACCCGATCGGGTGATCAGCGTGGGCCAAGGCGTGACCGCAGGGAGCCTGTATCCCGCACAACGAGCGGCTCGGCACTTCGGTTACGGACCGCGGAGGATCGGCTTGAGAAGTCAACGTACGTCAACAGAGGGTGAGTTGGAAGTGACCCCGCGTGGACGGCCGGTGCGGGCGGCCCGGAGCGGTCACCGGTCAGCGATCAGCGGTCACCGGTCAGCGGGCGTCGTCCGGCAGCAGCCGGGCGAGTGTGCGCACGGCGCGGTACTGGAGGGTCTTGATCGCGCCCTCGTTCTTGCCCATCACCCGGGCGGTCTCCGCCACGGACAGGCCCTGCAGGAAGCGCAGGGTCACGCACTCCTGCTGCTGGGGGTTGAGCCGCCGCACCGCCTCCAGCAGGGCGGCGTTGGACAGCGACTCCAGGACGGAGTCCTCGGGGGAGCGCTCGACCTCGTTGGCGTCGAGCATCTCGCCGGTGGTGACCTCCAGGCGGAAGCGGCTCGACTTGAAGTGGTCGGCGACGAGGTTGCGGGCGATGGTGACCAGCCAGGCGCCGAAGTCGCGGCCCTGCCAGGTGAAGGTGCCGATGCGGCGCAGGGCCCGTAGGAAGGTCTCGCTGGTCAGGTCCTCGGCGGTCGCCTTGCCGCCCACCCGGTAGTAGATGTACCGGTACACGGTGTCGTTGTACTGGTCGTAGAGGCGGCCGAAGGCTTCGGCCTCGCCGGCCTGGGCGCGTTCGACCAGCTCCATCATCCGGGCGCTGTCGCTGTCCGCGGCGGGCCGGCGGACCGTGGCCGCGGCGGCCGGGCGGCCGCGCCGGCCGGCCGTGCGGCCGTCGACGGCGCTGCGCCCCTCGACGACGGCGCTGCGCGCGGGCGCCTGCTCCATGCCGTCGGCCAGGGCGTAGCGCGGGCCGAGCGGCGCGGCGGTGGCGAAGGCGGGGTCGGCGTACGCGGTGGGGACGAGACCGCGCAGCAGGTCGAGGACCGTTGCGCGGAGCGTAGCCAGGCCCGAGGCGTCAACCCCGACGTGTGGGTACACGGGACTCCCAGAGGCAGAGCTTGCATCACGTGCTGTGCGGAACCGTTCACCCGTCGTGGCGACGAAGCGGTATCGGTTTGCGTCTGAGGAGAATAACGCTTCGTGCAGGGACTGCTACACCGAGTTGCTCAAATCATCGATTACGTCGTTTCCGTAGCCGATTGAGGACCGTTCGAGCAGCCAGAAGTGACCGGTTTCTGATCGGAACGGCTCGGGTTCGCGGTAGCTCGGGGACGTCTTGTGGCGATGTACCGCCAACCCGCATGGCGGGCAAGGTCACTGGGTATGTTCGGTCGTCCGACCGGAATCCGGGTGTGCCGTGCGAGGGTGACCGAAGGTGCTCGGGTGCGGATCACCGGGCACCGCGTCAGCGGCGCCGCCGGTGCAGCGCGATGGCCGCCGCGGTGCCGCCGGCCACCGC
This sequence comes from Streptomyces sp. NPDC047017, assembly GCF_040644175.1. Taxonomy (NCBI): domain Bacteria; kingdom Bacillati; phylum Actinomycetota; class Actinomycetes; order Kitasatosporales; family Streptomycetaceae; genus Streptomyces; species Streptomyces sp. NPDC047017. Next base: position 172,382 of record NZ_JBEYVW010000019.1, on the reverse strand, counting down.
GCCGACGCCGGCCGCCGCGGGGATGCCGACCCGCGCGGCCTTGCGGCCGGTGCGGTAGTCGCGCAGCCGCCAGTCCATCTCGCGGGCGTGCCGCCGGAGTTTGGCGTCGGGGTTGATGGCGTAGGGGTGGCCGACCAGCGACAGCATGGGGATGTCGTTGTGGGAGTCGCTGTAGGCGGCGCAGCGGGACAGGTCCAGGGCCTCCGCCGCCGCCAGCGCGCGTACCGCCTCGGCCTTGGCCGGCCCGTGCAGCGGTTCGCCCACCAGGCGGCCGGTGTAGACGCCGGCGACCGACTCGGCGACCGTGCCGAGCGCGCCGGTCAGGCCGAGGCGGCGGGCGATGACCTGGGCGATCTCCACCGGCGCCGCGGTGACCAGCCACACCTTCTGGCCGGCGTCGAGGTGGGCCTCGGCGAGCGCCCGGGTGCCCGGCCAGATCCGCTCGGCCATGTACTCGTCGTAGATCTCCTCGCCGATGGACTTCAGCTCGGCGACGCGGTGGCCCTTGACGATCGACAGGGCCGAGTCGCGGGCGTCCTGCATGTGCTCGGGGTCCTCGACGCCGGCCAGCCGGAACCACGCCTGCTGCCAGGCGAACCGGGCCAGGTCGCGGGTCTCGAAGAACTTGCGCTTGTACAGGCCGCGGCCGAAGTGGAACAGCGCGGCGCCCTGCATCACGGTGTTGTCCAGGTCGAAGAAGGCGGCGGCGCGGTCGTCGCCGGGGACCGGGAACTCCGGTTCCCGCTCGGCCGGCGGGGCGGTGTCCGCCTCGTCCGTCCGGGTGGACTTGCGCGCTGCCTCCGCCGAGGCCTCGCCTGCCAACACGCTCCGCGCCGTGGCGGAGCGCCTACGGGGGGTGAGCCATCCGAGAGCGGCCATGGCGTGAGCATAGCCAGTCTGTTCGGGCGTTCCGGAGCCGAGAGGTTCGCGGGCGGTGAACTCCGGGTGACCGTGCACTTGAGCCCGGCGATCAAGGGGCGCCGCAGCAGGGGCCAGGGCGGTGGCGGGCGGGGCGACAATGGCCGGTATGACCCCTCTCTTCCGCCGCGCGTCCGGCTCCGCCCGGGACCGGCTCGTCACCCTGGTCCGCAAGCCCGGCTGCCATCTGTGCGACGACGCGCAGCTCGTGGTCGAGAAGGTGTGCGCCGATCTCGGCGTCCGCTGGGAGCCGCGGGACATCACCGAGGACCCCGAGCTGCACGAGCGGTACTGGGAGCAGATCCCGGTGGTGCTGATCGACGGCGAGCAGCACACCTTCTGGCGGGTGAACGAGGAGCGGCTGCGCCGGGCGCTGGCCGGCTGACCGGCCGGACGGGAACCGGGCGGGAACCGGCCGCGAACTGACCGGTGGGTACAAAGTGGCCGGAAGTCGCTTAGGATCGACGGCGACTTGGTCTCGGGGGCGGGGATCGTAGAGGAGCGTGTGCGGTTTTGCCCCCAACAAGCAAGGAACGGCGGCGCGGGCGCGTCGGTTCCCCGACTTCACGCCGGGGGCGCGTGACCCCGGTCACGTTGGCCGGGCAAATCGGACACCATCTTTGTGCACGCGTTCACAAAGACATAGCCTGCTGTCGACGGGGCGGTCCGGGGACGTATGACCGCCCACAGCCCCGCTCTACCCGCAGGAGCACCGTGGCAACTGGCCGAACTCACCGACCGGCGACCCGTAGCCGAGGGATTCCCGAGGCCACCGTCGCCCGGCTTCCGCTGTACCTCCGCGCCCTGACCGGGCTGTCGGAGCGCTCGGTGCCCACCGTCTCCTCCGAGGAGCTGGCGGCCGCGGCGGGCGTCAACTCCGCCAAGCTGCGCAAGGACTTCTCCTACCTCGGTTCCTACGGGACCCGGGGCGTGGGCTACGACGTCGAGTATCTCGTGTACCAGATCTCCCGCGAACTGGGCCTCACCCAGGACTGGCCGGTCGTGATCGTCGGTATCGGCAACCTCGGCGCCGCGCTCGCCAACTACGGGGGCTTCGCCTCCCGCGGCTTCCGGGTCGCCGCCCTCATCGACGCCGACCCGGCGATGGCCGGCAAGCCGGTCGCCGGCATCCCGGTCCAGCACACCGACGAGCTGGAGCGGATCATCCAGGACGACGGTGTCTCGATCGGCGTGATCGCGACCCCGGCCGGCGCCGCGCAGCAGGTCTGCGACCGGCTGGTCGCCGCCGGCGTCACCTCCATCCTGAACTTCGCGCCGACCGTGCTGAACGTCCCCGAGGGCGTCGACGTGCGCAAGGTCGACCTCTCCATCGAGCTGCAGATCCTCGCCTTCCACGAGCAGCGCAAGGCCGGTGAGGAGGCCGCCGCCGAGGGCACGGCGCCCGCCGCCGCGGCCGTCCGCAAGCACTCCGCCGACCAGGGGCCCGACGGGGACGTCCCCGCCGTGATGCCGGCATGAGCCTCCTCGTCGTCGGACTGAGCCACCGCAGCGCCCCGGTCAGCGTCCTGGAGCGCGCCTCGCTGAACCCGGACGACCGGATCAAGCTGCTCCAGGACACCGTCGCCGCCGAACCGGCCGCCGAGGCCGCCGTCCTCGCCACCTGCAACCGGATCGAGCTGTACGCCGACGTGGACAAGTTCCACGCCGGTGTCGCCGAGCTGTCCACGCTGCTCGCCCGGCACAGCGGCGTCGGCCTGGACGAGCTGACCCCTTATCTCTACGTGCACTACGAGGACCGGGCCGTCCACCACCTGTTCTCGGTGGCCTGTGGCCTGGACTCGATGGTCGTCGGGGAGGGCCAGATCCTCGGCCAGATAAAGGACTCCCTGGCCCGCGCGCAGGAGCTGCACACCGCCGGGCGGCTGCTGAACGACCTGTTCCAGCAGGCCCTGCGGGTCGGCAAGCGCGCCCACTCGGAGACCGGCATCGACCGCGCCGGGCAGTCCCTGGTCACCTTCGGCCTGGAGCAGCTGTCCGTGGGCCGGCCCGTCACCGCATGGGCGCACGGCAAGAAGGCCCTGGTCATCGGTGCCGGCTCGATGTCGTCGCTGGCCGCGGCCACGCTGGCGCGGGCCGGGGTCGCCGAGATCGTGATCGCCAACCGGACCGCGGAGCGCGCCGAGCGCCTGGCGCGGATCCTGGCCGAGGGCGACGACACGAACGTGCCGGCCCGCGCGGTACCGATGGACGCGGTGCCGGCCGAGCTGGCACGTGCGGACGTCGCCGTCTCCTGCACGGGTGCGACGGGACTCGTCCTGACCGCCGCGGCGGTCGCCGCCGCGGTCGAGGGCCGCACCGGGACACCCGCCGCCGACCTCGCGGCACCCGCGGGCGACCGCCCGGCCGGGGACGCCGGGCAGCGCCGTACGGCCGCGAAGCCGGACGGGCGCGAGACGCCGCTGCCGCCGACCAGCGTCGGCGCCGAGGAGGGCTGCCCGCTCGACCTGGCCGCCGTGGAGCCCGGCTTCAACCTGCTGGGCGAGTCCGCGGTCGCCGGCCTGGACGCGGCCACCCTGGAGCAGCACAGCGCCTGGGTGGACGGCGGCACCTCCCTGCTGGAGCGGGGCCGCGAACACGACGCGCAGGCGGCGGCCGGCGCCGACGCCGAGCTGATCACCGCGCTGGCCGCGACCGTCGCCACCGTCGGCCGCATTCCCGAGCGCCGCAAGCCCGAGCCGGTCCCGGCCGCCCCGCGCCCCGAGCCCGCCCTGTCCGTCCTCGACCTGGCCATGCCGCGCGACGTCGACGCGGCCGTGCACCGGCTGGCCGGGGCACTCCTGGTGGACATCGAGTCGCTCGCCGAGGCCTCCGCCGACGCGCCGATGGCCGCCGACGTCGACCAGGTCCGCCGGATCGTCGCCGACGAGGTCGCGGCCTTCGGGGCGGCCCAGCGGGCGGCGCACATCACGCCCACCGTGGTCGCCCTGCGCACCATGGCCGCCGACGTCGTGACCAGCGAGATCGCCCGCCTGGAAGGGCGGTTGCCCGGCCTGGACGACAAGCACCGGGCGGAGATCACCCAGACCGTACGGCGGGTGGTGGACAAGCTGCTGCACGCGCCGACCGTCCGGGTCAAGCAGCTCGCGGCCGAACCCGGCGGCGCCGGGTACGCGGACGCGTTGCGCACCCTGTTCGACCTGGACCCCGAGACGGTGGCCTCCGTCTCCCGGGCCGGTGCGGACTCCGAGAAGAACGGCATGAACCGAGGGCCAGCATGACTGAGAAGGCACTGAGGCTGGGGACCAGGCGCAGCAAGCTCGCCCTGGCCCAGTCCGGGCAGGTGGCGGATGCCGTGAGCCAGGTGACCGGACGGCCCGTCGAGCTCGTCGAGATCACCACGTACGGCGACGTCTCCCGCGAGCATCTGGCGCAGATCGGCGGCACCGGCGTGTTCGTCGCCGCGCTGCGCGAGGCGCTGCTGCGGGGTGAGGTGGACTTCGCGGTTCATTCGCTCAAGGACCTGCCCACCACGCAGCCCGAGGACCTCGTCCTGGCCGCGATACCCGAGCGCGAGGACCCGCGGGACGTGGTCGTCGCCCGGGACGCGCTGAAGTTCACCGACCTGCCCCGCGGGGCGCGCATAGGCACCGGCGCGCCGCGCCGCATGGCCCAGCTCAACGCGTACGCCCGCGCCCACGGCCTGGACATCGAGACGGTCCCGATCCGGGGCAATGTCGACACGCGCATCGGATACGTCCGCGGCGGCGAGCTGGACGCGGTGGTGCTGGCCGCGGCCGGACTCCACCGGATCGGCCGCAGCGACGAGGTGACCGACTTCCTGTCGGTCGACACGGTTCTGCCCGCCCCCGGCCAGGGGGCCCTGGCGATCGAGTGCGCCGCGCACGACGCGGACCTGATCGCCGCGCTCGCCCGACTCGACGACCCGTTCACGCGGGCCGCCGTGACGGCCGAGCGGTCACTGCTCGCCGCCCTGGAGGCCGGTTGCAGCGCCCCTGTGGGCGCCTTGGCCGACCTTTCCCCGCTCTCGGCTCCGCTGGAGCGGGGGGGCCGCCAGGCCGACGCGCAGACTGTCAAGGAAATGCGCCTGCGGGGCGTCGTCGGCACCACCGACGGCACCGCACTGGTGCAGCTGTCCACCACCGGTCCCGTGCCCCGGACGCACGATGCGGCGATGGCTCTCGGTCGCGAACTCGCCACCGAGATGCTCGCCCAGGGCGCGGCCGGTCTTATGGGGGAGCGAGCACATTGAGCCCCACCACCCTTCCCGCCGGTCCGGAACACGGGCACGTCACCTTCCTCGGTGCCGGACCCGGAGATCCGGGACTGCTCACACTGCGCGCCGTGGAGGCGCTGGCGAACGCGGACGTCCTCGTCGCCGAGCACGAGGTGCTCGACGTCGTACGCACGCACGCCCGACAGGGCGTCGCCGTCGTGCCCACGGACCCCGACCCCGCGTCGGACCCGGTCCCGGGCACAGGCGCGCCTCAGCTCACGGTTGTTGACGGTACGTCAGCACCCGTCGGGGCCCCCGCGGTGCGGGATGCCGCACATCTTGTCATGGAGGCCGCGCGGGGCGGCAGGCGGGTCGTCCGTGCGGTGACCGGGGACCCCGGCCTGGACACGGACGCCGCCGCGGAGATGCTCGCCTGCGCCGCGGCCGGGGTCCCCTTCGAGGTGGTCCCCGGTGTCGCGAGCGCCGTCGGCGTGCCCGCGTACGCCGGTGTGCCGCTGCGCGACGCCGAGGGCACCGACGTGCGCTTCGTCGACGCCCGGACGGCCTCCGACCGCTGCTGGACGGAGGTCGGCGCCTCGGACGGCACGGTCGTGGTGTCCACCACGCTGGACTCGGTCGCCGCGGCGGCCGGTGAGCTGGTGTCCGCGGGCCGCAAGCCGGACACCCCGATGACGGTGACCATCGCCGGCACCACCACCCGCCAGCGGACCTGGACGGCCACGCTCGGGACGGTCGCGCAGACCCTCAAACAGGCCAAGGTGCTGCCGTCCCCGGACGGCGGCCGGCCGGTGATAGCGGTGGTCGGCGAGCGCAGCGCCGCCGCGCAGCGCGACCAGCTGTCCTGGTTCGAGTCCAAGCCGCTGTTCGGCTGGAAGGTCCTGGTGCCGCGCACCAAGGAGCAGGCCGTCTCGCTCTCCGACCAGCTCCGTTCCTATGGCGCGGTGCCGCACGAGGTGCCCACCATCGCCGTGGAGCCGCCGCGCACCCCGCAGCAGATGGAGCGCGCGGTCAAGGGCCTGGTGACCGGCCGCTACGAGTGGATCGCGTTCACCTCGGTCAACGCGGTGAAGGCGGTCCGCGAGAAGTTCGAGGAGTACGGCCTCGACGCCCGTGCCTTCGCGGGCATCAAGGTCGCCGCGGTGGGCGAGCAGACCGCCAAGGCGCTGATCGCCTTCGGCGTGAAGCCGGACCTCGTGCCCAGCGGGGAGCAGTCGGCGGCGGGCCTGCTGGAGGACTGGCCGCCCTACGACCCGGTCTTCGACCCGATCGACCGTGTCTTCCTGCCGCGCGCCGACATCGCCACGGAGACCCTGGTCGCCGGGCTGATCGAGCTGGGCTGGGAGGTCGACGACGTGACCGCGTACCGCACGGTCCGCGCCTCGCCGCCGCCGGCCGAGACCCGGGAGGCGATCAAGGGCGGCGGTTTCGACGCGGTGCTGTTCACGTCGTCCTCGACGGTCCGCAATCTGGTCGGCATCGCGGGCAAGCCGCACAACGTGACGGTGATCGCCTGCATCGGCCCGGCCACCGCGAAGACCGCGGAGGAGCACGGACTGCGGGTGGACGTGATGGCTCCCGAGCCGTCGGTCCTCAAGCTGGCCGAGGCCCTGGCCGACTTCGGGCTGCGCCGGCGCGCGGCGGCCCTGGAGGCCGGTGACCCGGTCACCCGGCCGAGCGAGCGGCGGCCCGGGGCGCGCAGGCGCCGGTCCACGACCTGACGGTCCGCGGCACGCGGTACGTGTACGACGGTGGGGCGCCCCCAGTCTGGGGGCGCCCCACCGTCGTGTCCGGGTACGGACGCTCAGACCAGCGTCGTGATGCAGAACGGGTGCCCGGCCGGGTCCAGCAGGACTCGCCAGCGGTCCGGCGAGGGCTGGTGGGCGGGCTTGGTCGCGCCCGCGGTGAGCAGATGGGCCTCGGCGGCGTCCAGGTCATCGACGCCGAGTTCGAGGTGGGCCTGCTTCTCCTGGGCGGGGTCGGGCCAGGTGGGGCGGCGGTAGTCGGCGAGGCGGTTGAAGCCGAGGCCGGGGGAGCCCTCGCGGGCGAGGAAGACGAAGTCGTCGGAGGAGAAGGCGACGGCCAGGCCGAGCAGGTCGCCGTAGAAGCGGGCCAGTTCGACGGGGTCCGCGCAGTCGAAGGTGACGGCCGCGTAGCGGAACGCGGGCGGGGCGGGGGTGCCGGCGGGGTTCGCCGAGGTGCCTGTGGTCATGGGGAGACGGTAGGACGGGACCAGGACAGTTCCGGTCCTGGTCGGGCGCGGGCCGCGGACCACGGCTGTGGAACACTTCCGGTGTGATCAGTGCCTCCGCCCGGCTGCTGCGGCTGGTCTCCGTGCTGGCCGCCCGGCCGTCATGGACCTGTGCCGAGCTGGCCGAGCGGCTGGGGGTCACCGACCGGACCGTGCGGCGGGACGTGGCGCGGCTGCGGGAGATCGGGTACGCCGTCGAGTCCGAGCCGGGTCCGTGGGGCGGTTACCGGCTGCGGGCCGGGTCGCGGGTGCCGCCGCTGATCCTGGACGACGAGGAGGCACTGGCCGTGGCGGTCGGGCTGCGCGAGGCGGCGCTGAGCGGGGCGCTCGGCGGCGACCAGGCCGCGCTGTCGGCGCTGCTGAAGCTGCGCCAGGTGCTGCCGGGGCGGATCGCGCGGCGGCTGGAGGAGATGGACGCCGCGTTCGTGCACACGCCCCGCACCAGCGAGCCGCAGATCACCTCCGGGCTGCTGCTTGAGCTGGCCGCCGCGTGCCGCCGGGGCGAGCGGGCCCGCCTGGCGTACCGGGACGGCAAGGGGCGGGCCACCGTCCGGGACGTCGACCCCTACCGGCTCGTGCACACCGGGCGGCGCTGGTACTTCGTCGCCCGGGACGTGGCCCGCGACCAGTGGCGTACGTTCCGCGCGGACCGGGTGGAACGCGTCCAGCCGACCGGGCAGCCGGTGCGGGAGCAGGCCGACCCGCCCGATCCGGCCCAGCTCGTCGCCCGCGCCACCGCCAACGGCCCCTACCCGCTGACCGCGACGGTCCGCCTCCCGCTCCCCGTCGGCCGGGCGCTGCGGGTGATTCCGGCGAGCGTCGGCACGCACCGCCCGGACGGTCCCGGCGCCACGGTCGTGGACATCGGCGGACCGGACGCGGACGGGCTCGCCGGGTACCTGCTCGGACTGGCCGTGCCGCTGCGGGTGCTGGGGCCGGAATCGGTGCGCGAGGCGCTGGTGCGGCGCGCGCGGGAACTGCTCGCGGACAACTCGGGCGAGGTGGGCGGGGTGGGTGACCCGGGTGGCTGAGCGGTGGTCAGGCGCGCTCCCGCAGGACGACCTCGCGCAGGGTGTGCGGCGGGCGGCCGGTGAGGCGGGCGACGGTGTCGGTGGTGCGGTCCTCCGCGCCCCGCGCGATGGCCTCGTCCAGGCCGGCCAGGATCGCGGCGAACCCGGCGGGAAGGCCCGCCGCCCGGATCAGGTGGTCGCGCATCCGGCCGGGTGTCAGGCGGTGGTGGGCGACCGGACGGCCGGTGGCCTCGGCGCAGACGGCGGCCACGTCGTCGTAGGACAGGGCCTGCGGGCCGGTCAGGACCAGATCCGTGCACGGGGCCTCGGGAGCGGTCAGGGCGCGGGCGGCCACGGCGGCGATGTCCTCGGCGTCCACGAAGCCGACCCGGCCGTCCCCGGTGGCCGAGCGGATGACGCCCTCCTCGCGGATGCTCCGCGCGTGCGGGTGGTCGCCGGTGAAGTTCTGCATGAACCATGACGGCCGCAGCACCGCCCACTGGCCGAAGAGGTCCGGCAGGGCCCGGTGGACCTCGCCCACCGCCGGGCCGCCCGCCCCGATCGCGGAGGAGCTGAGCAGTACCGCGCGGCGCACGCCCCGCGCGCGGGCCAGCTCCAGGAAGGGCAGCATGACGGCGGCCGGGTCCGGGTCGCCCACCGGCGGGACGAGGTAGAGGCGGTCGGTGCCGGTCAGGGCGGGGGCGTGGCCGGAGGGGTCGTACCAGTCGAAGCGGACGCCCGGCGCGCCCGCCACGGGCGCGGCGCGCCGCCCGGCCGCCCGCGCGCGGTGGCCTCCGGCGAGCAGCCGGACGGTGGTGCGGCTGCCGGTGGTGCCGGTGGCCCCGATGACGAGGGTGGTGCCGGAGTCCGTGGGGGTGCTGCCGCAGCCGACGGGGGTGGCGTCGGCGTGTGCGGTGGTGCTGCCGGAGTTCGTGGCGGGGGTGCCCGGGTCCGTCATCGGGTGCTCCCGGAGTTCGTGGCGGTGGTGCCCGGGTCCGTCATCGGGTGCTCCCGGTGAAGTCGGCCGCCGGGTCCGTCAGGGCCAGCGGGTTCCAGTAGTCGCGGTAGCCGGTGATGAGGCCGTCCCGGACGGTCACCACGGCGACGTAACGCATGTCGAAGGGGCCGCCGGTCGCCACCAGGCGGCCCACGCCGCGCAGTTCGGCCACGATCGTGCCGGGGTCGGTGGTCTCATGGACGGTCAGTTCGGGGAAGTCGCGCAGGTCGATGTGGTCGGGGTAGGGCCGCATGTACGCCGCCACGGCCGCCCGGCCCGCCAGGCGGCGGGGCCGGCCCTCGGGGGCGAAGGGGAACTCCATCACGCCGTCCTCGGCCCACAGGGCGACCCAGGCGTCGATGTCCTTGTCCAGCAGCAGCCGCAGTCCGTGGCGGAACAGCTCCTGGGGAGAAGTGGGGGTGGCAGGGATGGCGGGGGTGGCGGGGATGGTCTCGGGCATGGGGGTGCTCCGTCCCGTACGATAACGATGCGGACCGGCGGTCCGTTTCATGGCCACGAAGATACGGACCCCGGGTCCGTTTCGCAAACACGGGAGTCGCCTCCGCATGACCGAGCGCAAGCCGCGCAAGGACGCCGCCCGCAACCGCGCCTGCCTGCTCGCCGCCGCCGAGGACCTCTTCGTGCGCCGGGCCGGTGCGCAGGACGTCACCATGGCCGAGGTCGCGGCGGCGGCCGGGGTCGGCAAGGGCACGCTGTTCCGCGCCTTCGGGGACCGCACCGGCCTGATCCGCGAGCTGTACGCCGCCCGCCTGGAACCGCTGGAGCGGGCCGTGGCCGAGGGGCCGCCGCCGCTCGGCCCCGCCGCCCCGCCGCGCGAGCGGGTCCCCGCCCTGCTGGACGCGCTGCTCTGCTTCAAGCTGGACCACCGCCACCTGGCGCCGGCCCTGGAGGCGGCGGGGGACAGCGGCAGCCCGTACGACGCCGGGTACTACGACCGGTGGCACGCCCTGCTGCGCGACGCGCTGACCGGTCTCCCCGGCTTCGGCGACGGCGCGTTCGCGGCGCACGCCCTGCTCGCCGCCGTCCGGGCGGATCTGGTCGAGCACCTGGCCGGGGCGCGGGGTGTGGAACGGGAGGAGCTGCGCGCGCGGCTGGCGGAGTTCATCGACCGGGTGCTGGGGGCCTCACCGGCGGCCGGGGGCGGACCGGGAGAGGGCTGAGAAAGGAGCGGGGCGGAGGCGGCCGGCTCGACACCGCGTCGGCAAGAGGGTGTGCCGGGCGGGCGTAGCGTAGAAGCCATGACGATGTACGGAGCCTTCCCCGGTACGCGACCTCGTCGGCTGCGCACCACCCCGGCGATGCGGCGCATGGTCGCCGAGACCCGGCTGCACCCCGCGGACCTGATCCTGCCCGCGTTCGTGCGCGAGGGCGTCGGGGAGCCGGTGCCGATCGCGGCGATGCCCGGGGTCGTGCAGCACACGCGGGACAGCCTGAAGAAGGCCGCCGCGGAGGCCGTCGAGGCCGGGATCTCCGGGATCATGCTGTTCGGCGTGCCCGAGGAGGCCAAGAAGGACGCCCTGGGCACCGCCGGGACCGACCCGGACGGCATCCTCCAGGTCGCGCTGCGCGAGGTGCGCGCCGAGGTCGGCGACGAACTGCTCGTCATGTCCGACCTGTGCCTGGACGAGTTCACCGACCACGGCCACTGCGGGGTGCTGGACGCCGAGGGCCGCGTCGACAACGACGCCACGCTGGAGCGGTACGCCGAGATGGCGCAGGTCCAGGCCGACGCGGGCGCCCACATCGTGGGGCCGAGCGGGATGATGGACGGCCAGATCGGCGTCATCCGCGACGCGCTGGACCAGATCGGCCGGGAGGACGTGGCGATCCTCGCGTACACCGCGAAGTACTCGTCCGCCTTCTACGGGCCGTTCCGCGAGGCGGTGGGCTCCTCGCTCACGGGCGACCGCAAGACCTACCAGCAGGACCCCGGCAACCTGCGCGAGTCGCTGCGCGAGCTGGCCCTCGACCTGGAGGAGGGCGCCGACATGGTGATGGTCAAGCCGGCCGGTCCCTACCTCGACGTCCTCGCCAAGGTCGCCGACGCCGTGGACGTGCCGGTCGCCGCCTACCAGATCTCCGGCGAGTACGCGATGGTCGAGGCCGCCGCCGAGAAGGGCTGGATCGACCGCGACCGGGCGATCCGGGAGACCCTGACCGGCATCAAGCGGGCCGGGGCGCGCAACATCCTCACCTACTGGGCCGTCGAGGTCGCGCAGAAGCTGCGCTGAGCGCCGCCGCCCTCGCCGCCGTTGCCGCCGTCCAGTGTCGCGCTGGGTGCCGGCCGCGGCGCGTGGGCGTGGACGGCGCACGGCGGTCCGAGCGACCGGGCCGTCGAGGACGGGCCCTCGTCGCGTACGCCCTCACCGTCGTTGCAGCCGGTGAGGGCGGCCGACGCGGTCAGCACGAGCACCGCCGCGGCGAGCAGCCGGACGCGGGCGCGGGCGCGGGTGGAGTGTGCGGACAGTGCGGGCAGTGCGGGCATCGAGATTTCCCCCTGGGACGAGCACGAGCGAGGTGCGGCGGCGCTGGACGGGCCGGGGTCCCCAGCTTGATCCGCTGGGGGACCCCTTGGCCACAGCAGCCCGCGAATGTGGGACGCCGGTCCGCCGAAAAGTGCTCTGACCTGCTGGAACGGCGTCCGTCCGGGATGCTTTCCGGGACGTTCTCAGAAGTCCACGACGTACTGCGTCGTGCTCTGCCAGTACGTCACGGTCAGGCTGTCGTCCACGTGGACGCCGGCGGCGGGCAGCTTCACCGTGGCGATCGAACCGTCCTCCAGGGGGACCGTCAGGGTGCGCACGGTGTGGCCGTGGTCGCCGTCGCCGGACAGCTTGACGCCTGCGTAGCCGGACTCGCCCGGCTCCAGGCTCACCAGCGCCTGCGGCTTGGTGTCCTCGGCCACCGGCGGCACCGACTGCGCCTCGCCGAAGCGGGCCGCCGGGTAGGGCTCCAGCATGCACCGCCGGGAGCCGGTGTTGGTGGCCCGCAGCAGCAGGTGGTTGATCGGGCGGGGCACCGAGACGGCGGTGATGCGCAGGTGCTTGGCGCTGCACTTGGTGAACTCGTCGGAGCCGTCGCCGCCGCCGCTGTGCGAACCGCCGGTGGCCGCCTTGCCCTTGCCCGAGGTGCCGCCGGTGTGGCTGCCGTTCCGGGCGCCGCCGCCCGAGCCCGAGGTCTGTGCGGAGGTGCCGCTGCCGCCCTGAGCGGAGGGCGCGTCGGAGGCGGACCGGCCGCTCTGCGCGGCGGCCACGGGAGTGGAGGCGGCGGCGCCGTTCGTGTCGTTCCCGCCGCCGCAGGCCGTGAGCGACAGGGCGGCGACGCAGAGCGCGGAGGCCGCGAGGAGACGGGTGCGGAGCGTGCGTGCGGACATGGGTTCCCCCTGAAGGTGGCGGTGGTGGGTGACGGAGCGTGCGTGCTGGGGCGTGAGTGATGGGGCGTGCGTGCTGGGGCGTGTGTGCTGGGTCGTGAGGACCGTGGGCGGTCGCTCGGCCCGGTGGCCCTGAGCGCCGTGTTCGGCTGATCCACAGCTTGTGCGACGATGCGTTCCAGTGGCCGGCACTGCCCGGAAACCCGGCATGCCGGAATGCTGAAATGGGCTCTGACCTGCGGGAACGGCACCCTCCTGGGATGCCCTCGTGGGACGTGGGAAGGGGAGGAACGGTGGCGGGAGGCGAGTTCGCCGAGCTGCTGGGGGAGCTGAAGGAACGGTCCGGGCTCAGTTACGGGGCGCTGGGCAAGCGCCTGCACATGAGCGCGTCGACCGTGCACCGGTACGTCAGCGGCGACGTCGTCCCCACCGACTACGCCCCCGTCGAGCGGCTGGCCCGCATCTGCCGGGCGACCCCCGGGGAACTGCTCGAACTGCACCGCCGCTGGGTCCGGGCGGACGCGCTGCGCGGGGTGCGGACGGAGACTCCGGCGCAGGCACCCGAGCCGAGACCGGAGCAGGAGCGGGAACCGGAAGCGCGTGCGGAGCCGGAACCGGAAGCGCGCACGAAGGCGCGTGCGGAGCACTCCGGGCAGGAGGAGCCGGCCGACGAGTCCGGTCCGCGGGCGCCGAAGCGGCGGGTCGCGCTGCTCGCCGGTGCCGGGGTGGTCGCGGTCGCGGCGGCCACCGCGCTCGTGGTGAGTCTGGTGCCCGGCCACCGGGACCGGACCGCCGACGAACGGGCCGCCGCCGCGACCGCCGCCGTGTCCGCCTCGCCCGGCGGGCCCCCGGGCGAGGCGGCCACCAGCGCCACGCCCGGGTCATCGTCCCCCTCCCGGACCGCCTCCCCCTCCACCGACCGCCCCTCCGCGTCGTCCCCGTCCGCGACCGGTACCGCGCACTCCGACGGCGCCTCGGACGCGCCCCCGCTCGCGGTCGCCACCACCCCGTACTACTGGGACCTGCCCTGCTACCAGAGCTTCCTGATCGACCGGAAGCCGCAGAACGTGCCGCCGCCGCCCACCCTCCAGGACGCGGTCGGCTGGACCTCGGCGATCGGCGCGGTCGCCGCCGACCACCAGATGGTGGTGCTCACCGTGCAGGGCACCGGCGCGCAGACCGTGGTGCTGCGGGGACTGCACGTGCGGGTCGTCAGCAGCGGCGCCAACCTGACCTGGAACAAGTACGCGATGGGCGACGGCTGCGGCGGCGGGGTGGACACCAAGTCGTTCGACGTCTCCCTGGACCTCGGCAATCCGCTGGCCCAGCCGGTCGGCGGGCAGCGGAACTTCCCGTACAAGGTGAGCGAGTCCGACCCGGAGGTCTTCTACGTCAACGGGCACACCAGCGGGCACGACGTGCGCTGGTACCTGGAGCTGGACTGGTCCAGCGGCGACCGGCACGGCACGGTGCGCGTCGACGACCACGGCAAGCCGTTCCGCACCAGCGGCTCCGGGCCGGCGTACTACGCCTCCCCGCTGAACGGGCACGGCTGGGAGCTGATGAACGACTCCTGACGCGTCCACCCGTGACGTCCGGCCGTCCGCCTGGCCGACCGCCCGACCGCCCGACCGTCCGCCCGCGCTGCCGCCCGCCGATTTCACCGGTCGGGGCCCGCGCGCGCCGGGCGCGGGCTAGATTGCGGTTGATCGTACGAGTGTTCAGGAGACCCTGCCATGCCCGGTGACGCCCTCCGCCAGGACCCCGACGAGCTGCGCCGGAGGATCGACTCCAGCAAGGCGCACCCGGCGCGGGTGTACGACGTGTTCCTCGGCGGCAAGGACCACTACCCGGCCGACCGCGCCGCGGCGGCGGCCGGACTCGCCGCCAACCCGCGCGGCTACCTCGACGTCCGCCACAACCGCGACTTCCTGCGCCGGGCGGTGACCGCCGTCGCCGTCCAGGACGGCATCCGGCAGTTCCTGGACATCGGCACCGGCCTGCCGACCTCCGAGAACGTGCACCAGATCGCCCAGCGGGCGCACTCCGCCTCGCGGGTGGTCTACGTCGACAACGACCCCGTCGTCCTCGCCCACGCCCGGGCGCTGCTGGTCAGCAGCCCCGAGGGACGCACCGACTACATCGACGCCGACCTGCGCGAACCGGCGCTCATCCTCGAACAGGCCGCCGAAACCCTCGACTTCGACCGGCCGATCGCCCTGTGCCTGGTCGCCGTCCTGCACTTCGTGCCCGACGAGGAGGCGTACCCGCTGGTGCGCGAGCTGGTCGGCGCGCTGCCGGCCGGCAGCCGGCTGATCCTCAGCCATCTGACCGACGACCTCAACCCGGCCAGTATCCGCGCCGTCCAGCGCACCTACACCGAGCGGGGCTTCACCTTCGTGCTGCGCTCCCACGCGGACGTCGAGCGGTTCTTCACCGGCAACGCCCTGACCCTGGCCGAGCCCTCGGTGGTCCCCGTGCATCACTGGCGGCCCGAGCACACCGCGCCGGTCCCGGACCGGCCCGAGGACTCCTACCTCGCCGGGCTCGACCCCATCGAGCAGATCCGGTACCGGGACATCGACGACGTGACCGACGCCGACATCAACATCTACGGCGGTCTCGGCGTCAAGGAGTGAGCCGCGGCCCGCTCACTCCCACCAGAAGTGCCAGGTCCGCTCGCCCACCAGCCCGCGCGCGCACTCCGCGAGATCGTCCGCGGCGTCCGGGCAGAAGGCCAGGTGCTCCGCCGCCACCGCCTCGGCCTCGGCGTACGTGCCGGGCGGCGCCGCCACGGACACGGTGAGGTGGTCGAAGCCGAGCGCCACCACCCGTATCCCGAAGCGGTCCTCCCAGGAGCGGAGGACCGCGCACAGTCGCGCCACGTCGTTGTCGTGGTTGAGCGGGCCGGACCAGCCGATCGCGGCGGGTATGTCCGCGCTGCGCCGGGCGGGCACCAGCGCGAGGTGCGGGTCCTTGAGCCAGGGCCGCCCCCCGGCCAGCGAGTCCGCCACCTCCGCGGCGCGGGTGTCCGGGGCGGCGGCCGGCGGCAGCCCGCCGGCGAGCCCCGGCCACGGGCCGTCCTCCTCGCCCGCGCAGTCCTCCCAGTACTCCGCCAGCACGTCCTCGGCGTCATGGTCGCCCGGGTACGTCGTCTCCCCGGGCATCAGCTCCCAGTCCTCCGGGCCGACCCGCTCACCGCCCAGCTCGATCAGCACCGGCAGCAGGCCCACCCGGGCGGCGGGCGTACCCAGCGCGGCCCAGTTCCCGGGCGCGACGGGCCGCCCGGCACACCACAGCAACGGTTCGCGCCACGGGCCGTCGTCCGTCGCGTCGATCAGGCTTCCGGGCGGAAGCCGCAGCCCGAGCGCACGCCCACTCGGATCGGCTGCCAGCTTGGGCAGCGGGTTGGGAAGAGTCGCCATGCCAGTGACTGTAGGCGCAGCCACTGACAATCGATCACTTGAGTGAGCCGGTGAAGGCGGTCCAACTCACCGGGGCGAGACGGAGGGTGGGCGCGTCACCGGTGTTCTTGGAGTCGCGGATGTGGATGGTGTGGGGGCAGGTGGCGACTTCGAGGCATGCGCCGCCCTGGTCACTGCTGTAGCTGGACTTCCTCCAGGCGTAAGCGACTTCGAGGCACTGAGCGCCCTCGTCATCGCTGTAGCTCGACTTGAACCACGCGAGTGTGGTGTTCATTGTTCTCCTAGCAGACTGTCGAGCAGGCCCCTCGACTTCTCGGGGGTCATGGCCTGTGAGCGCAGCATCGCATACTTGCGAGTGAGGATTGAGACCCATTCCGGGTCGGCGACCAACTGGCTGCCGTGGTGCGATCCCGAGTAGGCCAGATGCTGGTGATCGGGTGTCTCCATCAAGGTGAAGGAGCCCGCGGTACCGGCGTGGGTGGCGCGGTCCAACGGCAGGAACTGCAAGGAGATACCCGGCATTTCGGCGCACTTCCGCAGATGACGGAGCTGCTCGCGGTAGACCTTTTCACCCCCCAGGGGGAACCGTACCGCCGGCTCCCAGACCACGAAGCTGAGCGTCGGCGGGTCCTCACGATGGATGATCTCTTGCCGCTTGAGCCGTCCGGCGGTCATGACGGCGAGCTTGTCGTCACCGAACGCCGGGACTCGGCTACTGAAGACCGCGTACGCGTAGGACTCGGTCTGGAGGAGACCCGGCACGAGCAGAGTGTCGTACCAGGACAGCGACACCGCTTCGCGCTCGTGCACCATGTACTGCTCGGCGTGCATCGGGAACTGGTCGATGTCAGGAAGTTGTGCCACCCCTGCCGCCAGCATCCCCTTCGTGTCGAGGATTTTGTCCAACTTGGCCGCGAGGTCCGGCAACAGTGGCCGTCTGCCCTGCTCGATGGAGGCGATGGTCTCCACATCGACCTTCAGCAGATCCGCCAGCCGCTGCTGGGTGTACCCAGCAGCCTTACGCGCTGCCTGTAGCTGCGCGCCCAGCATCTTCATCGTCGAGAAGTTCTTCTTCTTGGCGCTCATGCCGGACCAACTCCCCACCCCCCGCTCGGGGTGACCCTTGCCGACCCGTACGAAAACTTCGTACGGGTTCACCCACTGCCGCAGCCTAGTGACGCTGAGCGACAGTCGTCCCGTGATTCATCAAGGAGGCGACTTGCAAACGAACCTCGGAGACACGGAGACCACCGCACCCGCCCCGTGGGGGCTGCGCCGTATGGCTCCCTTGCGCAACGGTTCTCCCTCGCCGTGGCGGTACGTGGGCATCGACCCGGCCACGCAGACCGGCCGATGGGCCGGGGAGGACGGAGCGATGACGCCGGCCGAACTCGGCAAGCACGGTACGAGCGTGAACACCTACCCGCCCACACAGGTCGGCAAGGACGGCAAGGTGGACAGCGACTCCGGCCATGACGCGACACAGGACTAGGGGGTAGTGCCATGGACGGGCGCCCGGTGCTGGTCTGCACGGAGTCCGAGGACGCGACCGCTGATCTGGTCATCGCGGAACTGAACCGGCGCCGGGTGCCCGTCCTCCGGTTCGACCCGGGGCGCGACTTCCCGGCGCCCGTGGTGCTTGCCGCGCGCCTTGAAGTGGGCGGATGGAGTGGGCGGCTGACGGTCGGGGAACGTACGGCCGACCTGTCCGCCGTACGCGCCCTGTACCACCGTCGGCCGAGTCCCTACCCGCCCTACCCGACGGACGGCGGCGAGCAGGCGGCCCGGTTCGCCGCGCAGGAGAACCGGCGCGGCCTGGGCGGCGTGCTGGGCGCGCTGCCGGGGTGCCTGTATGTGAGCCACCCGCAGGCCATCGCGCGGGCGGAGTACAAGCCGGCGCAGTTGTCGGCGGCGCTCCGGGCCGGGTTCAGGGTCCCGGCCACCCTGATCACGAACGAGCCGATGGAGGCCAGGGCGTTCTGCGCCGCGCAGCCGGCCATCTACAAGCCGTTGCACGCGGCGGCGTACGAGGTGGAGGGCGAGCCCGCCGGTATCTGGGCCGCCCCGGTCGGGGCGGGCGAGGTCGACGGCGCGGTACGCCACAGTGCGCACCTGTTCCAGGCGCGGGTGCCCAAGGTGGCGGACGTGCGCGCGGTCGTCGTCGGCGAGCAGGTGTTCAGTGCCCGGATCACCGCGCCGCCCGGAGTCGTGGACTGGAGAGCCGCGTACCAGAGCCTCACCTATGAGCCGGTCGCCTGCCCGGCCGGGACGCGCGGGGCGCTGGTGCGGTTCCTCGCCGCCTTCGGACTGAACTTCGGCGCCTTCGACTTCGCCGTGACCGCCGACGGCGCATGGTGGTTTCTGGAGTGCAATCCCAACGGCCAATGGGCGTGGCTCGAAGACGCGGCCGGACTGCCGGTCACCACCGCGATCGCGGACCTGTTGGAGAACGGAGCGAGTCGGCATGAGTGACCCCCTGCCGTCGGAACACCTGCGGGCCGACCTCGCGCGGCGCCTGGCCGAGGCCGGTGCTCTGCGCAGCCCGGAGTGGGAGGCGGCCGTGCTGTCCGTGCCCCGCGAGGCGTTCCTGTCGCGCGGCTGGTTCGAGTACGAAGAGGGCGGCTGGTACCGGCCCGCGGCCGGAGACTCCGCGGAAGGGCTCGCGCGCGTCCACGAAGACGACACCCTCGTGACACAGGTGGCCGGAGGCGTCTTCCCCGATCAGGTCGAGGGGCGTATCGCCGCCGCGCCCTCGTCGTCGTCCACCCTGCCGAGTCTGGTCGTGCGCATGCTCGAAGAACTGCGGGCGACCGACGAAACGCGCGTTCTGGAGATCGGCACGGGCACGGGTTACTCCACGGCGCTGCTGTGCCATGTCGTCGGCGAGGACAACGTGACCACGGTCGAGGTCGACGCCGAGGTGTCCGCCCGCGCCGGGATCGCGCTCGCGGGCGCCGGGTACTGGCCTGGCCGCGTGGTCGGTGACGGACTGGCGGGCTACGAGAAGGGTGGCCCGTACGACCGGGTGATCGCCACGTGCGGTGTGCACACCGTGCCGGCTGACTGGCTCGCGCAGACCCGGCCCGGCGGTGACATCCTGGTCACGGTCGGCGGATGGATGCACGCATCCGAACTGGTACGGCTCACGGTCGCCGGTGACGGCACGGCCAGTGGCCCGGTGCTCGGCGGACAGGTCTCGTTCATGCTGGCCCGTCCCCATCTTCCGCCCCCGCTCGGCCTGTTGCCGAATCTCGGTGAGGGCGACGCGGTGCCCGCGGAGCTGGGCGCGGATGTGCTCGACGACTGGACAGGCCGGTTCGTCGCGCAGTTCGCCGCGCCGCGTGCCCAGCGGCTCCTGCTGGAACGGGACGGCCGGACGGAACACGTCGTGATCGACGTGGCCGCGGAGTCGTGGGCGGTCGCCTTCCAGGACGGCGGACGGTGGATGGTCCGGCAGGGCGGCGAGGCGCGTCTGTGGGACGAGATCACCGAGCGTGTCACGCGGTGGCAGGCGGCCGGGCGCCCGGCCGCCGACCGCATGCGGCTGCACGTCGGCCCCGAGGGACCTCGCCTCACCTGGACGTGACCGCGGGCCGGCAGCCTCCAGGCCGCCCGTACGAAAACTTCGTACGGGTTCACCCACTGCTCCACCCCAGTGATGCTGAGCGACAGTCGTCCTGTGATTCAAGCAAATGAACTCCCCTATCAGCGGGACCAGTTCTACCGTCGCGATCGTCGTTCCGTGCCGGCTGCCAGGCGGTTCGCCGTCTGGTCGCTGCATTACTGGGGGCTGGGCGGGTGGCGGCGGGCCGAGGATGTGTCGCTGTGTGTCAGCGAGCTGGCGACCAACGCGCTGGTGCACGGCGTGCCGCCCGGCCGCGGCTTCCTGCTGCGGGTCCGGTACGACGGCCGGACCGTCCGCGTGGAGGTGCACGACAGCGGCACCGGCACGGGTACGCCCCGCATCCCGGACGAGGGCGACGAACCCGGCGAGGGCGGCCGGGGGCTGTTCCTGGTGTCGGCGCTGAGCGACAAGTGGGGCGTGGGGGAGCGGAATCCCGGCAAGGTGGTGTGGGCGGAGTTCACCGAACCGTGAGGCGACCACCCTCGGCATGTCGCATTCCGCGCGTCTCTAGACTGGCCCCTCTCCGCGCCCGCCACGAGAGGAAAGATCCATTATGCGCCCCGCCACGTTCCAGGCGTTCCTGCTCGACACCTTCAAGAACGCCCCGGGCGTCACGCGGGTGCAGACCCTCGCGGAGGCCGGCGACACCAAGCACCCGTACGGCGTCGCGGTCGTCACCTCGGATGGCGAGTCCCGGTGGCAGATCATCGGGCAACTCGCGGAAGGCGAGCGGCACGAGCACAAGGAACAGCCCGTCCAGGGCGCGCCCGGCACGTGGACCGGCCCGGACAGCGGGCCCATCGGGTTCCTGGGGGCGGCACTCGGCCGGGCGGAGTGCCCGGAGATCGCTCAGCTCGCCTCGTACAAGGACCCCAGTGCGGGCCTCACGGTGACCTTCCACAACGGCGCGCGGGCGTTCGTGCGCCTCATCTGAGACCTCCCTGACCGCGTGGCTGCGGAACGGGGAGAGCACCACCCACTGCACCACCACACTGACGTGAGGAGCAAGGGATGGAGAACCTCTTACGCGGCAACCGCTTCGACCCCGGCCGGGTCCGCGGCTCGTGCCCTGTCTGCGGGGCGGGCGTCGGATCGCCGTCCGGGTCCCCGACGACGATCCACCAGAGGAGCGGCACCGGGACCGATACGTGCCCGGGAAGCGGTCAGCCCGCTCTGTGACGCTGCACGGCACCATCCACCACCAACGCCTGACCGGCGGCGGCACTCCGGGAACCCGAGGGCTTCCGGAGTGCCGTACCGGATCGGTCAGAACCGGTCAGAGGCGCTCGGGGGTGCGGATGCCGAGGAGTGCCATGCCCTGGTGCAGGGTGCGGGCCGTGACGTCGCAGAGGAACAGGCGGTTCTCCACCTGCTCGGGCGTCCCGGCCTTCAGCACCGGGCACTTGTCGTAGAACGTCGTGTACAGGGAGGCCAGCTGGTAGAGGTAGGCCGCCAGCTTGTGCGGGGCGTACTCGGCGGCGGCCTCCGCGACCGTCTCCGCGAACCGGTCCGCGTGCAGACCGAGCGCGCGCTCGGCCGGCGACAGCTCCAGCTCGGGATGGGCGGCCGGGCGGACCTCGCCGGCCTTGCGCAGGATCGACTGGATCCGGGCGTACGCGTACTGGAGGTACACGCTGGTGTCGCCGTTGAGCGAGACCATCTGGTCCAGGTCGAACTTGTAGTCCCGGTTCGCGGAGGTCGACAGGTCGGCGTACTTGACCGCGCCGATGCCCACCTGGGTACCGCGCTCGGCGATCTCCTCCTCCGAGAGGTCCTGGGCCTTCTCCCGCACGACCGCCGACGCCCGCTCCACGGCCTCCTCCAGCAGGTCGACCAGCTTGACCGTCTCCCCCTCACGGGTCTTGAACGGCTTGCCGTCCTTGCCCAGCACCGTGCCGAAGGCGAGCTGCTGGGCGGTGACGTCGTCACCGAGCCAGCCCGCCCGGCGCGCGGTCTCGAAGACCATCTTGAAGTGCAGGGACTGGCGGGCGTCCACCACGTACAGCAGGGTGTTCGCCTTGAGCTGGAAGACGCGGTCGCGGATCGCGGACAGGTCGGTGGCCGCGTACCCGTAGCCGCCGTCCGACTTCTGGACGATCAGCGGGACGAGGTTGCCGTCCGGGCCCTTGATCTCGTCGAAGAAGACGCACAGCGCGCCCTCGGAGCGGACCGCGACCCCGGACTCCTCCAGGAGGCGGCAGGTCTCGGCCAGCATGTCGTTGTACCCGGACTCACCGACGATGTCCGCGTCCTCGATCTCCATGTCCAGCTTCTCGAAGACGGAGAAGAAGTAGATCTTCGACTCGTCGACGAACTTCTGCCACATGGCGAGCGTCTGCGGCTCACCGGCCTGGAGGTCCACCACCCGGCGCCGGGCGCGCGTCTTGAACTCCTCGTCGGAGTCGAACTTGCGGCGGGCCGCCTTGTAGAGGCGGTCCAGGTTGGACATCGCCTCCTCGCCGCTCACCTCGGACGCCTTGTGGTCCAGCTCGTGCGGGTGCTCGTCCAGGTACTGGATGAGCATGCCGAACTGGGTGCCCCAGTCACCGATGTGGTGGCGGCGCACGACGTTCTCGCCGGTGAACCCCAGGAGCTGCACCACGGAGTCACCGATCACCGCCGAGCGCAGGTGGCCGACGTGCATCTCCTTGGCCACGTTCGGCTGGGCGTAGTCGATCACCGTGGTGCCCGGGTGGTCGGCGTGCGGCACGCCGAGCCGACCGGCCGGGTCGGTGGCGCGCGCGGCCAGGTTCTGCGTGATCGCCCGGTCGGTGACCGTGATGTTGAGGAAGCCGGGGCCGGAGACCTCGATGTCCCCGATCAGGTCACCGGTGACGACCCGCTCGACGACCTGCGCCGCCAGCTCCCGCGGATTCGCCTTCGCCTTCTTGGCCAGCGCCAGGATCCCGTTGGCCTGGAAGTCCGCCCGGTCGCTTCGTCGCAGCAGCGGGTCCGCGGCGGCGGCCTCCGGCAGGGCGGCCGAGAGGGCGTTCGCGAGACGCTGGTGGACGGAAGCGGTGAGGGACGTGACCGAGGCCATAGGAATGGGTGCCGTTCTCCTCGTGGGGATGGACAGTCCCGGCCAGTATCCCACGGGGGTCCAAGCGAATTTTCCGGCCGCCGGGCCAACCCCGGCGCGCCCGGGGCCGTCCAACGCGGTGAAAAGGCGTTTTCGCGGATGCCGCCCCGCCTGGGACAATGGGGCGGTCAGCCGTGCGGCCGCGCCGCCCGTGCGAGGACACGCCAGAACACTTCAGGAAACTTCAGGAACCTCAGGAAAGAGGACGTGCCGATCGTGGCTCAGAGCACCGAGACCGCCGACTGGGTCTCCCGTTTCGCGGATGAGGTCATCGAGGAATCGGAGCGCCGAGCCCCGGGTGAACCCGTCGTCGTCGCGTCCGGTCTCTCCCCGTCCGGCCCCATCCACCTGGGCAACCTGCGCGAGGTCATGACCCCGCACCTGGTCGCCGACGAGATCCGCCGCCGCGGCCGCCCGGTCCGCCACCTGATCTCCTGGGACGACTACGACCGCTACCGCAAGGTCCCGGCCGGGATCGCCGGTGTGGACGAGTCCTGGGCCGAGCACATCGGCAAGCCGCTGACCTCCGTCCCGGCGCCCGCGGGCTCGGCGTACCCGAACTGGGCCGAGCACTTCAAGGCCGCCATGGTCGCCGCGCTGGCCGAGCTGGGCGTGGAGTTCGACGGCATCAGCCAGACGCACCAGTACACCTCCGGCGTCTACCGCGCGCAGATCCTGCACGCCATGCGGCACCGCGGCGACATCGACGCGATCCTCGCCCAGTACCGCACCAAGGCGAAGCCGGCCGCGCAGAAGCAGCAGAAGCAGCAGAAGCCGGTGGACGAGGCCGAGCTGGAGGCCGCCGAGGGCTCGGGCGCCGCCGACGAGGACGACGGCAGCACCGGCTCCGCCGGGTACTTCCCGTACAAGCCGTACTGCGGCAACTGCGAGAAGGACCTCACCACCGTCACCTCCTACGACGACGACTCCACCGAGCTGACGTACACCTGCACCGCGTGCGCCTTCTCGGAGACGGTCCGGCTCAGCGAGTTCAACCGCGGCAAGCTGGTCTGGAAGGTCGACTGGCCGATGCGCTGGGCCTACGAGGGCGTGATCTTCGAGCCGTCCGGCGTGGACCACTCCTCGCCCGGCTCGTCCTTCCAGGTCGGCGGGCAGATCGTCGGCATCTTCGACGGCAAGCAGCCCATCGGCCCGATGTACGCCTTCGTCGGCATCTCCGGCATGGCCAAGATGTCCTCCTCCCGGGGCGGCGTGCCCACCCCCGGCGACGCGCTGAAGATCATGGAGCCGCAGCTGCTGCGCTGGCTGTACGCGCGCCGCCGCCCGAACCAGTCCTTCAAGATCGCCTTCGACCAGGAGATCCAGCGCCTGTACGACGAGTGGGACAAGCTCGCCGGCAAGGTCGCCGGGGGCACCTCCCAGGCGTCAAGCACTGGGGGAGGCTCCGCGCTGCCCGGTGACGTGGCCGCGTACACGCGGGCCGTGGGCACCGCCTCCGGCGAGCTGCCGAAGACGGCGCACCCGCTGCCGTACCGCACGCTGGCCTCCGTCGCGGACATCACCGCCGGCCACCAGGACCAGGCGCTGCGCATCCTCAGCGAGCTGGACCCGGCCGACCCGCTGTCCTCGCTCGACGAGGCCCGCCCCCGGTTCGACAAGGCGGAGGCGTGGATCAACACCCACGTCCCCGCCGACCAGCGCACCATCGTCCGCGACGAGCCGGACACCGACCTGCTCAAGTCGCTCGACGAGCCGTCCCGGCAGTCCGTGCGGCTGCTGCTCGACGGACTCGCCGGGCACTGGTCGCTGGACGGGCTCACCCACCTCGTCTACGGCGTGCCCAAGGTCCAGGCCGGCTTCTCCGCCGACGCCACGCCCAAGGAACTCCCGCCGGAGATCAAGACCGCCCAGCGGACGTTCTTCGCCCTCCTGTACCACCTGCTCGTCGGCCGCGACACCGGCCCGCGCCTGCCCACCCTGCTGCTCGCGGTGGGCCAGGAGCGGGTGCGGACGCTGCTGGGGGACTGAGCGGCCGGTACGACGGCGGTTGTACGACGACGGGGCGCCCGGTGCGGTTTCGCACCGGGCGCCCCGTCGTCGTATGTCCAGCTCCTACGGTCCGCCGGTCAGGCGATGTGGTCCGCCTCCAGCTCCGCGTCGAAGCGCTGCGAGAAGTGGGTCACCATGCGCTTGGCCTCCTGGGCGGGCAGCGTGATGCCGTACGTCGCCTCGACCCCGGCCGCGAACTCGCGCGGTGTGGGCAGGCTGCCGTTGATGGACTGCCGGAAGACCTGGTAGTAGTCCTCCGCGTCCGGCTCGGGCAGCGGGGCGGCGCCGCCGTCGCCCAGCTCCCGGGTGCGGTTCGGGCCGACAGGTATGGGGAAGCCGCCGGTGTCCTCGGCGGGGCGGTGCTGGTCCTCCTCGTCCCACTCCTCGTACGGGGGCTCCGGGCCGTACGGCGGCTCCGGCTCGTAGGAGGGGTCGTAACCGCCGTGGTAGTCGACCTGCCGGGGCGCCTGGAACCAGGGGCTCTCCTCGGGATCGGGCACGTACGCCTGCCCGGCGGGCTCCGGTCCCCGCTCCGGGGCCGGTTCCGGCGGCGCGGCCTGTGCCGGGAGCGACGCGGCGGCCGGCTCGGGACCGGCGCCGCCCGCGGTCACCTCGGGGCGCGGCGCGGGCGGCAGCAGCGCCGGTTCGATACCGGCCGCGGCCAGGCCCGCCGGGGCGGTCTGGGCGAGCGGGACGCCGTAGCGGGCCAGCCGCAGCGGCATCAGCGACTCCACCGGGGCCTTGCGGCGCCAGGCCCGGCCGAAGCGGGAACGCAGGCGGGCCTGGTAGACGAGACGTTCCTGCTCCAGCTTGATCACCTGATCGTAGGAGCGCAGCTCCCACAGCTTCATCCGGCGCCACAGCAGGAAGGTCGGCACGGGGGAGAGCAGCCAGCGGGTGAGGCGGACGCCCTCCATGTGCTTGTCGGCGGTGATGTCCGCGATCCGGCCGACCGCGTGCCGGGCCGCCTCCACCGCGACCACGAACAGCACCGGGATCACCGCGTGCATGCCCACGCCCAGCGGGTCGGGCCAGGCGGCGGCGCCGTTGAACGCGATCGTCGCCGCCGTCAGCAGCCACGCCGTCTGGCGCAGCAGCGGGAAGGGGATGCGGATCCAGGTCAGCAGCAGGTCCAGGGCGAGCAGGACGCAGATGCCCGCGTCGATGCCGACCGGGAAGACGTACGCGAAGTTCCCGAAGCCCTTCTTCAGGGCCAGCGCGCGGACGGCCGCGTACGAACCCGCGAAGCCGATACCGGCGATGACCACGGCGCCGGCCACGACCACGCCGATGAGAACCCGGTGCATCCGAGTCAGCTGCAGTGGCGCGGCCACTCGTACTCCCCTCCCCTTGCGTCCTGTTGCGCGCAACAGAGTGGCACATCTGTGCGGCGAACGCTTGGCCGGATCTGCTCGGCCCCCGCCTCGGCCCCGCTCCGGCCCCGCCCGCCCCCGCCGGGATCAGCTGTCGGCGGCCGTCTCGGAGGGGGACGCCGGCGTGGACGCCGAGGGGGAGGCGGGCTTCCCGGACGGCTTGTCCGACGGCTTTCCGGACGACTTGTCCGACGGGGCGCCGGAGGGCTTGCCGGGCGCGGCCGGGGCGCCGGAACGGCCGGTGTCCCCGTTCGCCTTCGCCACCGCGGCCACCGCCTCCTGCGCGGCCTGCTGCGCCGACTTCGCCAGGTCGTCGGCGTCCGGGGCCTTGTCACCGGCCAGACCGGCGCCGTTGTAGTCCACGGTGACGACCACGTTCTCCACCCGCGTCACCACCGTCTGCTGCTTGAAGGTGCCCTCCTTCTTCGCCAGGTCGTAGCGCACCGCCGTCGCCTCGTCGCCCGTCCCGGACACCGGCGCCGCCGTGGCGCCCTTCGCACCCGGCGTGGTCCGCGCCGTCTGCACCTGCTTCTGGTAGTACGCCCGCGCCTGCTCGTCCCCCGCGCCGCGTGAGGCGTCCGAGGCGAAACGCAGCAACGACACGTTCAGCCAGCGGTACTGAGAGCCCTTCACCCCGTTGTTCGTCAGGCCGTTCCACGAGCAGCTGCCGCGCGTGGACACATCGCCCGAGGTGCCCTCCTTGGCGGACTTCACACCGTCCGGCACCAGCGCGCCCACCGTCTTGTCGGACAGCACCTTGCACGCGTCCGGCAGCTTCCCGTACGCCGCCGCCCGCACCGTCGGCGAAGCGCTCGCAGTCGCCGACGCCGAGGCGCCGCCCGACGGGGTCTTCTCCGCGCTGCCGCCGGAACCGGAGCCGCCCGAGGAGCAGGCCGCCGCGGCCAGCAGCATCACCGGCACCGCCGCCGCCGACACCAGGACACGGCCCGGCCGCTTCGCCCACGGGCCACGCCCCTCACGCTGATCACGCCGGTCACGCTGTTCTCGCTGAGCTGCTCGCTGCATGGTTCCTTCACTCATGACGCTGATGGTTCCCTGCGGTGGATCGGGTCCGAGGGGCCACCGTACGCAATGCCCGCGCCGCGCGGCCGGGCTTCCGGGGCATCCCGGCGCCGCGCCAAGTGCCGTACGCCGGACGTCAACCGCCCAGCGCACCGTCCAGCTGATCCGCCAGTTTCCTTGCCCTGTCCTGCATTTCCTTGCTGTCCGGGACCACGCCGACCGCGCCCGGCTGCTCCTCGTACTCGATGGTCACGATCACGTTCGACGTGCGGAACACCACAGTCACCGTCCGCTGCTTGGCCGTCGAGCCGGAGGCGCTGAGCGCGTCGTCGATGAACGCCTCGTCACCGAGGTCGTCGAGCGTGCGGGGCTGGAGGTCGTCGGGGGTGGTGCCGGGGGAGGTGCCGGTGGAGGAGGAACCGGAGGGGGTGCCCGAGGGCGGCGGGGCGGAGCCGGTGCCGGGGCCGCCGGCCGGGCCGGAGGGGTTGCCGGCCGGGGTGCCTGCCGGATTGCCGGAGGAGGTGCCCGACGGGGTGCCGGACGGGCTGGTGGAGGGTGCGCCGGGGGACGTGCCGGGCGTGGTGGCCGGGGGCGCCGGCAGGTCCGCCGCCGCCTGCTTCGACGCGAACACCGTCTCGGCCTGGCTGTCGTCGCTCACGGAGTTGTCGTAGGAGACGACCCGCTCGAAGTCGATGTGCAGATGGTCGGTGGCGTCCGCGGAGTCCACCTTCCAGCGGCAGCCCACCTTGCGGTCGGTGTCGTAGGTGAGCGTCGCCTCGCCCTCGTACGCCTTCTCCCGCTGGTCCACGTCCGTGATCTGCGGGATGCCAGGCAGCAGCGCGTCGAGGGTGCTGTGCCGGACCGCGCCGCACGCCTCGGGCAGCGTGCGGTACCTGCCCGGCTGCGCCGCCACGGCCGCGGGGCCCGAGCCGTCCGGGTTGGCGTCGTCCGTGCGGCCGCCGCCCGACGAGCCGCTGGTGCAGCCGGCCAGCAGCAGCGCCGCGAGGGCCGCCGCCGCACCGGATACGTACGCCTTCCGCAGCACGGTCAGGCTCCTCTCGACGGTGTCAGTAGGGGGGCGGTGCACGGTCCCCGCCGGTTATTCGCTTGCCGGGCGGGTGCCTCCCCTGGAGACAATGTGTATCGCACGCACTGCCGTGGACGCCGGTCCGATGTCCTGTTTCGTCGACCTTGACGCCGGTATTGCGATTCGCGCATTCTGCGACTTCTGTAGGTTTTCCGGGGGAATGAGGACGATATGTCGTACGTCGAGATGCCGGGGGCCAAGGTCCCCATCCGTATGTGGACCGACCCCGCGACGGTCGAGGACGTGGCCCTGCGCCAGCTCCAGAACGTGGCGACCCTGCCGTGGATCAAGGGCCTGGCCGTCATGCCCGACGTCCACTACGGCAAGGGCGCGACGGTCGGCTCCGTCATCGCGATGCGGGGCGCGGTGTGCCCGGCGGCGGTGGGCGTCGACATCGGCTGCGGCATGTCCGCGGTGAAGACCTCCCTGACGGCCAACGACCTCCCCGGCGACCTCTCCCGCCTGCGCTCCAAGATCGAACAGGCCATCCCGGTGGGCCGCGGCATGCACGACGACCCGCTCGACCCGGGCCGCTTCCACGGCCTGGCCACGGCGGGGTGGGACGGGTTCTGGGGGCGGTTCGACGGGGTGGCGGAAGCGGTCAAATTCCGTCAGGAACGTGCCACGAAGCAGATGGGAACGCTCGGAAGTGGCAACCACTTCGTCGAGGTGTGCACGGATACCACCGGTTCTGTCTGGCTCATGCTCCACTCCGGTTCGAGGAACATCGGCAAGGAACTGGCCGAGCACCACATCGGCGTCGCCCAGAAGCTCCCGCACAACCAGGGTCTGGTCGACCGGGACCTCGCCGTCTTCGTGGCGGACACCCCGCAGATGGCGGCCTACCGCAACGACCTGTTCTGGGCGCAGGAGTACGCCAGGTACAACCGCACGCTGATGATGGCGCTGCTCAAGGACGTGATCCGCAAGGAGTTCAAGAAGGCGAAGCCGGTCTTCGACGAGGAGATCTCCTGCCACCACAACTACGTGGCCGAGGAGCGGTACGACGGCATGGACCTGCTGGTCACCCGCAAGGGCGCGATCCGGGCGGGCTCCGGCGACCACGGGATCATCCCGGGCTCCATGGGCACCGGTTCGTACATCGTCAAGGGCCTCGGGAACGAGAAGTCCTTCAACTCCGCCTCGCACGGCGCCGGGCGGCGCATGAGCCGCAACGCCGCCAAGCGCCGCTTCTCCACCAAGGACCTGGAGGAGCAGACGCAGGGCGTGGAGTGCCGCAAGGACTCCGGCGTGGTCGACGAGATCCCGGGCGCCTACAAGCCGATCGACCAGGTCATCGACCAGCAGCGGGACCTCGTCGAGGTGGTGGCGAAGCTCAAGCAGGTGGTGTGCGTGAAGGGCTGAGCCGGCGGCCCGGTGGCCTGTCGGGTCAGTCCCGCAGCCGCTTCTCCATGAGGGTCACCGCGTACGGGCTGCCGGTGCCGTCGCTCTTCGTGGGCTGTTCGCCGGCCGTCGTGTAGCCGGCGGACTCGTAGTAGGCGCGCAGGCGGGGGTTGGTGGCGAGGCAGTCGAGGCGGGCGTAGGGGCGGCCGGTGGCGGCGATGCGGGACTCCGCCTCGGCCAGCAGGGCGCGGCCGGTGCGGGGCGGGGCCGTGTGCGGGACGGCCATCAGGCGGTGGATGTAGCCGGCGTCGCAGGGGCGGGGGCCCCAGGCGGCGGGGTCGTCCCACCACAGTTCCCAGGCGCCTGCCAGGTGCTCCCCGGCGTACGCCAGCCAGACCTCGCCCTCGCGCATCCGGGTGCGGAAGTGCTCCTCGTCCTTCTCGCCGGGCTTCCACTGGTCGATGCCGCGGGCGAGCTGGCCGAGGGCGAGGGTGTCGCGGAGGCGGACCAGGGCGGGGGCGTCGGCCGGGACCGCCTTGCGGTAGGTGAGGGCGGGCGGGGCGGTGGGGGCGGGTTCCAGGAGGTGGGTGCGGAGGGTGTCCGCGAGGGCCTCGGGGTCCAGTTCCAGGGCGTCGCGGACGTAGGACCCGACCGAGCCGTACTTCTCCGTGAGCGCGGCCAGGAACAGGCGCATCACCGCGGCGGGGGCGCGGCCGTAGCCCGGCCAGTTCGGGGTGCGGCCGCCGTT
The DNA here is from genome assembly GCF_040644175.1 of Streptomyces sp. NPDC047017. Taxonomy (NCBI): domain Bacteria; kingdom Bacillati; phylum Actinomycetota; class Actinomycetes; order Kitasatosporales; family Streptomycetaceae; genus Streptomyces; species Streptomyces sp. NPDC047017. Next base: position 141,888 of record NZ_JBEYVW010000019.1, on the reverse strand, counting down.
GCGTGCCTGCCAGTCGGCCAGGAGGGCGGGGGAGGCCAGCTCGGTGAGGCTGAAGTCCTCGACGATCGTCGGTTCGGGGACGCCGAGGAGGGCCAGGACCAGGGCGGCCAGCTGGCCGGTGCGGTCCTTGCCGGAGGCGCAGTGGAAGACCAGGGGGGTGTGGGAGGCGGCCGCGTCGCGGATGAGTTCCAGGGCCCGGCGGATCTCCTTGGTGCCGTCCTCGGCCACCTCCATGTACCGCTCGGCCAGGTAGGGGCCGGGCTCCACCTCGGGGCCCAGCGCCGGCTGGTCGTAGGGGCGGTGCTCGATGCTGAGGTTGTGGTACGTGAAGGACGGGTGCTCCGGGACCCGGCCCTGGCGTTCGGCCTCCCAGCCGTGGCGCAGGTCGATCACGGTGCCGACGCCGAGGGCGAGGAAGCGGTCCCAGTCCGCGCCGTCCCGGCCGAGCTTGCCGAGGCCGTCCGAGCGGAACAGGAGGCGGGGGCGGACCCGCCGGCCGTCCCCGGTGGCGTAACCACCGAGGTCACGGACGTTGCGCAGGGCGTCGAAAGGTATGTGTCTGTCCACGGTTCGAGACCCTAGGCGGGGTGGCCGGGACGTGTCCGGCGTTCACCCGGTGTGGTGGTGCGGGTCACTTCGCGTGGCGGACCGCGAAGATCATGACGAAGGCGACGAGGTGGATGCCGAAGAGGAAGTAGCCGAGGTAGTACCAGACGTAGCGCTCGCGCTTCTTCTCCAGGGCGAGGCGTGCGCGGTCCGCCGCCGTAGCCGTTGCTGTCGCCGTCTTCGGCTCCGTCCGGTCCGGCGCCTCCCGCGGGGGCGGCGCCGGTTGTCCGGGGCTGTCCTTCGTCATGTGCGTCACCGCTCCCGGTGCACCTTGGTGTTGGACGCCTGGGCGCGCGGGCGCACGACCAGGAGGTCGATGTTGACGTGCGCGGGGCGGGTCACCGCCCAGGTGACCGTGTCCGCCACGTCGTCCGCCGTCAGCGGCTCGGCCACGCCCTCGTAGACCTTCGCGGCCTTCTCCTCGTCGCCGCCGAACCGGGTCAGCGCGAACCCTTCCGTCCTGACCATGCCGGGCGCGATCTCGATCACCCGCACCGGCTGCCCGACGATCTCCAGGCGCAGCGTCTCGGCGAGGACGTGCGCGCCGTGCTTGGCGGCCACGTAGCCGGCGCCGCCCTCGTAGGTGCTGTGGCCGGCCGTGGAGGAGACGACCACGACCGTGCCGTCGCCGCTCGCGGTGAGCTTCGGCAGCAGGGCCTGGGTGAGGTTGAGGGTGCCGATGACGTTCGTCTCGTACATCGAGCGCCAGTCGGCCGGGTCGCCGGTGGCGACCGGGTCGGCGCCGAGCGCGCCGCCCGCGTTGTTGACGAGGACGCCGACGGTCTCGAACGCGGAGGCGAACTCGTCGACGGCCGCGCGGTCGGTGACGTCCAGCGGGTAGGCGGTGGCGGAGTGGCCGGCCGCGGTGATCTCCTCGGCGAGCGCCTCGATACGGTCCTTGCGGCGGGCGGTCAGTACGACCCGGTAGCCCGCGGCGGCGAGCCGGCGGGCCGTGGCGGCGCCGATACCGCTGCTCGCACCGGTGACGACGGCGATGCGGGAGGCGGCGGACGGGGCGGCGGTGGCCATGGGGCTGCTCCTCGGATGCTTGGGTGCTCGGTGCTCGGTGCTCGGTGCTCGGTGCTCGGGTGCTTGGGTGCGCGGTGTTCGGGTGTTCGGGTGCGCGGTGCTCGGGTCCTTGGGGTCGAACGCTCGGCTGTGGCCGGTGGCGCTCGGCTGCGACCAGCCTAGGCGAACGTCAGCCGCCGTTCCGTGGCGCCCACATGATCAGCGCCATGCCGGCCAGGCAGACCAGGGCGCCCGCGATGTCCCAGCGGTCGGGACGGTAGCCGTCCGCGACCACGCCCCACAGGAGCGAGCCGGCCACGAAGATCCCGCCGTACGCGGCCAGGATGCGGCCGAAGTGGGCGTCGGGCTGGAAGGTGGCGACGAAGCCGTACGCGCCGAGCGCGAGGACGCCGCCGGCCGCCCACAGCCAGCCGCGCTGCTCGCGCACGCCTTGCCAGACCAGCCAGGCACCGCCGATCTCGAAGAGCGCGGCGACGACGAACAGGGCGGCGGAACGGAGGATCAGCGGCATGCGGGAAGCTTGGCACGCGGGGGTGGCGGGGACCGGCGGGTGCGGTGGGGTGCGGGGGTGCGGAGGGATTCGGGGGGTGGGTCCGCCGGGACGGGCGGGGCGGAATACCTCCCGGCCGGGGACTGTTCGAGGGGTGTAGTTGAATCGTCAACAATCTAGAGGGTGAGTGACCATGCAGTTCGGGATCTTCAGCGTCGGTGACGTCACGCCGGACCCCACCACCGGCCGGACGCCGACCGAGCGTGAGCGCATCAAGGCCATGGTCGCCATCGCGCTGAAGGCCGAGGAGGCCGGCCTGGACGTCTTCGCGACCGGTGAGCACCACAACCCGCCGTTCGTGCCGTCGTCGCCGACCACGATGCTCGGCTACATAGCCGCGCGCACCGAGCGGCTGGTGCTGTCCACCTCCACCACCCTGATCACCACCAACGACCCGGTGAAGATCGCCGAGGACTTCGCGATGCTCCAGCACCTGGCCGACGGCCGGGTGGACCTCATGACGGGCCGCGGCAACACCGGACCGGTCTACCCCTGGTTCGGGCAGGACATCCGCCAGGGCATCAACCTCGCCATCGAGAACTACGCCCTGCTGCACCGGCTGTGGCGCGAGGACGTGGTGGACTGGCAGGGCACGTTCCGCAGCCCGCTGCAGGGGTTCACCGCCACGCCCCGCCCGCTGGACGGCGTACCGCCGTTCGTCTGGCACGGCTCCATCCGCTCCCCGGAGATCGCCGAGCAGGCCGCGTACTACGGCGACGGCTTCTTCCACAACAACATCTTCTGGCCCGCCGACCACACCCGGCGCATGATCGACCTGTACCGCGACCGGTACGCCCACTACGGGCACGGCACGCCCGAGCAGGCGGTCGTCGGCCTCGGCGGCCAGGCGTTCATGCGGAAGAACTCCCAGGACGCGGTGCGCGAGTTCCGCCCCTACTTCGACAACGCCCCGGTCTACGGGCACGGGCCCTCCCTGGAGGACTTCACCGACCAGACGCCGCTGACCGTGGGCTCCCCGCAGCAGGTGATCGAGAAGACGCTGTCCTTCCGCGAGTACGCCGGCGACTACCAGCGCCAGCTGTTCCTGATGGACCACGCGGGGCTGCCGCTGAAGACCGTCCTGGAGCAGATCGACCTGCTCGGCGAGGAGGTCGTCCCGGTGCTGCGCGCGGAGTTCGCCAAGGACCGCCCGGCCGGGGTGCCGGACGCGCCCACCCACACGTCCCTGCTGGCCGCGAAGGACACCGAGGACACCAAGGACACCCCGGAGGTGACCGTATGAAACTCGTCGTCGTCTCGGCGGGGCTGAGCGTGCCGTCCTCCACCCGGCTGCTCGCCGACCGGCTGGCCGCCGCGACTGCCGGGCACGTGGCCGCCGAGGTGCGGGTGATCGAGGCGCGCGACCTCGCCGTGCCGATCGCGCACCACCTCACCAGCGGCTTCCCCGGCCCCGACCTCACCGCCGCGCTGGACGCGGTGGCCGCGGCGGACGCGCTGATCGCCGTCACCCCGGTGTTCTCGGCGTCGTACAGCGGACTGTTCAAGTCCTTCTTCGACGTGCTCGGGGCGTGGGACGCGGACGCGCTGCGCGGCACGCCCGTGCTGATCGCGGCGACCGGCGGCAGCGCCCGCCACTCCCTGGTCCTGGACCACGCCCTGCGGCCCCTCTTCGCCTTCCTGGGAGCGGTGGTCGTCCCCACCGGCGTCTACGCCGCCGCCGAGGACTGGGGCGCGCAGGGGCTCCCGGAGCGGATCGAACGCGCGGCGGGGGAACTGGCGGCGTCGGCCGCGGGGCCGCCGGTTGCCGGGCATCCGGCGGAGCGCGCGGCGGAGCCCACGGCGGCCGGTCCGGCCGTGGTGCCGTTCGAGGAGCAGCTCGCGCGGCTGCGCGGCTGACCACCGGGCGGCGGGGGCGACCGGTGACCGGTGGCCAGGATCGATCGGGCTGACGGCCGGTGGCTGGTGTCCGGGGATTGGGCTGACGGCCGGTGGCTGGTGTCCGGGGATTGGGCTGACGGCCGGTGGCTGGTGTCCGGGGATCGGTCCGACCGCCGGTGACCGGTGGCCTGCGATCGGTCCGACCGCCGGTGACCGGTGGCCTGCGATCGGTCCGACCGCCGGTGACTGGTGGCCTGCGATCGGTCCGACCGCCGACGACCGGTGACCGGTGACCGGTGACCGGTGACCGGTGACCGGTGACCGATGGTCGGCGAGAGGGTGGCGGGCCGGTGCCGGTTGCGTCCAGGACGGTGAGAGCCGGGTAAAAAGGGTGATCGTAGGCCCGCCCGCCCGCTTTGCGCCGCTCTGGCCTTGGCAGACTGGTCGCGTGCCCCAGACTGTGCTGCTCGCCGAAGACGACCGCGCCATCCGCCATGCCCTGGAGCGGGCCCTGACCCTGGAGGGCTACGAGGTGACGGCGGTCGCCGACGGCGTCGAGGCGCTCGCACAGGCCCACAAGACCCCGCCGGACGTCCTCGTCCTGGACGTCATGATGCCCGGCATCGACGGGCTCCAGGTCTGCCGGGTGCTGCGCGCCGAGGGCGACCGCACCCCGATCCTCATGCTCACCGCCCTGGTGGAGACCGCCGACCGGATCGCCGGGCTGGACGCGGGCGCCGACGACTACGTCGTCAAGCCGTTCGACGTCGAGGAGGTCTTCGCCCGGCTGCGCGCTCTGCTGCGCCGCACCAGCCCCGCCGCCCCCGGCCCGGCCGGCACCGCCGCCCCCGGCACCGCGGCCCCCGGCGGCGCGCCCGAGGAGGCGGCGGCGCCCGTCAAAGGCACTCAGCTCCCCGAACGGCAGGTCGAGGCCGCCGGGATCCGCATGGACCTCCAGGCCCGCCGGGTCTGGCGCGGCGCCCGCGAACTGGAGCTGACCCGCACCGAGTTCGAACTCCTGGAACTGCTGGTCCGCAACGCCGGCATCGTGCTCGACCACTCCACCATCTACGACCGCATCTGGGGCTACGACTTCGGCCCCGGCTCCAAGAACCTCGCCGTCTACGTCGGCTACCTGCGCCGCAAGCTGGACGAGCCGGGCGCGCCGCAGCTGATCCACACCGTGCGCGGTGTGGGGTACGTGCTGCGGGAGGACTGAGTGGGCCGCCTCGCGCGGCTGCCGGCCCGGCCACGTCTGCGGCTGTCGTCGCTGCGGACCACGTTCGCGGTGACCTTCGCCGTGGTGACGGCCGCCGTCACCATCGTCGTCGGCATCCTGTCGTACAACTCCGCCGCCCGGCTGGTCCGCGTCGATGAGCAGTCGGTGTTCACACAGGTCGTGCAGGACGTCCAGGACGAGGTGCGGCGTTACGACCGTACGCCCGAGGACTTCTCCTCCTCCCGGCCCGGCCACGAGGTCGTCCGCCCCAGCCGCACCGACGTCCAGGTGCTCGGCGGGCAGGGGGAGATCGTGGACCACGGCAGCCCGCAGCTCCCGGTCAGCCGCGACGACCGGGCGATCGCCGCCGACGCCGTGGCCGGCAAGACCATCGAGTACAAGGACGTGCCCGTCGCCGACGACGTGTACCGCATCGCCACCGTCGCGCTCGGCGACGGCCGCGGCGCCGTGCAGGTCGCCCAGGAGTTCAGCGACACCGAGGACCTGCTGCGCGCGCTCCAGCAGCGCACCCTGATCCTGATGGGCGCCGTGGTCGTCGCGGCCGGCCTGTGCGGCTGGTGGCTGGCCCGGCGCATCACCCGCCGCCTCGTGGTCCTCACCTCCGCCGCCGAGGACGTCGCCCGCACCCGGCGGCTCGGCGTCGAGGTCCCCGTCACCGGTTACGACGAGGTGGGCCGCCTCGGCCGCGCCTTCGACCGGATGCTGGGCCGGCTCGCCCAGTCCGAGGAGGACCAGCGCCGCCTGGTGCAGGACGCCGGGCACGAACTGCGCACCCCGCTGACCTCGCTGCGCACCAACATCTCGCTGCTGCGCCGGATCGACGAACTGCCGCCCGCCACCCGCGAGGAACTGGTCGCCGACCTCACCCAGGAGGCCCGCGAACTGACCGACCTCGTCAACGAACTCGTCGACCTCGCGGCAGGCCAGTCCGACAGCGAACCGCCGCAGCGCGTCGACGTGGCCGACATCGCCGAGGACGTGGCCGGGCTCGCCCGCCGCCGCACCGGACGGGACATCGTGGTCCGCGCGAGCGGCGACACGACGACCGACGGGCGGCCCGGCATGCTTCAGCGGGCCATGTCCAATCTGGTCGAGAACGCGGCCAAGTTCGACCGCGGCGGCTCGGCGCCCATCGAGATCGCCGTGCTGGGGCCCGCCCGGCCGGGCACGGTGCGTGTCGAGGTCCTCGACCGCGGGCCCGGTGTCGCCGCGGGCGACCTGATCCGCGTCTTCGACCGCTTCTACCGCGCCCCCGACGCCCGCTCGCTGCCCGGTTCGGGGCTCGGCCTGTCCATCGTGCGCGAGGTGGCCCTCGCCCACGGGGGCGCGCCGTTCGCCTTCCGGCGCGAGGGGGGCGGGGCGGTGATCGGGTTCACGGTGGGGGCGGAACGGGAACGGGAGTGGGGGCTTCAGGACGGGGGCGGCAGGGGGGCGGGGGGCGGCGCACGTACGGGCGGGTGAGCGCCGGTCCGGCCTACGACCGGCGTCGGGATGCCTTTCCTGACGAGCGGGGAGTGGACGACACGCCTCCGCCGGGGGCGCTCTTGATGGTCCACGAGGCTCCTGGTCCTCGACCAGCAGGGGCAGTACCTGCTTGACGGCGGCGTACCGCCCCTCGCGCACGCCCAGGTGGACCCGCCCCATGCCGCCGGTGCCGAGCCGCTCCACCAGCGGACATTCCGCCGATCCGGCGCGGATCGTCCGCCGCCGGCGGCTCGGCACCGCTGCCACGCGGATCGACCGCGCTCGCACCGCCGCTGCCGCTGCCACGCAGACCGACCGCGCTCGCACCGCCGCCGTCGCCGCCGCGTGGGTCGTGCGCCTTCTCGTCGCCGTCCCTCGCGGCGGCCTCCCCGTGCCCCCCGGTCCCCGTCATGCCGGCGAGGCTGCCGAGACAGCAAATCCCCGGTCAGTGCGCCGACTTGGCTGCCTCCGCGGCGGCGTCCTGCGTGGGCTTCCGCTTGCGGCGGGTGAACGACGGCAGCGCGGGCGGGGTGAGGAAGCCCTCCGCGCGGGCGCTGGCGAGCCCGATGCGCGGGATGTCGGCGCTCTTGGCGAACAGCAGGAAGCGGGGCTCCCACACCGGCCGGTACTTGGCGTTGGCGCGGTACAGGGACTCGATCTGCCACCAGCGGGAGAAGAAGGTGAGCACGGAACGCCACAGCCGCAGCACGGGTCCGGCACCGAGCCGTGCCCCGCGTTCGAAGACCGAGCGGAACATGGCGAAGTTCAGCGAGACCCGCCGTACCCCGATCTCCCCGGCGCGCAGCAGCAGTTCGACGACCATGAACTCCATCAGGCCGTTCTCGGAGTCGCGGTCGCGGCGCATCAGGTCCAGGGACAGGCCGCGCTCGCCCCACGGCACGAAGCTGAGCAGCGCGCGCGGCTCGCCGTCCGTGTCCCGGCACTCCAGCATCACGCAGCGCCCGTCGGACGGATCGCCCAGCCGGCCGAGCGCCATGGAGAAACCGCGCTCGGTGCCGCCGTCGCGCCACAGGTCGGCGCGCTCCACGAGCAGGGCCATCTCGTCGTCCGGGATGTCCTCGTGGCGGCGGATCGCGACGGTGTAACCGGCCCGGCGGACCCGGTTGTGCGCCTGCCGCACGACCCGCATGGCACGTCCGTCGAGGCTGAAGTCGGCCACGTCGACGATGGCCTCGTCACCGAGTTCCAGGGCGTCCAGGCCGTGCCGGGCGTAGATCGTGCCGGCCTCCTCGCTCGCGCCCATCACGGCGGGCGTCCACGCGTGCCGGCGGGCCTCGGCCAGCCAGGCGTCGATGGCGCCGGGCCAGGCCTCCGGGTCACCGATCGGGTCGCCGGAGGCGAGGCTGACACCGCTCACCACCCGGTAGGTGACGGCGGCCTTGCCGGTGGGGGAGAAGATCGCGGCCTTGTCGCAGCGGAGCGCGAAGTAGCCGAGGGAGTCGCGGTCGCCGTGCTTGTCGAGCAGGGCGCGCAGCCGCGTCTCGTCGTCCTCGGTGAGCAGGGCGCGGCCGCGCGGCGCGCGGAAGCAGGCGTACAGGACCAGCAGGAAGGTCACTGCGGCCAGGGCGTTGATGGTGAAGTCCACCCAGCGGGGCGCGTACACGTGCGGGACGTGCTCGGCGAGCGGGCCGATGGTGACGCCGCGCAGCAGGGTGTAGAGGACCTTCTCGGTCAACGGCGCGCTGCCGTGCGCCTTGTTGGTGGCGTCCACCAGCCAGGTGCCCAGGCCCGCGGTGACCAGGACACCGCCGGCGCCCACGGCCAGGGCCAGCCGGAGGTTGGAGCGGTCGCCGATGGCGTTGAACTCGCGCCGCCCGATCAGCAGCGCGGCCACGAACAGGGCGGTGAGCGCGGTGGAGAACCAGTTGAACAGGTGGTCGCGGTACCGGTCCTGGGTGAGGGCGAGGACGTAGAGGAGGAGCAGCGGTCCGGCGAGCAGCAGGTTGAACACCCAGGCCGCGCGTTTGCGGCGCCGCATCACCACGGCCAGGAACAGGGCGAGCGCCGCCGAGACCAGGCCGGCGGTGGCCAGGTACGGGGTGAAGAACGAACCGCCGTTGTGCCGGTGCACCTCCTTGCGGAACGGCAGCGACAGCACCGCGACGATGTTGAGCACCGCGAGCAGCCGCAGGTACCAGACGGTGGCCGCGGCCGCCCCGGCCCGCAGCCGGGGGCCGGGGGAGGGAGGCGCGGAACCGCGGGCATCGCGCTGTGGGGGGATCTGGACCGACTGTTGTGCGGACATGGGTGTCGCTTCACCTCGAAGCGGCCGGTGAAACCGGCGTGAAAGGAGTGGAAAGGGCAAGCAGTTGAGCAGCGGAGGCCGCGCGGCGGCCCCACTCCCACTGTCCCGGGAAAAGGTAAGGAACGGGAGAACGGTCCCTTACTCGCCGGGGACGGGGGTGGTGCGGGTGGTGCGGGAGGTGCGGGAGGTACGGGGGGTGCCGGCGGGGCGATCGGGGCGGCTCTCGCCGTGGCTGTCGGTGGAGGTCGCGGGGCCGGGAACGGGTGCGTCCGTGGGGCCGCCGACGGACGTGCCCGCCGGGCCGGGAAGGGGTGCGCCCGCGTCCCCGTCCGCGCCACCGTCCGTGTCGGCGCCCGTACCGCCGTCCGTGTCGGCGTCCGTGTCGCCGTCGCCCGCGTGGGTGCGGGCCGCGTGTCCGCGGGCGGCCGTCAGGTGCCAGGCCAGGTCGCCCGCCGCCGCGCCGGCCGCCACCAGGGCGACGATGACACCCGCCGTCGCGAACCCGTCGCTGAACAGGTGGGGCCGCTGGGCCAGGGCGTGCAGTCCGAAACCACACAGCTCGTACACCCCGACGGCCGCGACCGTGAGACTGACGACGAGCACCACGAACGCCACCCGGAGCCCGGTCGTGGACTCCTCGGCGGGCGCAGTGCCGGAGTCCGGACAACGCGCTTCCTGCATGAGTCCCCCGTCGACGGTTGGATGGCGAGCCGGACCCTACAGTACGTAGTGTCGTTCGCGGAGGGAAACCGGCGGCCGGGCGGCGGCCTCAGAGGATGCGGACGGGACGGGCGGGGTTGACGACGGCGACCCCCGTACGGCGACGCCCTCGCCCACCGACCCGAGCAGCTCGGCCGGCACGGCCCCGGCGGCCCCTGCCGTGCCGGTCTCCTCGGTGCCGGTCCCCGCGGTGTGGGCGGCCTGGCAGCGGGCGCCTACCGGTCTTCCATCGCCTACCGGTCGCTCGTCGCGGCCCCGAGGACGCCGAGGACGCCGAGCATGGCGCGGGTGGCCGGGCTGGGGTTGAACCGGCTCCACGCCAGATACTCGACGCGGTGCGGCCCGTCGACCACCGGGACCAGGGCCAGCCCGGGGGCGCCGGCCGCCAGCGGGCGGATGAACGCCGACGGCAGCAGCGCGATGCCGAGCCCGCGGGTGATCAGCCCGGTCATCAGCTCGACGACGCCCGCCTCGTAGGCGACCTCGCGGCCCACCCCCGCGGCGGCGAACGCCTGGTCGGACTGGGCCCGGGCCGGTGTCCCGCCCACGAAGTCCACGAACGTCTCCCCGGCGATCTCCCGCAGCGTGACGCGCGGGGCGCCCGCCAGCGGGTGCCCGGCCGGTACCACCAGCACGTGCTCGTCGTGATCGAGGACCAGCGTCTCCACCCCGGCCGGCCGCTCGCCCTCCGGCAGCCCGAGGAAGGCGATGTCCAGCTCACCGTCCCGGATCGCCGCCACCAGCTCGTCGCTGCGCTCGGAGCGGAGGATGACATGGACGTCCGGGTGCCGGGCGCGGTAGCGCTGGAGCAACTCGGGCACGTCCACGGCGGCCGTGGTCACGATCACGCCGACCGCGAGCCGGCCGCGGACCACCCCGGTCGCGGCGGCGGCGTCGGCGGCCGCGCGGTCGGCGGCGGCCAGACACTCGCGCGCCCCGGCGACGAACGCCGCCCCCGCGCTGGTCAGCTCCACCCGGCGGCTGGACCGGGCGAACAGCTGGACCCCCAACTCCCGTTCCAGCCCGGCGATCCGGTGACTGAGCGACGACTGCACCACGGAACAGCGCTCGGCCGCGCGCGTGAAGTTACGGGTCTCGGCGACGGCGACGACGTACCGCATCTGCTGAAGGTCCACCGAACCATGGTCAGTGTGCATGGCTGCCATGACAAGCATGCGTTGGATTCATGAGGCGATGTCCCGAGACTTCCCCGTATGCAGACCACGCAGACCCGTATGCAGACCACGCAGAACAGGGAGAACACCCAGCCCCTGACCGATCACCCCCCGGCCCCGCCGCGTACCTCCCCCACCGCACGCCGCACCGTCACCGCACGCCGTACCGCCACCGTCGCGCTGACCGCGCTCGCGCCCGCGTCCTGGGGCACGACGTACGCCGTCACCACGGAACTGCTGCCGCCCGGCCACCCGCTGTTCGCCGGCCTGATGCGGGCGCTGCCCGCGGGCCTGCTCGCGCTGGTGATCACCCGGCGGCTGCCGCGCGGGGACTGGTGGTGGAAGGCGGCGGTCCTCGGCGTCCTCAACATCGGCGCCTTCTTCCCACTCCTGTTCCTCGCGGCCGAACGGCTGCCCGGCGGCGTCGCCGCCACCCTCGGGGCCGCGCAGCCGCTGCTGGTCGCGGCGCTGGCGGTCGCCGTCCTGCGCGACCGGCCGACCGTCTGGCGATCGGTGTGGAGCGTGATCGGCGTGGCCGGCGTCGGACTGGTCGTACTCGGCCCGCAGGCCGGTCTGGACACCACCGGGGTGCTCGCCGGACTCGTCGGCACGGCCACCATGGCCGGCGGTGTCGTCCTCACCAAGCGCTGGGGCCGTCCGGCGGGCGTCGGCCCCCTCACGCTGGCCGGCTGGCAGCTCACGGCCGGCGGCCTGCTGCTGTTCCCGCTCACCCTGGCCGTCGAGGGCGTACCGCGGCGGATCGACGCGGGCGCGATCGGCGGCTACCTGTGGCTCGGCAGCATGGGCGGCCTGATCGCCTACACCCTGTGGTTCCGCGGCATCGGCAGGCTGCCGGTCGGCGCGTCGGCCCCGCTGGTGCTGCTGTCCCCGCTGGTGGCGGCGGTTGTGGGCATCGCCCTGGGCGAGTCGCTGAGCCCCCCGCAGACCCTCGGCTTCGCCCTGGCCCTGGCCGCGATGCTGGCGGCACAGCTGACGCCGGCGCAGGTGTTCGGGCGCGTGAGGCGGCGCGGAGGCGACGCCGGCGGAGCCGGATGAGCACAGGAACGGCCACCCCGAAGAGCACCACCCCGAAGAGCACAGAAGAGCACCAGGACGAAGGAGAACATGATGAACGAGCCGAAGACGACCATGCGGATCGCCGTACTGGGCGCCACCGGGATGGTGGGCAGCAGGGTGGTCACCGAGGCGGCCGCACGCGGCCACCGCGTGCTGGCCCTCTCCCGGAAACCCGAGACCGGGCCCGAGTCCGGGGCCCGCCCGGAAGTGAGTCCGGTCGCGGTGGACGCGCAGGACGAGGAGGCGCTGCGCGAGGCGCTGACGGACACGGCGGACGCGGTCGTCGTGGCGGTGCGGACGGTACCGGTGGACGAGGATTTCCTGGTCGGGACCACGCGCAGGGTGCTGGACACCGCGGCCCGGCTCGGCATCCGCGTCCTGGTGGTCGGCGGCGCGGGCGCCCTGCGCAGCCCGGGCACCCGGGACCTGCTGATCGCGGACGACCCCGCCCACGTCCCCGCCGGACTGAGGCCCGTGGCTGCCGCGGGCATAGCCCAGTTGCGCACCTGCGAGACCCATCCGCACCCCGACTGGACCTACTTGAGCCCCCCGGCCCACCTGGAACCGGGCCCCCGCACCGGCCACTACCGCCGCGGCACCGACACCCTGCTCACCACCCCGGACGGCCACTCCTGGATCAGCACGGAGGACCTGGCGACCGCGATCCTCGACGAACTGGAATCCCCGGGCCCGGACCGCCACATCACGATGGTCCACCGCGACGAACGTCAGCCCGCGAAGCCCTGACGCAGGGTCACCGGCCGACGCGCGGGGCGCGAAGGGCGTCGGGCGGGGAGGTGCCCAGAAGCTGCCGCTCCCTCCATCGAAACTCCCGCCACCACTGTCGAAGCCTCCACCGTGGTGGCCTCCGTCGCTGTGGACCCGCCGGCGTGGTGACCGCCATGTGAACCGCCATGTGAACCGCTATGTGAGCTGTGGCCCGAATGGCTGTCGGTGCTTGCTCCCCCGGAGCGATGGGCGCCGCCGCTCGGTTCGCTGGAGTGCGGATACGGGCTCATGGGCACGGGATCGGAGCCGCTGCTTCGGCTCATCCATCAGGGCTTGGTGGCCGCCGGTGGCGTCCGCGTCACGTCTCTGGCGCCCACTCAAGGCCACACCAGGCAATAAGGCTGATGCCCCGCCTCATGCAGCCGATGTGAGAAGTCCTGCCACTCGTGCAGCGATTGGAGGCGGGAGGGCGCTGACCTGGGGTTTCGCAGGGAAACTTTGCGGTGACCTGGGAAAACTCCTCTCGGTAGTTCTCCCGGGTCAACGCCGTTTCCCGGGCTCATGTGCCCTGGATGTGCCCTCAGTTCCTCACGAGCGTGTAGTCCCATCTATCTGTCCGGGAGGCGCGTGCGAGTACGGACGACTTCCTCGTCCTCGGGAAGGTCGTCCTCAGGCATCGGCGTTCGCCGCTACGGCTTCCGAGTGACTGCCCGGTTGTACTGGCGCTACCTGAACGATTCCCGGATCCGGTCCGTGATGGGGCGCGGTGCGAATGTCCCGCCCTCTTCGATCGCCTGTTGGCGGCGTTTCCACAACCTGAACGCCCAGCGGGCCAGGCCGGAGACGAGGAGACAACCTATGGTCCCGTAGTTCCATGTCGAGGCTGACGGAGCCTGCAGCAGAGGGCCTTGAGGGCTGCCTGCCGGGGGTTGCATTCTCCTGAGGAGGCGACTCCCAGCCAGGGAGAGCGCCATGACGCCCACCACCAGCAGGGCAGCCAGATGGATTCGGAGCGCTGCCACCGCGCGCACGACATGAGTGGCGACCGTTCCCGGCTTCTTGTTCATAGCCTCGGCGGTCTCGGCCTGCGTGTAGTCCAACGCCTTGGTCGCCCACACAGCGGTCCGCTGCTGTGCAGGCAGGTTGTGCAAGGCCCTGTACACAGCCACACGATTGGTAACCAAGTCGCTGAAGTCTGCGACGTGCCCGTCTGCCGACTGCGCCTGGTGGGCGGGCACTGCGGCCAGGGACGCGCGCCGTCGGCTCTGACGGCTTGCGGCCCGTACGTCGCTGCGTATCACGGCATAGAGATAAGCGCGCGGATCGTGGACCTGTTCAGGGGCGCGCAGAACCTTGGCAAATGCGGTCTGCACTACGTCCTCGGCGGACAGTGCGGACTCCGGTAGCCGCTCCTCGGCCAGGAGCCGGCGCGCAAGCCCCTGCATCTCACCACGATGATCCCGATACAGCGATTCCAGGGCTTCACTTACCAGGGTCTCGGGTTTCTCAGGCACGGCTCTGCCCTCGCTTGCCGAGCTGCTTTGCGCTGCCGTCGTCATCCTCTTGCTCACGCCGGGCCCGAATCAGAGCCGCTCTCGCCTGCACCCGATTGCGGTAGGACACGCTGTCCACCCACCCCTTCAGGCTCGGAGCCAGGACCACGACGATGGACAACAACGCGCCCGCGATCTCCACGGAACTCCTCCTCATAGTTAGCGGCCTCCCGCCCTGTGGTCCAGAGCAGAGGCTGTACATGTCTGAAGAGGTGCGGCAGGCCCGATCTCATGACAAGGTCGCAGAATTTTTCTATTCGGCCACGGCTGGGGCCAGCACACGTGAGCTGAGGACTCGGCTCGGACGCAGCAGGCATGTGGGCGGGGACTTCGGCCGTCGGCGGCAAGTGGGCGCGGGACGGGACGTCACGGTGACCTTCGACGGCTCCGGTGAGGGCGATGCCGTCCTCGGGGCCTGGGAGGCGGACACCTCGGATGGGCGGACTATTTCACGTCTACAGGGCCCAGTCCCGGACGCACGCGAGCTCCGCCGCCCGCTCCGCCATCTCCAGCTTCCATGGTGTCCGGTCCACTTCAGAGATCTCCCGCCACAGTGCCGCCGTAGCCGAGCTGAACGCTGCGAGCGCCTCGGCCTTTGCATCCCGCCAGGACGGAAACCGACTAGCGAAGGCGAGCGCCTCCTCCACGGAATGCCCGGCGTCCATGAGCTGGAGGAGAAGGGCGCAGGGGTCGATCCAGGCCGCCCCTCGGGTCGGCCAGGCCCAGTCGATGAGTCGCGCACGTTCACCGGTGATCAGAACGTTGTCCGGGGCGAAATCGGTGTGCAGGAGAGTGTTGCCCTCGAAGTAGTGCAGGGAGCCCGGCGGTGCGTAGTCTGCCCACCGGTCAACGGCGTCCTTGAGACCGATGCCCGGGGGTGCTGTGACGTCCTGCAGCTCGGCAAGCGCGGCTTCCACCAGCGGCAGGTCGGGCGAGCCTGGTGTGTAGTCGGCGTGGCGGCCGTCGATCACCTCGTAGCCGAGCAAGCTCCAGCCGCCGAACTCCAGGTGCCAGTACAGACGCGGACAAGATGCCGGCAAGTACGAGGCGACGGCTGCCTCGCGGCGTTGGGCAGCGACCTGGGGATGGTCGGACGGGATGCCCTTTACGAAGACCCTGCCGCTGTTCGTCTCCAGGACGGAGGCGATGCCGGAGTTCATTCCGCCCTGCGCAGTCAGCGAGCTGTGCACGGCACCGATCTTGTCAGCGACGGCTTGGCGGACGCCGGCGGGAAGCTGCTCGTAGGCGATGCGGGACATGGACACGCGCGGTTTCCTCAGGGTGCTCGGATACGGGGAGTAGCGCCCCGGCCAGGGTACGGTGGGGGCGCTACTGAGGGGATGGAACGAGAGGGTGGCGCGCGCCACCCGTGGTGGATCTAGTACGGCTGGTCGTCACCGGCCGAGCAGCTGCACTCGGCGCCCTCGGCAGCCTCGTCCAGGTTGGCGATGATCTGGAACTCGTCGTCCTTGATCGACAGGGCGGTCAGCTGCACCGGTGGGGCACCGGTCGGCGTTTCCATCGGACGTCGGCCGATGGTGAGCATGACCGGTTCGCGGGGCGGGGTCAGGGTTGCGGTGGGCGGAGTCATGATCCGTAACCTCCATGCTGGCAGTAGAGCTCTCGTCGGTCCCCCGCCTCCTGGTAGAGCCTGGCCAGCGGTCGGCACGTGCCGCACGTGCCGACCTTCGTGCAGCCGGAGCATCCACCGGTGCGGAGCTGTAGGGACTCGGCGATCACGCCGAGTCGGGGGAGGGCTTCGACGCCCTCGGTGATGAGGTTCACGCTCGGGTCACGGCCGACCTTGCAGATTGACGCGATGCCGTGCGGGTTGACGTGGAAGAACGTGTGGCCGGCGTTGCAGCCAGTGAAGATGCTCCGGGCCTTGAGGTGGCCCAGTGCCTGCGTCGCCAGCGGGTTAGCCTCGCCGTCGATCGTGGGCGACATGTTCGTGAAGACCTGGTGCGGGAAGCCGTACGACTTCGCGAGGCGCACCATTGCGTCTGTCTCATGCGCGTTGTCGTCCGAGACGATCACGTTCAGCCGGACTGGCAGTCGGTCCTCGCGGGCGGCGTCCAGGCCCATCAGGAACCGGTTGAACGCCCCGCGGTTCCGCGTGACCTTGTCGTACGTCTTGGTGGTCGCGCCGTACACGCTCAGGGTCAGCCGGTACGGCCGGTGGCGGGCGAACAGGTCCCGGATCGGTTGCTTCCGCAAGCTGGAGCCGTTGGACGAGACCTGGACCATCATCCCGAGCTGGTGGGCGTACTCGTACGCCGCGCCGAACTCGCGGTCGATCAGCGCCTCACCGCCTGTGATCTGCAACCACAGGACACCGGCGTCCCTCAGTGTCTGGAGCAGCGTCTGCTTGCCTGCCCAGTCAAGGCCCTCGAACCGCTTCTCGCCGAGGTAGCAGAACTCGCAGTCGTAGTCGCAGCCGAGGTTGATCTCCCACGACGCCTTGCCGTACCCGTACCGGGACCGCTCGCGGACGAGGACGACGTCGCTGACTGGCGACGAGGACAGTTCGGTCCCCCACGCCTCCCTCGCCGCGTCGGCCAGCCAGTCCGGGACGGATCGTCCTTCCGCCCCCGAAGCCCGCAGCTCCTCGTAGCGGACCTCCGGGATGCGCACGCCTGCCGCCAGGCCGGGCTGGACAAGGAGGTACTGGGCGAGAAACGGGCTGGCCACGAGCCGAGGAGCTGTTTTGGTCGTCAGCCTCTCGGCGCGGGTGTTCGTCTCGGTCATGGGACCTCCACGGGTTGGGTAGGAGGGGTTGGTCGGATCTGGTGGTGGGCGGTGATCAGGCTGGCCGCCAGCTCGGCCAGTGGATCCCTTCGCCAAGCGCGGGTCATGGCGCGATCCGTGCGGTCGAGGCGACCACGCCGATCACGAAGCCGCACGCGGCGGACACGAGCACGATCAGCAGTGGTCCGGTGTAGCGGGCGTCCCAGGCGTCCCGGCCGGCCCGGGCGGCAACACGGCCGTTCACGGCTTCCACCAGGCCCTCCACGGGCGGGTGATGATCTCCCGGTACGTATGGTGCGACGGATTGCGGCCACCGTGCGTGAACACCCAGCTCTGCGGATCGGCGAAGTCGGTGCCGGGAGGCGAGGTCTCGCCACAGACCGCGTACTGCATGGCGTACGTGGTGGGCTCGGCGTCGGGTTCCCGGTCGGGCTGGAGGGTCCACTCCTGGTGGCACATGATCGTGCGGCTGGTCATCGAACCGCCTCCAGAGTTGTGGCGACGTAGGGGTGCTGGAGAGCAGCGCGGAGGGCGTCCGTGTCGGTGAGGGTGTCGTCGTCGGGTAGTTCGCACCATCCGCCGAACCAGTCGTCGAGCAGCTCCAGGCCGGGGGCCACGAGCCAGGAGTCGGTGGAGAGGTGCCGTACCGGCAGATCGCCCCAACTGGCTGCGGAGCCGGTCGGGACGGCGTAGTAGAGACGCCCGTTGGGCCTGTCGTAGAGCACGGGGCCCACGGACGTACCGATGCAGCGCAGGTGGGCCAGGGCCAGGAGGCCGATCTCGGCGGAGGTGCGCACGACGTCCCAGCCATCGCCGACCTTCAGCAGCCGCAGCCCCGGCACGTCGTTCACCATGGGCGCGCTTCGCAACGCGTCACGCACGGACATCACGCGTCTCCCTGCGGCCGGAAGCTGTGGCTCGCGCCGAGCGAAGAGGGGGATCCCGTGGTCGGCGTGCGGGGGCGGACCACGATCAGACGAGCGCCAATTGCTGTTATCTGCCACTTGCGCTCGGTGCCGAGGTCCTTCGGGCCGAGGTGGCTGAGAGCCGGAACCACGGCACCGTAGGCATCGGGGAGTTCGAGCACGTCGAGCAGACCGACGAAGGCGGGGGAGCGGATGATCACCGTGGAGTCGCGTTCGGTGAAGACGCCGCACAGGGCCAGTTCGTGCCGGTCGCAGTACTCGGTGAGGCAGTCGACGAGCGCCGCGTGGCGGGGCAGCCCGCCGGTGACGTGGCGTAGGTAGCCGAAGACCTGAGGGAAGGCGACGGGGCGGCGTTCGGTGATGAGATCGTCGTCCATGCCCACAGCGTCGGCCGTCGTGAACGGCCTCGAAATGACCTGCTGTTGTACTTCCGTTGCACTTCCCACCCCACGTCGTCACCGACAGTGCTTCCATACGTGACGGAGGGAGGTCATCCGTGGTCAGCGTGCAGCAGTGGACAGGTCGGGAGGCGAGCGCCCTGCGCGCCGCGTTGCGTATGAGCACGCGCGCTTTCGCCGAGCACCTCGGTGTCGCGCTGCGCACGGTTGCGAAGTGGGAGAGCCTCGGCGCGGAGACGCAGCCCCGACCGGACACCCAGGCCATCCTCGATACCGCACTCGCACGGGCGGATTCCGCCGCCCAAGCCCGCTTCGAGGCAGTGCTGTTCCCTGAGCGGAAGAGCGCGCGGCCGGCGGACTACGAGACCTGGACCGAGGACATCGAGCGCGCTGTTGTCTGCATCAGCCGCCAGGACTTCCCGTTCGCCTCGACCTTGTTGAACCGCTGGTTGGGCAGCCGTGCACCGCATCAGCTGGACGACAAGGGCCTCTATTTGTACGGCCGTTCCCTCGTGCTCCTTGGCGACCTCCAGCGCGATCAGGGCGCGATCCTCGGCCCACTCTCAGCCCGGCACTCCTACGTGACCGCTCGCGGTATGTTCACCGAACTCGACATCCCGCGCCGGGTGGCTCAGATCGAGCTGTCCCTGGCCGTCGTCCAGGAGATGTCGGGCCAGTTGGAATCCTCCGCTCGCCACTACGAACTCCTCGCTGGGGACCAGCGCCTGAGCCCGCGTGACCGTGCCAGGGCGCGGCTGTGGGTGGGTACGGCGCTGAGCAAGGAGGGCGATAACGAGTACGCGACCGGCGTCATGGTCGAGGCCACTCGCTCCTTCGAGGATCTGGGCGAGCCGGAGGACTGGTCGGTCGCCCACCAGAAGCTGGCCCTGGCCCACCGGGGCGCCGGCGACCTGAAGCAAGCCCTGCATTACATCGACATCGCGCGGACCACCGGCACGGTCGACTCCCCGATGCAGCGGGTGCGATTGGACACCGCGTACGGGCACATCCTTCTGTCGGATGCGGCGACCCGGAATGATGGGCTGTCCGTCCTCGATCAGGCGGCACAGGTGGCTCGCCAGTACGGGCTGAGCCACCAGCTGCGCAGCATCGAGGGCATCCGGAAGGACCAGCAGGGATGAGCCAGGGAGTGCCAGTGCCGGAGCACGAGCAGCGCCAGATCACCGACGAGCAGTTCCACGATGCGACGCTGATCTGGAACTACCACCAGATGGGCCACGAGCAGCGGCCCTGCTCGGCGGCGATCGGCCTGGGCAGCCACGACCTCGGTGTCGCCACGGCGGCCGCCGACCTCTACCGCGCCGGCCTCTTCCCGGTCGTGGTCTTCAGTGGCGGCAACAGCCCCACCACCCGGGCCCGCTTCCCGCGCGGCGAAGCGGTCCATTACCGCGAGCACGCTCTGAGTCTGGGTGTGCCGGACGAGGCGATCCTGGTCGAGGCGAAGGCGGCGAACACCGGCCAGAACATCACCTTCTCCCGTGAGCTGCTGGCCGGAGCCGGTATCGGGGTCGAGTCGCTGCTGCTGATCTCCAAGCCGTACATGGAGCGTCGCTCGTACGCGACGTGCCGCAAGTTGTGGCCGGAGGTCGAGGTCGTGTGTGCGTCCGAGCCGCTGGAGCTGGACGACTACATCAAGTCGATCGGCGACGAGAAGCTCGTTGTCGACATGCTCGTCGGTGACCTGCAACGGGTGATCGAGTACCCGAAGCTCGGGTTCGCCGTCGAGCAGGACGTACCGGGGGATGTACATGTCGCTTACGAGCGCCTTCTACACGGCGGATTCGACAGCCGCCTCATCAGTACCTGAGTCACCGCGCGTCGGGCCGCCGGGCGGGGTGTGCGCGATCCACCAGCCGAACCTGTTTCCGCGGCTGTCCACGTTGGCCAAGCTGTACGCCGCCGACCGGTGGATCGTTCTCGGCGACGTCCAGTTTGCCCGGCGCGACTATCAGCACCGGGCCCGCCTTGCTGCACTGGACGAGCCCGCACATCAGCAGTGGCTCACACTTCCTACGCATCTGCCCGACGGGCGCCCGACGCTGATCAGTCAGGCGCGGCTCGCCGACCCCGGCCGCTCCCGTCGCACCGTGAGTCTTTTGATCCGGCAGTACTACGGCCGCAGCCACCACTGGCCCGCGGTGCGTGAAGTCCTGGAGGCGGTTCTCGATGAGTTCGAGGCGACCGACCGTGTCTCCGACGTTGCCAGGGCATCGACGGTCGCCCTGCTGACCGCGTTGGGCTGGAGCGGCGAGGTACTGGACAGCGGCGCGATTCCGACCCGAGGAGACCGCTCGGAGCGACTTGCCGACCTAGCCGCGGCCACCGGCAGCACCCACTATCTCTGCGGCACGGGCGGCTGGCGCTACCTCGACCTGGCTCCGTTCGATGTCCAAGGCATCCCTGTGCTGGCTTTCCACACCCCTGTGGATACGGAAGGCCCACTCTGGCGGCGGTCCCGAGAGATCAGCAGCCTCTGGGCGCTGAGCCAGATCGGCCCGGAAGCCCTGGCTGCCATGCTGGCGGCCCATCGACACGAGCTGCCTCTGGGGGTCTTCACGTGACCGAGCCGCAAGCACCGGAAAAGAAGCCGTTCCTTTACGTCGTCGTGTGCGCGGCCGGAGTCGCCGACAGCGTCGGCAAGCTGATCACGGCTGCTCAGGAGGCGAACTGGGACGTGGGCATAGTGGCCACTCCGCAGGGCCTGGGCTTCGTCGATACGGAGGCGGTAGAGGCCCAGACCGGCTACCCCATCCGCTCGGCCTGGCGTTCCCCCGGGGATCCTCGTCCGCTGCCGCCCGCCGACGCCATCGCGGTGGCGCCGGCCACCTTCAATACGGTCAACAAGTGGGCGGCAGGGATATCCGACACCCTTGCCCTGGGCATCCCCACGGCCGTCCTGCCGTACGTGAACTCGGCCCAGGCCGCCCATCCCGCGTACCGGCAGAGCCTGGAGCGGTTGCGGGAGATGGGCGTCCTGGTCGGTTCGTATGTGCCGCATCGGCCGAAGGCCGGCGGCGGGGCCGACCGCTACCGCTGGGAGGAGGCGCTGGAACTGCTCACTCCCAAGGTGTCCGCGCGGCCGTAATCAGCGTCGCCGTGCCGACTGGGGCTGTGGGGGAGGAGCTGTTGCCGCAGGCTGGACGGGAGTAGCCCGGGCTGCCTCGGCTCGTGGACTGGGTGCGTGGCGTTCGCCGAGGCGGCGGATGCGCCAGGTCAGGGCGCGGGCGGGACTGTGGGCGTCGTCCAGGGTGCGCTGGCCGAGGGCCTGGTCGAGGACGGTGGCTGCGTTGTGTCCTGCTGCTTCTGCCTCGGCGAGCACGGTGGCGAGTGCATCCCAGGCGGGATCGGCCAGGATGCGCTCGGCGTGTTGCGGTACTGCCTCCCGGAGGTGGTGGGCGTAGCGGCGCTTGGTCTGCGGGCTGGGTGCCCGGCTGGCGAGGCCGACCAGGACCGGCTCGGCGACCTGCGCGTACGCGGCCTGCAGATGGACGAGGGTCGTGGTGGGGGCTGCGGCCGGGGTCGGGGGCGAAGTCGTTCCAGGAGGCCACTAGGTGCGGGTCGATGTGCTCGTTGGCCCGGCCCTTGCCGAAGAGGTAGCCGATCGTGCGGCGCGTGGCGTGGGGCCCTTTGCCGAGGATGATCTTCGGGATCAAGGGCTCACCGCCCCTCGGTGATCTGGGCGACCGCGGTGTCCACCTCGACGATGGACGCCTCGACGCGGTCCAGGAGTCGTTGGACGGTGTCGGGGTGGGGCCAGGCGCCGTCCTTGTTGAGGTGCCAGGTGAGCTGGTTGAGGTTGTTGCCGATGCCGCCGAGCTGCCGGTTGGAGACCATCAGCGCCTTGACCATGGCGCGGTAGTCGGCGACGGCGGCGGTGGGGTCGTCGGCGCGGGCGGCGGCGAGCGCGCACTCGGCGACATAGCCGCCGGGCTGCATGCGGCTCAGGGCGGCGGCCTTCTGGACGAGGGCGAACTCGTCGTCGTTGGCGCGGTTCCTACGTCGTCCCGGCCGAGACGAAGCAAACGCTCGGCGCCTACGCGCAGAAGTGGCTTGACGCGAACTCCGTCGGCCCGACGACCGCGCTCCGCTACGAGGCGACCGTCCGCAACCACATCGTCGAGCAACTCGGCCGACGTGAGCTGCGGTCCCTCAACCAGCCCTCGATCATTCAGGGGTGGATCCGCACGCTCCAGGACGGCGGCCTGGAGGTGTCGACGATCGAGGGCATCTTCGACATCCTCTCCAGCATCCTCGGCGCGGCCGCGGAGGACGGGCTGCTGCCCAAGAACCCCTGCAAGGCGAAGTCGGTCAAGCTCCCGACCGTGACCAAGAAGAAGATCATCCCTTGGTCGCTGGAGCGCGTCCGCGCGGTCATCGCCGAACTCCCGAAGCGCTTTCAGGCCGGCGGCAAGCTCGCCTTCGGCTGCGGCCTACGCCAGGGTGAGGTGTTCGGCTTCGCCGTCGAGGACATCGACTTCAAGGGCGGCTGGATCCACGTCAACCGCCAGGTGCGGCTGGTCGGTAGGAAGCCGGTCTTCGCCCTGCCCAAGGGCAACAGGATCCGGTCAGTGTCGCTGTCGGCTCAGCTCGCCGCCGCCCTCAATGCCCACATGAAGGAGTTCCCGCCGGTCGAGGTCACCCTGCCCTGGACCAAGCCGGACGGCGAGCCGAAGACCTTCCGCCTCGTCTTCGTAGACGAGAAGGGGCGAGCCTACAACCGCAGCGTCTTCACCATGGGCGACTGGAAGCGCGCCCTGGCCGCCGCCGGCGTGATCCCTCCCCGCGAGCGCGGGGCGCGCTACCTCCAGGCGGCTCCGGAAGACGGCATGCACGCCCTCCGGCACGCGTACGCCTCCGTGCTCCTGGACGCGGGGAGAGCATCAAGGCGCTCTCCGAGTATCTCGGGCACTCGGACCCGGGTTTCACGCTGCGGACGTACACGCATCTGCTGCCGTCCAGCGAGACCCGCACCCGCAAGGCGATCGACGACGCCTTCACAGAAGCCGAGGGAGAAGCCGAGGCAGAAGACGAGGACGACCCGCCCGGCACCCAGGGCACATCAGTGCCCCAGCGAAACCCATGTGCCCTCAATGTGCCCTGGCCGCCTGACGGCCTCTCTCCGCACATGACGAGGGCGGGGTCCGAAACCCCGCCCAAAAACCACTGAAACACCAGGTCAGGGCCACACCAGGCAATACGGCTGGTGCCCCGCCTCATGCAACCGATGGCTGAAGTCCTGCCACTCGTGCAGCAGTTGGTACACGTTGAACGCGTCCCGGGGGCCGCCGCGGTCCGGGACCGTGGACCAGATGAAGGCGGCCGCGCCGACCGCTTCCTCGCCGATGCCGCGGAGGGGGTCGACGACGGTCATGGGGAGTTTGACGACGGCGTAGTCGGGGTGGAGGACGACCAGTTCCAGGGGCGGGACCCGGTGCAGCGGGACGCCCTCGATGCCGGTGAGGACCATCGCGGCCATGGTCTCCGGCTTGATCTTGGTGAACATGCCGTTCATGCCGAGTTCGTCGCCGCCGAGTTCCTCGGGGCGCATCGAGATCGGGACGCGGGCCGCGGTCGCGCCGTCCGGCGCGCCGAAGTACTTGTACGTCACCCCCACCCGACCACCATTCCTGCTCTCCGCCCGGAGGCGATCGGTCCGGCGGCCCGGCCGGTCGTCGTGCCGCCGGTCGGGACGCTCGGTCTCGCCCGGCGCGTTCTGCGCACCCTGTGCCTGACGTGCCTCGGCGGCTTCCTCCGCGTCGCGTCGGTGCCTTCCCCGCCGGGCACGTCGAGGACCCAGGTCGTCAGTCCCCTCGCCCAGTCCGCCACCGCGATGCATATCTCCACCCGACTGCTTTTCTAGGACGCGTGGCCCCCGCCGCGCAACCCGATCATCGTGTCAGTGACCTCCCCCACGGCCGCACGCCGAAACGTGCGCCGAAACATCTGCCCGCGGGATCCTCTCGGCCCTTCGTACGGCCCTGACACGACCTTTCGCCCTGTCCATACGTACGAGGGCTCCAGTTTCTCAGATGGGCGGGGGGTTATTCGCGAATCCGGTGCTTCCGGCCCGACCCGCCTCCGGTCCGCGTCCGGTCCCCCTCTCTCTCCTTCCGGTCCGCCTCCGGTCCGCCTCCGGTCCCTTTGCGGCCCGCCCCGGGCCGCCCTGCTCCCCTCCCGGCCTCCCGGCCCCCCGCCCCCGCTGGCCTACCCTGAACAGGTCACTGCCCGCCGGATGTCCGAAAGTCCCCGATAAGACCCGAGAAATCGGAGAAGTCGCAGGTCATGAGCGAACTGCCATACCCATACGAAGCCCCCGCCTCGCAGGCGCTGTTCGACCGTGCGGCGGCCGTCACGCCCGGTGGCGTGAACTCGCCGGTGCGTGCCTTCCGTGCCGTGGGCGGTACGCCCCGGTTCATGGTGTCCGGCAGCGGCCCGTACCTGACGGACGCCGACGGGCGCGAGTACGTCGACCTCGTGTGCTCCTGGGGACCGATGATCCTCGGCCACAGCCACCCCGAGGTGATCGCCGCCGTGCAGGAGGCCGTCGCGCGCGGCACGTCCTTCGGTACGCCCGGCGAGGGCGAGGTCGCCCTCGCGGAGGAGATGACCGGCCGGGTCGGGCCGCTGGAGCAGGTGCGGCTGGTGTCCAGCGGGACCGAGGCCACCATGTCCGCGATCCGGCTCGCCCGCGGGTTCACGCAGCGCACCAAGGTGGTCAAGTTCGCCGGCTGCTACCACGGGCACGTGGACTCGCTGCTCGCCGCCGCCGGATCGGGCCTCGCCACCTTCGCGCTGCCCGACACCCCGGGCGTCACCGGCGCCCAGGCCGGCGACACGATCGTGCTGCCGTACAACGACCTCGACGCGGTGCGCGCCGCCTTCGCCGCCCACCCGGGCGAGATCGCCTGCGTGATCACCGAGGCCTCGCCCGGCAACATGGGCGTCGTACCGCCGCTGCCCGGGTTCAACCAGGGGCTGAAGGACGTGTGCGCGCAAAACGGCGCGCTGTACGTCTCCGACGAGGTCATGACCGGGTTCCGCACCAGCCGCGCCGGGTGGTTCGGCGTGGACGGGGTGGTGCCCGACCTGATGACCTTCGGGAAGGTGATGGGCGGCGGGTTCCCGGCCGCCGCGTTCGGCGGGCGGGCCGACGTCATGGCGCACCTCGCCCCGGCCGGCCCCGTCTACCAGGCCGGCACCCTCTCCGGCAACCCGGTCGCCACCGCGGCCGGCCTCGCCCAGCTGCGGCTGCTCGACGAGGCCGCGTACGCCACGGTGAACGCGGTCTCGCGGCAGCTGCAGGCGATGGTCTCCGAGGCGCTCACCAAGGAGGGCGTCACGCACACCCTCCAGAACGCCTCCAACATGTTCTCGGTGTTCTTCACCGACCGGCCGGTGCGCGACTACGACGACGCCCGCGCGCAGGAGTCGTACCGCTACACCGCCTTCTTCCACGCGATGCTGGCGAACGGCGTGTACCTGCCGCCCTCGTCCTTCGAGTCCTGGTTCGTGTCCACCACCCACGACGAGCAGGCCCTGCAGCGGATCGCCGACGCCCTCCCGGCGGCGGCCCGCGCGGCGGCGGAGGCGACGGCATGAGCGGGACCGGGAAGAACAAGAAGGGTGAGATGGACGTCACCGTCGTCCATCTCATGCGGCACGGGGAGGTGGAGAACCCGACCGGGGTGCTCTACGGGCGGCTGCCCGGCTACCACCTGTCCGAGCTCGGGCGCCGGATGGCCGAGCGGGTCGCCGAGCACCTGGCGCCGCGCGATGTGACGTACGTCGTCGCCTCGCCGCTGGAGCGGGCGCAGGAGACGGCGACGCCGATCGCCAAGGCGCACGGGCTCGACCTCGCCACCGACGAGCGGCTGATCGAGGCCGCCAACATCTTCCAGGGCAAGACCTTCGGCGTCGGCGACGGCGCGCTGCGCCGGCCGGCGAACTGGAAGCACGTGGTCAACCCGTTCCGGCCGTCCTGGGGCGAGCCGTACATCGATCAGGTGGTGCGCATGATGGGCGCGCTGAACGCGGCGAAGGACCAGGCGCGCGGGCACGAGGCCGTGCTCGTCAGCCACCAGCTGCCGATCTGGACCGTGCGCTCCTACGTGGAGCGGCGGCGGCTGTGGCACGACCCGCGCAAGCGGCAGTGCACGCTCGCCTCGCTGACGACGTTCACCTACCGGGGCGACCGGATCGTCTCCGTCGGGTACAGCGAGCCGGCCCGCGATCTGGTCCCGGCCCATCTGCTGGCGGGCGCCAAGCCGGTCAAGGGCAGGGGCAAGGGCAACGGGCAGCAGGGCAAGGCGTTCGGGGCGTAGCGTCGGGCTCGGGGCGTAGCGTCGGGCTCGTCCGGGGCGTGCCGCCCGGCGCCGGCCGGTCACAGGTCGGTCACACGCGAACGGTTTCTTTGCATATGTTGTGAATTTCATATCGCACCGGGCAACCTCACCGTCCGTCACGGCCTCTTAGTGGGTGACCACTAGAGGACGTGACGGATCGGGGAACTCATGAGCACCTTCTCGCGAAGGGGAATACTCGGCCTCGGCGCGGGCACCGCGGCCGCCGTCGGACTGGCGGCCTGCGGGAGTCAGAAGGGCGGCTCGGACGACGACGCCGGCGGCTCGGGCACGGGCGCGCAGGGCAAGGGCAAGGACGGCACGCAGCAGGCCGCGCGGCCCATCGGTGACGGCTCGACGTCGTTCACCGGCGCGCAGCCGCACCAGCCGGCCAAGCCGGTGCCGCTGGAGCCGGGCCAGACCCCGCCGCAGTTCGTGATCTTCTCCTGGGACGGCGCCGGCGAGGTCGGCAACGGACTGTTCCCGCGCTTCCTCGACCTGGCCAAGCAGCACGAGGCGAGCATGACCTTCTTCCTCTCCGGGCTCTACCTGCTGCCCGAGAGCAAGAAGCGGATGTACGAGCCGCCGAACAACGCGCGCGGCGCCTCCGACATCGGCTACCTCACCGACGAGCACATCAAGGCCACCCTCACCAACGTGCGCCGCGCGTGGCTGGAGGGCCACGAGATCGGCACCCACTTCAACGGCCACTTCTGCTCCGGCCACGGCACGGTCGAGCACTGGACGCCCAAGCAGTGGCGCAGCGAGATCGACCAGGCCAAGGCGTTCGTCAAGCAGTGGAAGACCAACACCGGCTGGAACGACCTGCCCGCGCTGCCCTTCGACTACGACAAGGAACTGGTCGGCGGCCGCACCCCCTGCCTGCTCGGCCAGAACAACCTGCTGCCCACCGCGCACGAGCTGGGCTGGCGCTACGACGCCTCCTCGCCGGGCGGCCGGCAGGTCTGGCCGTCGAAGAAGCTGGGCATCTGGGACCTCCCGCTGCAGCAGGTGCCGTTCCCCGGCCGCAAGTTCGAGGTCCTCTCGATGGACTACAACATGCTCGCCAACCAGTCGAAGAACTCCACCAAGGCCCCGCCGGCCAACTACCCGGGCTGGCGCAAGCAGTCGGCCCAGGCGTACATCCAGGGCTTCCAGCGGGCATACGAGACAAACCGGGCACCGTTCTTCATCGGCAACCACTTCGAGCAGTGGAACGGCGGGATCTACATGGACTCCGTCGAAGAGGCCTTCAAGCACATCGCCGCCGAGAAGGAGAAGGGCGCGGACGTGCGCATGGTCTCCTTCCGGCAGTTCGTCGACTGGATCGACGCGCAGAAGCCGGAGGTGCTCGCCAAGCTGCGGCACCTGGACGTCGGCCAGCGGCCGGCCGGCGGCTGGAAGGAGTTCATGAAGGACACCTCGGGCACCGGCACGCAGGGCGCGAACGGAGCCTCGAACGGGACCCCGAACGCCGCCTGAAATGCGGGTTTCCGCCCGAGAGGGGGGCGGGCAAGATCCGCGGAACAGGCATGCGAAACTTTTCACATGAGTGCCGCCAGCCGCGCCCCCCAGTGCTCGAACCGGGCGAACCGTACGTCCCGTCCGCACCGCACGCGCACGCGTCCGCACCCGCCGCGGGTCAGCGGGCGCGCCGCCCTGCTCGCCGCCGCGACCGCGGTGGCGGCGCTCACCCTGTCCGCGTGCGGCTCCGGCGGCACCTCCGGCGGCGGCAACAACACCAACTTCATCACCAGCTCCGACGGCATCGCGACGGTGAAGAAGGGCGAGCGCGGGCCCGCGCCCGACCTGTCCGGGCCGACCGTCGACGGCAAGCAGCTCGACACCGCCTCCTACAAGGGCAAGGTCGTCGTCCTCAACGTCTGGGGCTCCTGGTGCTCGCCCTGCCGTGCCGAGGCGCCGAACTTCGCCAAGGTGGCCAAGGACACCGCCGCCCAGGGCGTGCAGTTCGTCGGCCTCAACACCCGCGACCCCCAGGCCGACGGCCCCCGGGCGTTCGAGAAGAACTACGGGACGCCGTACCCGAGCCTGTTCGACCCCACCGGCAAGCTGATGCTCCGCTTCAAGAAGGGCACCCTCAACCCGCAGGCCATCCCGAGCACCCTCGTCATCGACCGGGACGGCGACATCGCGGCGCGCGCCCTCCAGCCGCTCAGCGAGGAACGGCTGCGCAAGATGCTCGACCCGGTCCTCGCGGAGAAGTGAGCCGCCGTGCTACTGGCCGCAGCCACTGATCCCAACCAGACGGTGTTCAGCGGAGCCCTGCTGCTCGCGCTGCCCGTCGCCGTGCTCGGCGGGCTCGTCTCCTTCTTCTCGCCCTGTGTCCTGCCGCTGGTCCCCGGCTACCTGTCGTACGTGACCGGCGTCACCGGCACCGACCTGGCCGAGGCCCGGCGCGGACGGATGACCGTGGGCGCCTCGCTCTTCGTGCTCGGCTTCACCGTGGTGTTCGTCTCCGGCGGCGCGCTGTTCGGCTTCTTCGGGCAGACCCTCCAGGAATACAAGGGGACGCTGTCCAAGGTGCTGGGCGTGCTCATGATCCTCATGGGCGTGTTCTTCATGGGCCTGATGCCCTGGCTGACCCAGCGCGAGTTCCGCTTCCACCGGCGCCCGGCCGCCGGACTGGTCGGCGCGCCCCTGCTCGGCGCCCTGTTCGGGGTCGGCTGGACCCCGTGCATCGGCCCGACCCTCGCCTCCGTGGTGGCGCTCTCCTCCAACCAGGCGAGCGCCGGCCGCGGCGCGCTGCTGACCGTCGCCTACTGCGCCGGGCTCGGCATTCCGTTCGTGCTCACCGCGATCGCCTTCCGCAAGGCGCTCGGCGCCTTCGGCTGGGTCAAGCGCCACTATGTGTGGGTGCTGCGCATCGGCGGCACGATGATGATCGTGACCGGTGTGCTGCTGCTCACCGGCGCCTGGGACCAGCTGGTGCAGGACATGCAGAACTGGTCCACCGGCTTCACTGTGGGGATCTGATCCATGAGCAAGACCACGACGGACACCACCGGCGACCCGGCCCAGGACGCCCCGCCCCCCGGCGAGGACGACCTCGGCGCGGCCGGCTCGCAGCTGTCCACCGCCCCCACCGAGAAAGCCGTCCCCGGCTCCTTCGGCGGCCGCCGCGCCCCCGGCCTGACCGGATGGCTCACCTGGACCTGGCGGGAGGTCACCGGCTGGGTCCGCTGGTTCTGGCGGCAGCTCACCTCCATGCGGGTCGCGCTGCTGCTGCTGTTCCTGCTCTCCCTGGGCGCCATCCCCGGCTCGCTGATCCCGCAGAACGGCAGCGACGCGATGAAGGTGGCCGCCTTCCGGCAGGCCCACCGCACACTCGGCCCGGTCTACGACAAGCTCGGCCTGTTCCACGTCTACAGCTCGGTGTGGTTCTCCGCGATCTACATCCTGCTGTTCGTCTCCCTCATCGGCTGCATCGTGCCGCGCACCTGGCAGTTCACCGGCCAGCTGCGCAGCCGCCCGCCGGGCGCCCCCAAGCGGCTGACCCGGCTGCCCGCGTATGCCACCTGGCGCACCGCCGCCCCGCCCGAGGAGGTCCGCGAGGCCGCCCTGAAGGCACTCAGGCAGCGCCGCTTCCGCGCCCACACCGCCGGTGACGCGGTCGCCGCCGAGAAGGGCTACCTGCGCGAGGCCGGCAACCTGCTCTTCCACATCGCGCTGATCGTGATGCTGATCGCCTTCGCCTGGGGCCAGTTGTTCAAGACCGAGGGCGATAAGCTGATCGTCGAGGGCGACGGGTTCTCCAACACCCTCACCCAGTACGACGACTTCAAGTCGGGCAACCTCTTCGACGACGACGACCTCGTGCCGTTCAGCTTCCGCCTGAACAAGTTCACCGGCACCTACGAGCGCACCGGCCCCAACCGGGGCACCCCGCGCACCTACCAGGCGGACCTCACCTACAGCCTCGGCGCCGACGGCAGGAGCAAGCAGCGGACCGTCAAGGTCAACGAGCCGCTGGAGATCGACGACGCCAAGGTCTACCTGGTCAGCCACGGCTACGCGCCGACCGTCACCGTGCGCGACGGCAAGGGGAACGTGGTCTACCACGACGCCGTGCCGCTGCTGCCGCTCGACTCCAACGTCACCTCGCAGGGCGCGATCAAGGTGCTGGACGGCTACACGAACCCGCAGGGCAAGAAGGAGCAGCTCGGCTTCGCGGCGTTCTTCGTGCCGACCTTCGCCGGGGCCGGCAAGGGCTCGATGTTCTCCCAGTTCCCCGGCCTGGAGTTCCCGGTCCTGGCGCTCGGCGCCTACCACGGCGACCTCGGCGTGAGCGCGGGCATCCCGCAGAACGTCTACCAGCTGGACACCAAGGACCCGGCCCTCAAGCCGTTCAAGGACGCCAAGGGCAACATCCTCAAGGGGCGGCTGCTGCCCGGCGAGACCATGAAGCTGCCCGGCGGCGCCGGCTCCATCACCTTCGACAAGGACATCAAGGAGTGGGCCGGCTTCCAGATCGTCCAGCAGCCCGGCACCGGCTGGGCGCTGGCCGGCGCCCTCGGCGCCATCCTCGGCCTGGCCGGCTCGCTGTTCATCCAGCGCCGCCGGGTCTGGGTGCGCGCGGTGCGGGGCGCCGACGGCCTGACGGTCGTCGAGGTGGCCGGGCTCGGCCGCAGCGAATCCGCGAAGCTCCCCGAGGAGATCGGCACCCTGGCCGCCCTCGTCCACGACAAGGCACCCGCACAGACCGACGCCGACCCCGCCCGGGAGCCGGACGCCGCCACCTCCGTACCCGCCGAAGGGGCTGAGAACAAGTGACTCCCGCCGCAACCGAGCTCGCCACGGCGACCAACGAGCATCTCGCGCACACCAGCAACATCCTCATCTACTCGTCGATGGCCGTGTACATGCTGGCCTTCCTCGCGTACATCGCCGAATGGCTCTTCGGCAGCCGCAGCAAGGTGGCCCGCACGGCCGCCGCGCTGACCGCCGCAGCGGGCTCCGCGCAGCCGGCCAAGGCCCAGCAGCCGGCCGTCACCGTGCAGTCGGCCGGCGGGACCGCCGTCCTGGAGCGGCCCGAGGTCGTCGTGCGGTCCGCCGCCGGCGCCCGCGACGTGCCCGACGGGCCCGGCGCGCACGGCGGCGACGAGCAGGGCGACCTGTACGGCCGGATCGCCATCTCCCTCACCGTGCTCGCCTTCCTCGTGGAGCTGGCCGGCGTCGTCGCCCGCGCGGCCTCCGTGGAGCGGGCGCCGTGGGGCAACATGTACGAGTTCAACATCACCTTCTCCACGGTCGCGGTCGGCGTCTACCTCGGGCTGCTCGCGCTGAAGAAGAACGTGCGCTGGATCGGCCTGTTCCTGACCACCACGGTCCTGCTCGACCTCGGCCTCGCGGTCACCGTGCTCTACACCGCGAGCGACCAGCTGGTCCCGGCCCTGCACTCGTACTGGCTCTACATCCACGTCTCCACCGCGATCTTCTGCGGCGCGGCCCTGTACGTCGGCGCGGTCGCCACCCTGGCGTACCTCTTCAAGGACTCCTACGAGAACAAGCTGGCCGGCGGCGGCACGCCCGGCACCTTCGCCACCTCGGTCCTGGAGCGGCTGCCTTCCTCGGCGACCCTGGACAAGTTCGCCTACCGGATCAACGCGGGCGTCTTCCCGCTGTGGACGTTCACGATCATCGCGGGCTCCATCTGGGCCGAGTCGGCCTGGGGCCGCTACTGGGGCTGGGACCCCAAGGAGACCTGGGCGTTCATCACCTGGGTCGGCTACGCCTGCTACCTGCACGCCCGCTCCACGGCCGGCTGGAAGGGCCGCAAGGCCGCGTACATCGCGCTGATCGCCTTCGCCTGCTACCTGTTCAACTACTACGGCGTGAACATCTTCGTCAGCGGCAAGCACTCCTACGCGGGCGTCTGAAACGCGGAAACGCGGGCGTCCGACCGGCCACCGGGGGAACCCGGGGACCATGACCGGTTCCATCGCACAGGGCACCAGCCAGACCCACGGGAAC
This sequence comes from Streptomyces sp. NPDC047017, assembly GCF_040644175.1. Lineage (NCBI taxonomy): Bacteria > Bacillati > Actinomycetota > Actinomycetes > Kitasatosporales > Streptomycetaceae > Streptomyces > Streptomyces sp. NPDC047017. The sequence goes on along the minus strand of NZ_JBEYVW010000019.1, from coordinate 109,217 downwards.
ACGCACATCCTCCACTTCCTGGTCCGGCTCGCCCGGCCCATGGAAGCGGTCTGGCCGGCGCTGACCACACCGCAGGGGCTCGCGCGCTGGTTCACCCCCGCCGACGAGCTGGAACCCCGGCTCGGCGGCGCGGTCAGCCTGCGGGGCCTGGGCAGCGGGCAGATCACCGCGTGGGACGTCGACCGGGTCGCCGAGTACACGCTCGGCACCGGCCGCGTCCGCTTCCACCTGGAACGCGACGGCGAGGACGGCTGCGCGCTCCGCTTCACCCACGAGTTCTCGGGCGAGGCGGAGCCGGCGTCGGAGCCGGCGGCGCAGCCTGCCTCGGAACGCGCCTGGCGGGCGCGCTTCGAGCGCCTGATCGAACAGCTGTGAGCGGTCCCGCGCCAGGGACACGCACTCCGGCCGGTCCGGCACCACGGCCTCCTCGCCGTGCCCCCCTGTGCGGCCCCCGGTGACCGGACCGGGTGGGCCGGTGGCCGATACTGGGACGCATGGCTTACGACGATCTTCGCTCCCTGCTGCGGGCGCTGGAGCGCGAGGGCGACCTCAAGCGCATCAAGGCCGAGGTCGACCCCCACCTGGAGGTCGGTGAGATCGTCGACCGGGTGCAGAAGTCGGGCGGTCCCGCACTGCTCTTCGAGAACGTGAAGGGCTCGGCGATGCCGCTGGCCATGAACGTCTTCGGCACCGACCGGCGGCTGCTGAAGGCGCTCGGCCTCACCTCGTACGGCGAGATCAGCGAGAAGATCGGCGGGCTGCTGCGGCCGGAGCTGCCGCACGGGTTCGTCGGCGTGCGCGAGGCGTTCGGCAAGCTCGGCGCGATGGCGCACGTACCGCCGCGCAAGGTCAAGGAGGCCCCCGTCCAGGAGGTCGTGCTGCGCGGCGACGACGTCGACCTCGACGCCCTGCCCGCCCTGTTCACCTGGCCCCAGGACGGCGGCTCCTTCTTCAACCTCGGGCTCACCCACACCAAGGACCCCGAGTCGGGCGTGCGCAACCTCGGGCTGTACCGGCTCCAGCGCCACGACCGGCGCACCATCGGCATGCACTGGCAGATCCACAAGGACAGCCGCAACCACTACCAGGTGGCGGCCCGCAGGGGTGAGCGGCTGCCGGTCGCGATCGCCTTCGGCTGCCCGCCCGCCGTGACGTACGCCTCCACCGCCCCGCTGCCCGGCGACATCGACGAGTACCTGTTCGCCGGGTTCCTCGCGGGCAGGCGGATCGAGATGGTGGACTGCGAGACCGTCCCGCTCCAGGTGCCGGCGAACGCCGAGGTCGTCCTTGAGGGCTGGCTGGAGCCCGGCGAGACGCTGCCCGAGGGGCCCTTCGGCGACCACACCGGCTTCTACACCCCGCAGGAACCCTTCCCGGCGCTCACCATCGACTGCGTGACCATGCGCAAGCGGCCACTGCTCCAGTCGATCGTGGTGGGCCGCCCGCCGACCGAGGACGGCCCGCTGGGCCGCGCCACCGAGCGGTTCTTCCTCCCGCTGCTGAAGATCATCGTGCCGGACATCGTGGACTACCACCTGCCCGAGGCGGGCGGCTTCCACAACTGCGCGATCGTCTCCATCGACAAGAAGTACCCCAAGCACGCCCAGAAGGTGATGCACGCCATCTGGGGGGCGCACATGATGTCCCTGACCAAGCTGATCGTGGTCGTCGACGCCGACTGCGACGTGCACGACCTGCACGAGGTCGCCTGGCGGGCCCTCGGCAACACCGACTACGCCCGCGACCTCACCGTGGTCGAGGGCCCCGTCGACCACCTCGACCACGCCTCCTACCAGCAGTTCTGGGGCGGCAAGGCGGGCATCGACGCGACGAAGAAGCTGCCCGGGGAGGGGTACACCCGCGACGGCGGCTGGCCGGAGATGGTGGTCTCCGACCCGGAGACATCCCAACGGGTGACGCGACGCTGGAAGGAGTACGGACTGTGAGAGGTGGCCGCATGACGGTGTACGGCAGCGCGGATACGGGGTTTCCCCGCCGACGCGGGGATGATCCGGAGTACGGCCGGTGAGCAGCGCCTCCGCAGCCATCCCGCAGCCGGGACGCACCAGAGCTTTCCTGCGCCTGGTGATGATCGAGCACTCGGTGTTCGCGCTGCCCTTCGCCTACATCGCCTCGCTCACCGCGATGTACGAGTGGGACGAGTCCGTCCACTGGGCCAGGCTGCTCCTGGTCACCGTCTGCATGGTGGGGCTGCGCACCTTCGCCATGGCGGTGAACCGGATCATCGACCGGGAGATCGACGCCCGCAATCCGCGCACCGCCCAGCGCGAGCTGGTCACCGGCGCGATGTCGGTGCGGCACGCCTGGACCGGCGCGCTGATCGCCGTCGCCGTCTTCCTGGGCGCCGCCGCCGCGCTGAACCCGCTCTGCCTGGCCCTCGCGCCCATCGCGGTGGTCCCGATGGTGGTCTACCCCTACGGCAAGCGGTTCACGAACTTCCCGCAGGCCATCCTGGGCATCGCCCAGGCCATGGGCCCGATCGGCGGCTGGCTGGCGATCAGCGGCGAGTGGTCCTGGAAGGCGGTGGTCCTCGGCCTCGCCGTGGGCATCTGGATCGGCGGCTTCGACCTGATCTACGCCTGCCAGGACGTCGAGACGGACCGCGAGATCGGCGTCCGCTCGGTCCCGGCCCGCTTCGGCATCCCGGCCGCCGTCCGGGGCGCCCGCGCCTGCCACACGGTCACCACCGCCCTGTTCGTCTGGTTCGCCCTCGCCACCGGCGCCGGTGTCTTCTTCTGGCTGGGCCTGGTCGTCGTCGCGGGCGCCTTCCTCTACGAGCACACGATCGTCCGCCCGCACGACCTGACCCGCCTGAACCGGGCGTTCTTCAGCGTCAACGGGTTCATCGGGATCGCACTGTTCGTGTGCGCGCTGCTCGATCTCGTCGTCCGGGGACTGCGGGCCTGACCCCCCGGTCCGCCGCACACTCCCTCGGATTCGGATCATGAACGCCGCCGGATAGGCTCGACACCATGAAGCCAGGAGAATCGCAGCGCGCGCCTTGGATCGTGGGGGTGTCCGGAGCGTCCGGTACGCCGTACGCGGCGGCCGTGCTGCGGGGGCTGATCGAGGCCGGGGAAAGCGTGGACCTCGTGGTCAGCCGGGCCTCGCGGCTCACCCTGCTCGACGAGACCGGTATCTCCTTCCGGGACGCGCACTGGCGCGACGACCTGCGCGCGTGGCTGTCCCTCGGGGCCGACGGCAAGCCCGGCACGTTCGACGTGGACACCACGGACGTACGGCACTGGAGCGCCGGTGACCTGGCGGCCGGGCCGTCCTCGGGGTCGTACCCGGCCCGGGGCATGCTGATCGTGCCCGCCTCGACGGCGTGCGTGGCGGGTGTCGCGCTCGGCCTGTCGAAGGACCTGCTGCAACGGGCGGCGAGCGTGACCCTGAAAGAGGGCCGGCCGCTGGTCGTGGCCGTTCGGGAGACCCCGCTGAACGGACCGACGCTGCGGCAGCTGGTCGCCCTGGACGAGGCGGGCGCCACCGTCCTGCCCGCCTCGCCCGCCTTCTACGCCGGTGCGACGCACATCCAGCACCTGGTGGACTTCGTCGCCGGCCGCGCCCTCGACGCGGTGGGCGTGCCGCACCGGCTCTACCGCCGCTGGGAAGGCGACCTGGGCGGCGCGAGCGGCGGCGGCGCCGGAGGCGGCAGGGGCGGCGGACCCCGCCCCGCCTGATCCCGACGGTCGGCACCGCACCACCGGCACCGCACCACCAGCACTGCACTACCAGCACCACCACTCGACACTTCAGGAACTTCTTTCAGCGGAAGGCTCGATCGCATGGACGCGGTGGACAGGCAGCTCATCCAGGCTCTGCGGGAGAACGGCCGGGCCTCCTACGCGGAGCTGGGACGCCTCGTCGGCCTGTCGGGACCGAGTGTCACCGACCGCATCAACCGGCTGGAGAGCGCCGGGGTCATCACCGGCTACCGCGCCACCGTGGACGCCGCCTCGCTCGGTCTGGGCGTGATCGCCCTGATCGGCATCTCGCTCTCCGACGCCGCCGACCACGAGGACGTGGCGCAGCGGCTGAAGGACCTGCCCGAGATCGAGGACTGCTGGTTCATCGCGGGCGACGACTCCTTCATGCTCAAGGTGCGGGCCACGGACGTGGACGGCCTGGAGCGGATCATCCGGCGGCTGTCGGGCACCAAGGGCGTGTCCCGGACCCGTACCACGATCGTGCTCTCCACCAAGTGGGAGAACCGGGTGGGTGAGCTGCCCGAAGAGGTGCAGTGATCCAGGCGTACCGTTGGCGGGGACTTCCGGGAAGCGGCAGGAAAGAGGTAGGGCATGGACGTCGGGCTCAAGCGCGAGCTGGAGGAGAAGGTCCGCTCCGGTGAGCGGCTGACCCGCGAGGACGGCATCGCGCTGTACGAGTCGGACGACCTGGCCTGGCTCGGCGGCCTCGCGCACGAGGTGCGGACGCGGAAGAACGGCGACGTCGTCCACTTCAACGTCAACCGTCACCTCAACATGACCAACGTGTGCACGGCCTCGTGCGCCTACTGCTCGTTCCAGCGCAAGCCGGGCGAGAAGGACGCGTACACGATGCGCATCGAGGAGGCCGTCAAGCTCGCCAAGGCGATGGAGGCGGACAACCTCACCGAACTGCACATCGTCAACGGGCTGCACCCCAACCTGCCCTGGCGCTACTACCCGCGTTCGCTGCGCGAGCTGAAGGCCGCGCTGCCGGACGTGTCGCTGAAGGCGTTCACGGCCACCGAGATCCACCACTTCGAGACGATCTCCGGGCTGAGCGCGAGCGAGATCCTGGACGAGCTGATCGACGCCGGCCTGGAGTCGCTGACCGGCGGCGGCGCGGAGATCTTCGACTGGGAGGTGCGGCAGCACATCGTCGACCACCGCACCCACTGGGAGGACTGGTCGCGCATCCACCGGCTGGCGCACCAGAAGGGCCTGAAGACCCCGTGCACCATGCTGTACGGGCACATCGAGGAGCCCAGGCACCGGGTGGACCACGTGCTGCGGCTGCGCGAGCTGCAGGACGAGACCGGCGGCTTCCAGGTGTTCATCCCGCTGCGCTACCAGCACGACTTCGTCGACGTGCGGGACGGCAAGGTCCGCAACCGGCTCCAGGCCCGGACCACGATGGCCACCGGCGCGGAGGCGCTCAAGACGTTCGCCGTCTCGCGGCTGCTGTTCGACAACGTGCCGCACGTGAAGGTGTTCTGGGTGATGCACGGCGTGCAGACCGCCCAGCTCGCCCTCCAGCACGGGGCGGACGACATGGACGGCTCGGTCGTCGAGTACAAGATCACGCACGACGCGGACAACTACGGCACGCCGAACAAGCTGACCCGCGACGACCTGCTGGAGCTGATCCGCGACGCCGGGTTCCGCCCGGTCGAGCGCAACACCCGGTACGAGATCATCCGGGAGTACGACGGCCCGGACGCGGAGCGCCGCGAGTCGCCGCAGCCCATGCGGGTGTGACGCCCGTACCGGGGGGCGGTGTGACGCCCGTTCCGGGGGGTGGTGCGGCGCCCGTTCCGGGGGGTGGTGCGGCGCGCGGCGCCGTGAGGCCGGATGCCGGGCGGGTACCCGTCCGGTATGGCCGGCACCAAGGCGAAGACGTCCACGGCCGGGGTGAAGGCGTCCGCCGCAAGGCTGAGGCGTCCGCCACCGAAGACGCCCGCCACCAAGGCCAAGGCGGTCGCGTCCGCACCCGAGGACGCCTACACCGCCGAGCCGTTCGTCCCGGCGCACGCGGACCTGGCCGCCCTGCGCGCGGCCGCCGCGGGCTGCCGGGGCTGCCCCCCGCACCGGGACGCCACGCGGACCGTGTTCGGCGCGGGCGCGGCGCACGCCCGGGTGATGCTCGTCGGCGAGCGGCCCGGCGACCAGGAGGACCGCCGGGGCCGGCCGTTCGTCGGACCGGCCGGCAAGCTGCTCGACCGGGCGCCGGCCGAGGCGGGCATCGACCCGGGCGAGGCGTATGTCACCAACGCGGTCAAGCACTTCAAGTTCACCCGGGCCGAGCCGGGCAAGCGCCGTATCCACAAGGCGCCGAGCCTGCGGCCCGTGGCCGGCGGCCGAGCCGGCGCTGGTGGAGCCCGAGCTGATCGTGGTGCCGGGCGCCACGGCCGGCAAGGCGCTGCTCGGCTCGTCGTTCCGGGTCACCCGGGTGCGCGGGACGGTGCTGGAGGAGGAGATCCACGGGCGTCCCGAGCGGCTGGTGCCGACCGTCCACCCGTCCTCCGTGCTGCGCGCGGACGACCGCGAGGGCGCGTACCGGGGGCTGGTCTCCGATCTGAAAATCGCCGCGGCCGCCCTGGGGTAATGGGTACGCTGGCGCAATGCCTCTTACTTTTACGCTGGATCCGTCCGTCGACCGCGCCCTGCGCGACGGCATCCTCGATCTGTGGGCCGATGTCACGGACGCCGGGGGAGCGGTCGGCTTCGTGGCGCCCGCCGTGCGCGAGGAGATACGGGCGGAAGTGGTCCGGCACTTCGTGGCGATGGCCGAGGGGCGCTCCCGGCTGCTGGTCGGCCACGACGAGGACGGGCGGGTCGCGGCGACCGCCTTCCTCACCCGCAACACCCACCGGCTGATGACCCACTGGCTGTGGCTCTACACGGTGATGGTGCACCCGCGCCACCAGGGCGCGGGATACGGCCGCGACCTGCTGGCCGCGGCGGCCGACGCTGCCCGTTCCCTCGACGGTGTCGAGGCGATCCGGCTCTCCTGCCGGGGCGGACTCGGCCTGGAGCGGTTCTACGCCTCCTGCGGCTACAAGGAGGTCGGCCGGGTGCCGGGGGCCATCCGGGTGGCGCCGGGCGACGAACGCGACGACGTGATCATGCTGCTCCCGCTGTCCTGAGACCCGCCGCCCGCCGTCTCGACCTGGGGTTTCGCCCGCTCGCCCCACCCCCTTGCCGGGCCGGGCGTCCGGCGTGCTTCACTGGACGGTGCCTGTTTGGCCCTGTTCGGAACGGAAGAGTGGATTGAGATGCTCCGCTACACGCTGATGCGCCTCGGCATCTTCCTGGGCTGCCTCGCGGTCGCCTGGGGGCTCGTGTACGCCGATATCGTGCCGAGCGGCCGCAACGGCTCCAACGGCCTCTGGATCCCCCTGCTCGCCCTGGTGCTCTCGGCCCCGATCAGCTTCGTCGTGCTGCGCAAGGAGCGGGACCGGGCGTCGGTGCAGGTCGCCGCGCGGGTGGACCGGATGAAGGCGAACATGGAGGCCGCCGGGCTGGCGGAGGATCTGGCCGACGAGCGGGCGCGGGCCGGGACCAAGACGTCCTGACGCCGCTCCGGGACTGTTCCGGCGCCCGTCTGTTCCGGCGCCGTCTGATCCGCCGCCGGCGGCGCGAACCGTAGGCTTGCGCGCATGGGTGCCGTGAAGACCAAGCGGATGCCGCGGGCGGTGCGGGAACAGCAGATGCTGGACGCCGCCGTACGGACCTTCGGCCGCCGCGGCTACATGGCCGCGTCGATGGACGAGATCGCCGAACTCGCGGGCGTCTCCAAGCCGTTGGTCTACCTGTACCTGAACTCCAAGGACGACCTCTTCAGCGCCTGCATCCGCCGGGAGGCGAGCGCCCTGGCGGCGGCCGTGCGCGCCGGGGTGCGCCCCGGCCTCCCCGCCGACCGGCAGCTGTGGGAGGGCCTGCGGGCGTTCTTCACGCACACCGCCCGCCACCCGGACGGCTGGTCGGTGCTCCATGTGCAGGCCCGTACCCACGGCGAGCGGTTCGCGGCCGAGGTGCGGGTGATGCGGGCCCAGATCGTCGTGTTCGTCACGCAGCTGATCATCGAGGCCGCGCGGCAGGAACTGTCCGGGCACGAGGCCGCCGGGCTCGCCGAGGCACTGGTCGGCGCCGCCGAGTCCCTGGCCGCCTGGGCCAACACCACCCCGGGCGTCACCGCCCGCCAGGCGGCGGCCACCCTGATGAACTTCGCCTGGGCGGGACTGGGCGACCTCCGCGAGGGCCGGCCCTGGACACCGCCCGCGCCCGAGGAGTGACACTCACCGCCGCCCGGCCGGCGCCGTCACCTCGCCCGTCACGTACGGCCGCCCGCCCCGCGCCGCCCGCAGTGCGAAGCGGCCGCTGCCGTCGGCGGCGTAGACGACCGTGCCCGGCAGCAGCACCGGCGCCCTGAACTCGGCCCGGACGGCGGCCGCTTCGGGGGTGCCGTGGGCGGCGAGGCAGCGGGCCACGGTCCACATGCCGTGCGCGAGGGCGCGGGGGAAGCCGAACAGGCGGGCGGTGAGCGGGTGCAGGTGGATGGGGTTGCGGTCGCCGGACGCGGCACCGTAACGCCGCCCCAGGTCACCGGGCAGGTGCCACTCGTCGACGGTGGGCAGGGGGGTGGCCTCGGCGCGGGTCCCTTCGGAGTGGGGGTCCTCGGGCGGGGCGGGCTCCGCGTGATCGCTCGCGCGGCCGTCCTCCCCTGCCGTGCGGTGGCGTGCCAGATACGTGCTCGCCGACTCCCAGACCACCTCGCCGCCCGCCGCCCGCAGCCCGGTGGCGACGGTGGCCTCGGTGCCGCGCCGGTGCGGTGCGAGACCGGCGACGTGCACGGACAGCTCGTACGTCCCGGTGACCGGCAGGGCGGAGTGCCGGGTGACGGCGAAGGAGGTGTGGACCAGGCCGAGCAGCGGCAGCGGGAAGGCCGCGTCGCTCATCAGGCGCATGGCGAGCGGGAAGCCCAGCACGTGCGGACAGGTGATCGGCAGCGCGCCGGTGCCGGTCGGGAAGCCGCACACCCGCTCGTAGGCGGCCAGCCGCGCGAGGTCCACACGGACGGACGGCAGCACGAGCCGGGTGCGCGGGAAGGGCGCGCCGGGGGACGGCCGCTTGCGCGGGGAGCGCAGGGCGCCGCGCGCGAGGAGCGGGGCGAGGGCGGGGGAGCGGGGGAGGACGACGGTGGCGCGGTCGCCCGGATCGGCGAGGTCGCCCGGGGCGGCGCGGTCGTGCGGGGCGGCGAGGTCGCCCGGGTCGGCGAGGTCGCCCGGATCGGTGCGGTCGCCCGGGTCGGCGCGGTCGTGCGGGTCGGTGCGGTCGTGCGGGTCGGCGGCGGTCATGGCCTCACGCCCCCAGCAGGCTCTGCCCGCACACGCGGACGACCTGGCCGTTGACCGCGCCGGAGGCCGGGTGGGCGAGCCAGGCGATGGTCTCGGCGACGTCCACGGGCAGGCCGCCCTGCCCGAGGGAGTTCATCCGGCGGCCCGCCTCGCGGAGGAACAGCGGCACCGCGGCGGTCATCCTCGTCTCGATGAACCCGGGCGCGACCGCGTTCACCGTCACCCCGTGCCCGGCCAGCGCGCGGGGCGCCAGGGCGCGGACGAGTCCGGCGACGCCCGCCTTGCTCGCGCCGTAGTTGGTCTGGCCCGCGTTGCCGGCCAGGCCCGCGATGGAGGCGGTGGCCACGATCCGCCCGCCGGGGCGCAGGGCACCGGCCGCGAGCAGCGCGTCGGTGGTGCGCAGCACGCTCGCGAGGTTGACGTCGAGGACCTGGCTCCAGCGCTCGGCGGGCATGTTCGCCAGCCGCCGGTCACGGGTGATGCCCGCGTTGTGGACCAGCACGTCCAGGCCCTCGGGAAGGGCGGCGGCGATCCGGTCGCCCGCGTCGGCGGCGGTGATGTCCAGGGCGAGGGCGGTGCCGCCGAGGCGGGCGGCGACCGCGCAGGCGTCCCGCTCGGCCGCCGGGACGTCCAGTACGACGACGTGGGCGCCGTCCCGGGCGAGGGTCTCGGCGACCGCCTCGCCGATGCCCCGGGCGGCGCCGGTGACGAGCGCGGTGCGCCCGGCCAGGGGGCGTTCCCAGTCGTCGGGGGCGGCCGGTTCCTGCGCTCCGACGTGGACGACCTGGCCGCTGACGTAGGCGGACCTGGGGGAGAGCAGGAAGCGGAGGGTGGACTCGGCGGCCCAGGCGTCGGTGAGCCGGACCAGATTGACGGTCCTGCCGCGGCCGATCTCCTTGCCGAGCGAGCGGGTGAAGCCCTCCAGGGCCTGCTGGGCGGCGGCCTGGTGGTGGTCGTCCGGGGCCAGCGGGGCGCCCAGCACGACCACCCGGCCGCTCGGGGCGAGGGACCGGACCACCGGGTGCAGCGCGGCGTGCACCCCGGCGAGCGCGGGCACGTCCCGGACGCCGGTGGCGTCCAGCACGACGGCGGCCGGGGCCCGGCCACCGGCGGCGGGGCCCTCGTCACCGGTGGGGCCCTGGTCCGCGGCGGGGCCCTGTTCGGCGGCGGGCAGTCCGGTGCGGGCCAGGACGGCGGCGAGGCCGGGACCCAGGGCGGAGGTGCCCGCCGTCCGGCGCAGCAGCGGGCCGTCGAGCGCCGGGCGTCCGGGTGACCAGCGGTGCAGGGCGGCGGGCTGGGGCAGGCCGAGGCGGCGGGTGAGGAAGCGGCCGGGTGCGGTGCCGGTGAAGCTCAGATAGCGGTCGGCCATGTGCCGTCTCCCCTGGGTCCACTCTTGCTTACTCTGGAGTAATGTTACCGGTGGTAAGCCTACGTCACGGGTGAGGAGCAGGTCGAGATGAGTTCCCTTGTGCCCGGACCCGGACCCGGACCGGGCCCCGGACCCGCGCCGCGCGCCAGGCCCGCCGGGTGGCGGTCGTCGGCGGTGCGCGCATCCCCTTCGCCCGCGCGGACGGCCCGTACGCCACCGCCTCGAACCAGGACATGCTGACCGCCGCCCTGAACGGCCTCGTCGAGCGGTACGCGCTCCAGGAGCTGGGCGCGGTAGGGGAGTTCGTCGCCGGAGCCGTCCTCAAGCACGCCCGCGACTTCAACCTGGCCCGTGAGACCGTCCTCGGCTCGGCGCTGGACGCGCGGACCCCGGCGTACGACGTCCAGCAGGCGTGCGGCACCGGCCTCCAGGCGGTGATCGCCGCCGCCAACAAGATCGCCCTCGGCCAGACCGAGTCCGCGGTCGCGGGCGGCGCCGACACCGCGAGCGACGCGCCGCTCGGCGTCAACGACACCCTGCGCCGCATCCTGCTGGCGGCCCGGCGGGCGAAGACGCCCGGTGCCCGGCTCCGCGCGCTCGCCAGGGTGCGTCCGGGACACCTCGTCCCCGACATCCCGCGCAACGCCGAACCGCGCACCGGCCTGTCCATGGGCGAGCACGCCGCCGTGACCGCCCGCGCCTGGGGCATCACCCGCCAGGCCCAGGACGAACTGGCCGCCGCCGGCCACCAGCGGCTCGCCGCCGCCTACGAACGCGGCTTCTTCCAGGATCTGGTGGTCCCCTTCCGCGGCCTGTCCCGCGACCAGAACCTGCGGCCCGGCTCCACTGTGGACCAACTCGCCGCCCTCAAGCCCGTGTTCGGCCTGGACGGCCCCGGCCCCACGATGACCGCGGGCAACTCCACCCCGCTCACCGACGGCGCCGCCACCGTGCTGCTCGCCTCCGAGGAGTGGGCACGCGCCCGCGGCCTGGTACCGCTGGCCTACCTGACGGCGTACGAGACGGCCGCCGTGGACTTCGTGCGCGGCGACGTCGCCGACGGCGAGGACGGACTGCTCATGGCGCCCGCGTACGCCGTCCCGCGCATGCTGGAGCGCGCCGGGCTCGGCATCGAGGACTTCGATCTGGTCGAGATCCACGAGGCGTTCGCCTCCCAGGTGCTCGCGACCCTGGCGGCCTGGGAGAAGCGCGGCCTGGCCCCGGTCGACCGCGCCCGCCTCAACGTCACGGGCTCCTCCCTCGCCACCGGCCACCCCTTCGCCGCCACCGGCGCCCGGATCGTGGCGACCCTGGCCCGGCTGCTCGCCGACCGCGACGGCCCCGGCCGCGGCCTGATCTCGGTGTGCGCGGCGGGCGGGCAGGGCGTCACGGCGATCCTGGAACGCGCCTGACCGGGCACCCGCGGGCGGCCGGGGCCCGGTCCGCGAGACCGCACAGCCCGCCCACCGGCGGCCGGGCCCCGTCGCCAGGACTGCACACCCCCGGCCCCCAACCGACGTACAACCCGCCCCGAACCCGCACGGACTCCCCATGAGCGAGCCGTACGATCCCGGTGGCAACCGGCGGTAACACCCAAGGCCCGCACAGCCGCGCACGCACCACCGGTGAACGCACCACCGGTGAACCACCCGGTCCGTACCGCGCGTACCCCATGCGGCGGCGCGCGGCGCGCGGCTACAGGCCCCAGGAGCTGCCATGCCCATCTCGTACTCGTCGTCGCCCTCGCCCTACGCGGGCGAACCCGGCCCCGGCCCCGGTCTCGACCCTGGTCTCCACTCCGGTCCCGACCTCGGCCCCGGCTCCGGCTCCGGCCAGGGCCGCCCCGACGGCCCGTACCCCGTCGAGCCGCGCACCCGGCGGCTGGACGGCCGGGTGCGCGAGGCGTACGTACCGCCGCTGGTCGGCCGGGCCACCCACGGCTCGCTGGCCGACCTGCCGTTCGAGAACGCCGCCGCGGACCCCGGCCGCCGCGTCCTGAGCCGCCGGGACGCGGACGGGCAGTGGCACGACGTCAGCGCGCGGGAGTTCGCCGCCGAGGTGCTCGCCCTGGCGAAGGGACTGGTCGCGGAGGGCCTGGCGCCCGGCGACCGGATCGCGGTGATGGCCCGCACCCGGTACGAGTGGACGCTGCTCGACTTCGCCGCCTGGGCCGCCGGCCTGGTCACGGTCCCCGTCTACCCCACCTCCTCCCTCTTCCAGGTCCGCTGGATCCTCCAGGACTCCGGCGCGGTGGCCCTGGTGACCGAGACGGCCGGCCAGGCCGCCGCCCTCGGCCCGCAGCGCGACCGGCTGCCGGGCCTGCGCCACCTGTGGGTGATGGACCACGGCCACCTCGACCGCCTCGCCGAACGGGGCACCGCGACCGTGCCCGACCAGGAGACCGACGTACGCCGCGGCGTCCTGGGACCCGGCACCCTGGCCACCCTCGTGTACACCTCGGGTACCACGGGCCGCCCCAAGGGCTGCGCCCTGAGCCACGGCAACTTCCTGGCCGAGGTCGACAACGCGATCGAACTCCTCTACCCGGTCTTCCGGGACAAGGAGTCCGAGGAGCCCGCGACCCTCCTCTTCCTCCCCCTCTCGCACGTCTTCGGCCGCATGGTGGCCGTCGCCTGCGTGCGCGCCGGGGTACGGCTGGGCCACGCGCCGAGCCTGGCCGCCGAGGACCTGCTGGACGCCCTGGCGAGCTTCCGGCCCACCTTCCTGCTGGCCATCCCGTACATGCTGGAGAAGATCTACAACAACGCGCGGGCGACGGCCGAACGCGGCGGCCGGGTGGCCTCCTTCGACCGCGCCGCCTCGGTCGCCCGCCGCTACGCCGAGGCAGCCGAGGCCCGCAGGGACGGCTCGGGCCCCGGCCCCGGCCGCTCCCTGAAGACGGCCCGCGCCTGCTACGACCCCCTCGTCTACCGCCGCATCCGGGGCGCCCTCGGCGGCCGGCTGCGCCACGTCATCTGCGGCGGCTCCCCGCTGGGCCGCCGGCTGGCCGCCTTCTACACCGGCGCGGGCATCGACATCTACGAGGGCTACGGCCTCACCGAGTCCACGGGCGCGGCGACCGTCACCCCGCCGCACCGGCCCCGCCTCGGCACGGTCGGCTGGCCGCTGCCCGGCACCCGGGTGCGGATCGCCGCGGACGGCGAGGTGCTGCTGAGCGGGGGCCAGGTCTTCCGCGGGTACTGGGACCCGAACGGCACCGGAGTGGCCCCGGCGACGCACGACGGCTGGTTCGCCACCGGCGACCTCGGGTGCCTGGACGACGAGGGCCATCTGACGATCACCGGCCGCAAGAAGGAGATCCTGATCACCGCGGGCGGCAAGAACGTCGCCCCGGCGCCCCTGGAGAACTGGCTCCGCTCGCACCCGCTGATCTCCCAGTGCATGGTCCTGGGCGACGGCCGCCCCTACATCAGCGCCCTGATCACCCTGGACCCCGACGGCATCACCCACTGGCGCCGGATGAACGGCAAGCACCCCGTGCCCCCGGAACTCCTCGCCGACGACGCCGACCTCGCGGCCGTCCTGCAACGTGCCGTGGACGAGGCCAACAAGCTGGTCTCCCGCCCCGAGTCCATCCGCCGCTTCACCGTCCTGCCGGTCGACTTCACCGAACAGGCGGGCCACCTGACCCCGTCGATGAAGCTGCGCCGGGAGGCGGTCCTGCGGGACTTCGCGCGGGAGGTGGAGGGGTTGTACGGGGGGTGAGGGAGGCCGACGGTCCTGGGGTGGCGGGCAGGCCGTGGCAGGACTCCACGACCGTCTGGGCGAACGCCCGGGCCGGTGGGCTGAGCGCGTCCCAGCGGCGGACCGCCCAGCCCACGGACAGCGGCCGCAGGCTCGGCACGGGGACCAGCCGCAGCGGGCCGCCCGCCGTGCCGTGGCCGGGCAGCGCGGGCACCAGCGCCCGGCCCACCCCCAGCTCGGCCAGCAGGAACGCGGTGTCCCAGTCGGCCACGCTGGTGTCCGAGCCGAAGCGGACGCCCAGTTCGGCGCAGGCCGCGTCCAGATGGGCGGCCGACGTGGAGTTCGGCGGCAGCCGGATCAGCCGCAGGTCCCGCAGCTCCCCGGCGTCCACGTGGGCCCGGTCCGCCAGCGGGTCACCGGCCGGTACCGCCAGCACCCAGGGCAGCTCCACCACGGCGCGCTGCTCGATCCCGCGCACCGGCGCGCCCAGCGTGACCCAGGCCAGGTCCAGTTCGCTGCCGGCCAGCGCGTCGAAGCAGCCCCGGCTCGAACTCTCCGTGAAGAACTCCAGGCTGACCCTGGGGTAGCGCTGCCGGAAGGCGACGACCGCGTCCGCCAGGAAGTGCCGTACGGTCGTCGCGCCGGTGGCGACCCGCACCGAGCCCGTCTCGCCGTCCGCCAGGTCGCGCAGCCGCCGCAGCGCCAGGTCCAGGCCGGTGATCCCCTCGTCGGCGGCCGTCCGCAGGATCCGCCCGGCCGGGGTGGGCACGACCCCCCGGGGCTGGCGTTCCAGCAGGCTGACGCCGGTCTCCCGCTCCAGCCGCTTCACGTGCTGGCTCACCGCCGACTGGGTGCAGCCCAGGTCCCGGGCCACGGCGCTGAGATTGCCCGCCCGGCACACGGCCACGAACACCCGCAGATCATCGAGAGTCACCCGGCAAGGCTAGGGCCTGACCTTCCGGGGCCCGGACCCGGACGGGAGGGAGCGGGTGCCGATCCGCCGCGACCGGAGGAGTTCGCGAAGAATTCACGCGGAAGCCCGGTAGTGCGGAAGCCCAGTAGTGCGGAAGCCCGGTAGTGCGGAAGCCCAGTAGTGCGGAAGGGCGGAAGTGCGGAAGCCCAGTAGTGCGGAAGGGCGGAAGTGCGGAAGCCCGCATCGGAATCGGGGAAAAGGCAGGAGCCCCGTTGCCTGACGGCGCGGGGCTCCTTGGGTACTGCAATCAGATCGGTTACTGCGCGCGGGACGCTCAGACCGGGGTGACGTTCTCCGCCTGCGGGCCCTTCGGACCCTGGGTGACGTCGAAGGACACCTGCTGGTTCTCTTCGAGGGAGCGGAAACCGGTCGCGTTGATCGCGGAGTAGTGGACGAAGACGTCGGGGCCGCCGCCTTCCTGGGCAATGAAGCCAAAGCCCTTTTCGGCGTTGAACCACTTCACGGTTCCGGTAGCCATAAGCCCTCCTTGGGCTCAAAGGGTCGCCCTGCTCCAGAACCTGCAAGTGTGAAAACGAGATCGCCGCACAACTGCATACGTCTGAAAACGACCAGAGCCCGCGGTTACATGCTCCGCAGGCTCTGTACTGCAAGGGAAACCAAAACTGCAACTTGCTGGTGAGCCTAGCATGCGGCTACCGGAAAGCAATAGAGGTCAAGATCACGTCACCCGGATGTTTGAAGGCTCTGGTCAGAGGTTGACGCAGAGGCTCCGACGGACGAGGGCGGCGAAGCCGCCGACCGGGTGAGCCGGAGGGCCCGCCGTCGCGCGAGCCGGACGGTACGCCGCCGGGCGAGGGGGTGGCGGCGGGGCCCCGCGGGCCAGGGTCTAGTCTCGCGATGTGGACAATTCTCGCATCCGGCCGCGCGTCGGCCACATCCAGTTCCTCAACTGCCTGCCCCTGTACTGGGGGCTCGCGAGAACAGGCACCCTCCTCGACTTCGAGCTGACCAAGGACACCCCGGACAAGCTCAGCGAGCGGCTGGTGCGGGGCGAACTCGATGTCGCGCCGGTCACCCTCGTGGAGTTCCTCAAGAACGCGAACGATCTGGTCGCCTTCCCCGACATCGCGGTCGGCTGCGACGGCCCGGTGATGTCCTGCGTGATCGTCTCGCAGGTCCCGCTGGACCGGCTCGACGGCGCCCGGGTCGCCCTCGGCTCGACCTCCCGCACCTCCGTCCGCCTCGCCCAGCTGCTCCTCGCCGAGCGGTACGGGGTGACGCCGGACTACTACACCTGCCCGCCCGACCTGAGCGTGATGATGCAGGAGGCGGACGCGGCCGTGCTCATCGGCGACGCGGCCCTGCGCGCCAACCTGCACGACGGCCCGCGCTACGGCCTGGACGTGCACGACCTCGGGCAGCTGTGGAAGGAGTGGACGGGCCTGCCGTTCGTCTTCGCCGTCTGGGCGGCGCGCCGCGACTACCTGGAGCGGCAGCCGGAGATCACCCGCAAGGTGCACGAGGCGTTCCTCGCCTCCCGCAACCTCTCCCTGGAGGAGGTCGGCAAGGTCGCCGAGCAGGCGGCCCGCTGGGAGGCGTTCGACGAGAAGGTCCTGGAGCGGTACTTCACCACCCTCGACTTCCGCTTCGGCGCGCCGCAGCTCGCGGCGGTCGCGGAGTTCGCCCGCCGGGTCGGCCCCACCACGGGCTTCCCGGCGGACGTGAAGGTGGACCTGCTGCGGCCGTAGCGCACCCCGCCCGGGCCCCGGAACCCCCGGTGCGCCGCCCGCCCGCGCCACCACCCTGCCGGGGTGGGCCGGAGGACGGGGACGGCGTACGGGGGAGCACGGGGGAGCCCGGGGGAGGGGACGCCGCGGGCGCGGTTGTTCGAAGGCGGGGTGACGGGCACCGCCGCTACAGCGGTGTCGTGACCGTCGTGAACTCGCCGCTGCCCAGGTGCAGCATGCCCTTGCCCGGTGTGACGGGGCCGCCGACCATGCTCCGGTTGGTGCGGATGCCGATCAGCTCGCCCGCGGAGGTGTCCTGCGGGGAGAGCAGGATGCCGCGCCGGGCCTTCTTCGCCTCGACCTGCCAGCCGGAGAAGCCGTCACCGACCTCCTCCTCGTCACCGGCGATGACGACGGCGAGCCCCTCCTCCGCGCCGCGCTGGACGATGCGCTTGAACACGTCCTCGGCGTCGCAGTCGTCGAGCACCTCGGCGTCGTCGACCAGGACGACGATCGGCTGCTCGGGCGTGGCCGACCCGATGGCCTCCTCCAGCTCGTCCTCGTCGATGTCACGGCCGGTGAACACCCGCAGCACGCCCTGCGTGCCCTCCAGTTCGCGCAGCGGCGACGGCCGGGGGGCGGCCAGCACCAGGCGTACGCCCTGCGCGAGATGGGAGCGCGCGAAGTTCATCAGCACGGTGCTGCGGCCCGACTTCGCCGGACCGCCGATCACGAACGCCGGGACGCCGCGGGCCAGATCGGGCCCGAACGCGGTCAGCTCGTCACCGCCGACCCCCACCAGCGCCCACAGCGGGGAGGCACCGGCGGCCGGGTCGCGCATCGCCCACGCGTCCGCGAAGGAGATGCGGCCGGGCAGGACGTCGACCCGGAACGGGCGGCGGGCACGCGGCACGTCCGCGTCCCGGGCCGCCGCCGCGTCACCGATCGCGCCCAGCGCGGCGGCCTGGCCCTGGCCGGTGGTGTCCGCGCAGAGCAGGGCGAACTGCGTCTCCGCCGCACTCTCGTTGCGGAAGGCACGGCCCGGCGGGATCTCCTCCGGCACCTTGCGGGCGTTGATGTCCAGCATGGAGAAGTCGCCGCGGTCGGCCAGCCGGAGACCGTACTTGTCCTCGGTCAGGGAGGCGATCCGGCCGGCCAGGATCTGGCGGTCGCCGGTGATCACGACGTGGATGCCCACGCTCGCGCCCTCGCGCATCAGCGCGAAGAGCTGGTCGGTCAGGTCTCCGTGGTCGTACTCGCCGAGCGTGGGCAGCCAGCCCTCCCACCGGTCAAGGAGCAGCACGATGTGCGCCGGCCGCTCCTCCTCGGGGGCCGCGGCCCGCTGCTCGCCGATGTCGGCGAAGCCCTTGTCCGCCAGCAGGTCCTGGCGGCGGGTCAGTTCGGCCGTGAGCCGGGTGAACAGGCGTACGACACGCTCGACCTGGTTGCGGCCGACGACCGCGCCGCAGTGCGGCAGCCGGGTCAGGGCGTTCAGGGCGCCGTTGCCGCAGTCGACGCCGTACAGGTGGACGTCGGCGCAGGAGTGCGTACGGGCCAGCGAGCCCGCGATGGTGCGCAGCAGCTGGGAGCGGCCGGAGCGCGGCGCGCCGCCGACGAGCAGGTGCCCGAAGGCGGCGAAGTCCACGGCCACCGGACGGCGGGCCTGTTCGGCGGGCAGGTCCTCCATGCCGTACGGGGCGGCGGGCAGCGACCCCTGGGAGCGGACCGCCGGGATGTCGTCCAGCAGCAGGGTGTCCTCCAGGGCGGGCAGCCACGGAGAGTGCTGGGCGGGGATGCCGAGCGCCCGGTCGGCCTCCCGGACGGCGTCCACCAGCACCTTGAGGTCGGTGATCTCGTCGTCCTCGCGCGCCTCGGACTTCGGTTTGCGCAGCATGGCGCGTCCGAGGTCGGTCCAGGCCAGCGGGCTCACCCAGGGCGCCAGCGTCCGCGGGTCGGCCGCGCCCGGGCGGCGCCCGCCGACGCGGCCGGACTGGAAGGGGATCAGCGAGGCGTGGCCCAGGCGGACGTAGGCGCGGCCCGGTGTGCTCTTGGAGATGTGCCCGGCCTCGGGCGCGTCGATGACGTCGGTCGACTCGCCCGCGTCGGTCACCCGCAGCGCGATGCGCAGGTTGGTGTTGGCCCGGATCTCCGGCGACACGACACCGCTCGGGCGCTGGGTGGCCAGCAGCAGGTGGATGCCGAGCGAACGTCCGCGCTGGGCGATGTTGACCAGGCCGGTGACGAAGTCCGGCAGGTCGCGCACCATCGAGGCGAACTCGTCGATGACGATGAGCAGCCGGGGGACCGGCGCGTGCGACGGATCGCGGCGCACCAGGTCCTGGTAGTCCTCGATGTCCTTGGCGTCCGCGGCGGCCAGGATGTGCTCGCGCCGCTTCAGCTCGGCACCCAGCGACTCCAGGGCGCGTTCGACGAGGTGCGCGTCGAGGTCGGTGACCATGCCGACGGTGTGCGGCAGTTTCACACAGTCCTTGAACGCCGAGCCGCCCTTGTAGTCGACGAGCACGAAGGTCATGTTCTCGGGCGTGTTGGCCACGGCGAGGGCGGCCACGATGGTCTGCAGCAGCTCGGACTTGCCGGAGCCGGTGGTACCGGCGATCAGGCCGTGCGGGCCGTCGCGCCGGATGTCGATGCCGAACGCGCCGTCGTACGACTCGCCGATGACCGCCATCGTCGACTGGCCGCCCGCCCGCCACCGGGCGGCGATCGCGTCCCGCGTGGGCGGTTCGAGCTGGAGCACGTCCAGCAGGCGGCTGGCGGCGGGCAGCGCGGAGTCCTCGGTCTCGCCGCTGATGTCCCGCAGCGGGGACAGCGCGCGGGACAGCCGGGCGCACCAGGCCGGGGAGACGAAGTCGGGCCGGACGTCGGTCCTGCGCAGGAAACCGCTCTGCTCGACCCGCAGCCGCAGTTCGAGGGCCTGTTCCGGGCCTTCCGGCGAGGGCTGGGCGGCCGTCCGGTGCCAGGCGTGGAAGGAGGGGAAGCCACCGGCGGCGGGTTGCGGCACGGCGCTGGCCGCCGCGCCACCCGCGCTGCCGTCCGCGCGGCGCGGCTCGGCGACCACGACCGCCTGGCACTCGCCGGGCAGGAACCGCTCCTCCTCGTCCAGGCAGATCGCGTACATGGCGACGGCCGGGCCCTCCCGCAGGAGCCGTACGACCCCCGGCATCGAGCGCAGCCGGCGGGAGCCGTCCCAGACGACGACGATGTCCGGGTCGGCGAAGGCGGGCCCGTCGCTGCCGCGTCCGCGTTCCTGGAGGGCCTTCTGCCGTGCGGCGAGCAGCTGGGTCAGCTCACCGACGCGCGCGCCGACGGTCTCGGAGTCCGTGCCTATGAGGACGTTGACGTCCTGGCCGCCCGGCGGCCGCGCGTGGGGCAGCCAGCGGACCCAGTCCCAGCGCGGGTGGGCGTCGTTCTCGGTGAGGACGTAGAACTGGACGTCCATGGGGCTGTGCAGGACCGCGGCCTGGGCGACCGCCCACCGGCCCAGGGACCGCGCGCAGTCCGCGGGCCCGGCGATGCCGACGACCCCGAGGTCCTTCAGCGGCAGGGCGACGGGGGAGTCCTCCAGGAACCAGGTGACCTTCCGCTTGTGGTCGTCCTGCTGCGGGTCGTTGAGGACGACCTCGGAGGGGACGCGGCCGGTGCCGACGCGGAGCAGCAGGTGGTCGGCGTCGGTGCGCCTGCGCTCCCACAGCCGGGTCCGGGGGCCCGTGCCGAAGGCGAGCACCGCGGCCGGGTCGGGCATGGCCTGGCGCCGGTCGGCGCGCTCGGCCACCAGGGCCTCCTGGGCGTCCTGCTCGATCCGCTCCTTGTGCTCCTTGTACTCCTTGACCTGCTTGACGTGCGATGTCCGGCCGTGCTTCTTGTCCATGACGTAGTTGCCGACCATCATGACCGGGCTCATCACGGCCATGATCAGGTAGTACCAGCGGCCGAAGACGAGCACCGAGACCACCGCGCCGACGAGCGGGAACAGCGCCATCAGCCAGGGCAGCGGCCGCGCCTCGTACTCACCGGGCGGACCGGGCAGCTGGAACTCGGTCCTGCGCTCGGCCGGCCGCAGCCGCGGCGGCCGGTTGTAGTCGAGGCCGGTACCGTCCTCGGACCACTTCAGGGCCGCGTTCGGCGGGGTGTACGCCGCGATCTCCAGCAGGCTGTTGCCGAGGGCGAGTTGCGCGCCCAGGGGCCAGGAACCGCCGTCGAAGGTCTCTCCGTCGAGGCGGGGGAGGGGATTGCCGCCGGCTCGGGATTGCGCGCGGCCTTTCTCCTCCTCTTTCTTCTTTTCCTTGTTCTTGTCGTTCTTGTTCTTCTTGTTCTTCTTCTCGGCTTCTTTGGCCTGCTTGCCGGTTGTGCCGGTTGTGCGGGGCGTGTCGGTTCTGCCGGTCGTGCCGCTGTTCTCGCGGCGGTCGTCCGGGAGGTCGTGGAGGCTGACTTCGCAGGTGCCGTCGATGGCGATGGACAACGTGGCGGCCCGCTGGCCCAGTTCGGGATCGTCGACGCGCAGTTGCGCGGCCGGTCCGCTGCCGATGTCGTACCGGCCGACGCCGAGCCGGTGCACGGTCCCGGCCGCCGGGCCGCCGGCCACCCGGAACTCCACGACGCCGGTGGGCTCGCCGAAGAGGCAGCCCGCGGGGTCGTACAGGCTGACGACGGCGCCCTCGCGCAGCGGCGACCCGGCGATGTTGGCGTCCGGATCGAGGGGGTAGCCGTCGACGTACGCCTGCGGTGCCCCGGCGGTGCCCTGGTGGACTCCCTGGGCGTGCCCCCGCAGGGAGATGACCTGCGCACCGCCGCCGCCCGGACCGATCTGCTGGGCCAGCTCGCGGGTGATGTCGCCCACGGTCGACTCCGGATCGGCGTCGAGCACCACGTCGGCGCTGGCACCGCCGAGCGGGTCGACGACGGTCAGGCTCAGGCGCACGTTCATCCTCCTCGCGGGGCTTCGGCCCCCTCCGGAACGCTGGACGCAGGGGCGCGCGGTCGAAGTGACCTTAACCGCCCGCGTTTCCTCCCGCGCAACGGGATGTGCGGCCCTTCACGGGCCCGACGCCCGACGTCCCTGTCATTCCCACAGCCCCACCCGTAAGATCTTTGCGCGTGCGGACGACCGGTACACGACCGGAGCGGCCGTACGACGCGAGCCGCGGGGGACGGCCCTACGGCAACACAACGGGAGGAGCCCCCATGGGCAAGGGCGGTAAGGACGCAGACCTCACTTACTCCGAGATGGAGAAGAAGGCCACTGACCTCCTCAAGGCCATGCACGACATGGAAGCGCAGCTGAAGAGCATCGAGAAGGGCGTCGAGCAGCTGGTGGAGCACGGCTTCACCACGCAGAAGGCCTCGGGTGCCTACGAGAGCTCGATCAAGGACTTCACCAAGGGCGCGACGAAGACGATCCAGGGCCTGCACGGCCTGTCCGACTTCCTGAAGAAGGCGAAGCAGGCGTACGAGGACCTGGACCACCACCTGGCGCAGGGCGCCAAGGGCTGAGCCGGCTCCGGCGCCCGGGCGCGGTGGGGGTGGCCGCCACCGCCCACCGCGCCCCCGGGACTCATGCTCCGGCTTCGCCGGCCTCGCCGGACGGGGCGTGGCGCGTCAGGTACTGGTGGAGATCGCTGCGCCACTCCTCCGTGGTGAGGGTCAGCCAGGAGCCGTCCGAGAAACGGATGCGGAGCTTGTCGCTCTCGTGGACGCCGTTCAGGGGGTCCTCCACCACCGCCTCGGTGGCGGCGAGTTCGGCCACGACGCGCATGCGGTCCTCCCTGCGGACACTCACCCGCCTGGGGGGCGCTGCCAGCAGGACGCGGCCCTGGGACAGCAGGACGAACCTCTGGTGGTGCGAGGAATGGCCGTACCAGCGCAGCAGGAACTGACCGGCCGCCCCGGTCCAGTCGCCGTCGAAGGTCTTGTCCAGGCCGTGCTCGACGACGGCCCGGCCGCGCTGTTCGGCGTCGAGGTCCGCGGCACGGGCGCGCTCGCGGTCCTGCGCCGAGGACAGCAGACGCTTGAGGGCCTCCTCGCCCGAGGCGAGAAGGCTGAACAGCATCGCGATGGGCATCAGCGGCGCGACGAGCACGGCGCCCAGGACACCGAGCGGCCTGAGCGGCGCCGGCCGCAGCCGCCCGGCCCCGGCCGCCTCGTGCACCTGCGCGGGCGGCTCGGGGATCTTGCCGATCGTGCACCATGCTCCGGCGTCCGGGGCCACGCCGAGGCGGTTCCTCGTGGTGCGGTCGGTGCTTCTGGACACACCGTTTCACCTTCCTTGCCGGTCGCCTGCGCGGTTCGGAAGCAGGGTCTCATGTTGACAATGGGGGAAATATGAGTGACTTGTCGATCGATCATGCCGTGCTGAATCGAGTGAGAAACAATCTCGACCATATAGCCCACTTGATGAGGAAGCCGGGCCGGGACATGGCCCAGGTGAGCGGCGACTCCATGGGAGTTCCCGAACTGGCGAAGCGCATGGACGATTTCGGCGACGAGTGGTCGTACGGGATCAAGCAGCTCACGAAGTTCTCCGAGAAGGCGTCGAAGGCCCTGCTCGACATGAAGCACGCCTTCGAGGAACTGGACCATGAGCTGGCACAGGCCGGCCAGGGCAAGGGCAAGGCCGGCCGGGGCGGAAACGGGGGGAAGTAGGCATGGCCGAGGCACGGCTGGAGGACTTCCCGGCGCTGGGTTTCGTCCCCTGTCCTGGTGACCACGTGGTGGCCGACGATGTGGCGAAGACGGTCCACGAGACGGCGAAGGCGCTCGACGAGATCTGCCAGGTGCTCCACGGAACAGGCGCCGGCGACTGGAAGGGCGAGGCGGCCGAGGCATTCCGGAAGAAGTTCGACAATGACTTCCGGCCCCGCATGGACGACGCCCGGGATTCGTTCTCCGACGCCGCCGGCCCCCTCAAGGACTGGGCGTCCTACATGGAACGCAAGCAAAAGGCTGCCGCGCGTCTGGAAGTTCAGGCGGCTCACCTGAGCGAGCAACTGGGCAGTGCGCACGAAAAAGCCGAAAAGCTCAAGAATTCTGGCCGAGGCCAAGGTGACAAGAAATCCAAGGATTCCAAGGAATCCGGTGAAGCCGGGGAATCCAAGGACCGCAAGGACAGGCTCCAGGAAGCCAACCGGGCCGTGAACGCGAAGCAGCACGAGCTGGAAGAGCTTCGCCGGCAGGGCCACGAAATGGGCAAGGACTACCAGGAGTACGGCGAAAAGATCGCCGGGCGCCTGAAATCAGCGATGGACATCGCACCGAACGAGCCCGGTATGTGGGACAGGCTCGGTCACGCCCTGGAAGACCTCGGCAAGGCCCTGGCCGACCTGCCGGATCAGGTGGGAGAGCTCCTGTCCGACGTCGGCGACTGGCTCAAGAGCCACGCCGACTGGATCACCGTCGCGGCTTCGGTGGTCGGCGTCATCGCCATCTTCTGCCCCGCCCTCGCTCCGCTGGCGATCGGGCTGAGCGCTGTGGCGTTCTTCGCGCATGCCGCCTCCTACGGCGTGTCCGGCCTCTTCCCGCCCACCGGTGAACGGATCGGCAACTGGCTCACCCTGGGAGGCGACGCCCTCGGCATGGTGCCCGGCGTCGGTGCCGCGAAGTCCGGGGTCACCGCCGGTGTCAAGGCGGCCCGCGGAGCAGAGGGCCTCGTCGCGGGGACCAGGATCGGGATCAAGACCGCCGGCGTGACCGCGAAGACCGCCATGAAGGCGGCAGACCCTGTCGCCGCGGTCATCGACAAACCGGTGATGGCCCTCGCGACCAAGATGGGCGTGTCACGCGGCGCGGCCCTGACCGCGACGGAGGGGGTCCAGGCAGCCGCGGCGCTCGGCTGGACGGCTCCGACGGCACTCAACGCCTACGAAACGAGCAAGGGAAGGTACGACGCGGCTACTTGGGGCACCGGTGCGGCCAACATCGCCACGGGAACCGGAGGCGGCAAGTTCGGCGGCCTCGTGGCCATCGGCAGCGCCATCGGCCTGGGCGCCTGGGAGCTGACGGACTGATGGCGTCCAGCGGCATTCACCCGGAGGCGACGGCCGGCCGTACCACCACCGCGATCCCCGAGGTCCCCGACTTCTGGTTCGAGCTCCCTGCGGGCTTCACCGCGTTCGACCTGGGCGAGCCATCGGAGGCACGCATGCTCCGGATGGCGGAGGCCACGGAGCTGATGTTCGCCGACGCGACCCCGGAACAGCGATTCGGACTCGTCGTATCGGGCGAATACGTCCTCCAGACGATGATCGCGGCCGGCGCCGAACACGTGTCGAGCTGTTTCGTCCGCATGCCCGATGACGAACTGTCCCAGGGAACGCTGTGCGTGCTCGTCGAGCGACCGGAGCGTGGCCCGGGGCGGCAGGACCGGCCGGGCTCGGCCAGACGCACGGCCGCGCAATGGCGCGCCATGCACCCCGAAGCCGAGGTCGGCCTCGTCATGCTCCCCTACGGCATGGCGGCCCTCTGCATCGACGACCAGAACGTGCGGATACCGGGTGCTTTCTTCGGCCTGGACACTCCGATCCCCACGACAGTAAGGCAGTTGCAGCTCTGCGTGCCGCTGGAGAAGGGCCCCGGGTCCGTGCTGTTCGTCTTCACCACGGAAGACGTCGCACACTGGTCCGAGTACCTTGACCTGCTCAGCGGCATCATGAGGTCGATCTCGGCCGACGAGCCGCGGAGCGAAGAGGAGCCGGGTCCTCACGCCCCGGCCGCCGGAGGAGCGGAGGGGCGAACATGAGCGGCCGGACCCTCACCCCGGCGCAAGCCGGGCGGGCACGTCACCCCTCCCTCTGGGCGGTGGGAACCGGCTGCTACGTGCTCGCCGCGATCGCGGGCATGTTCGCCCTGGCGGACAGGACGGGACCCGCCCTCCTGATACCGCTCTGGATCGTGCACGCCGGCATCCTGATCCTGCTGCTCCGCAAGCTGGGAGCGAGAGAATCCAGCACGTACGCGATGCTGTTCGTCCTGGCGACCTCACTGATGTCGGTGTACGTCGCCGGCATGGCCCGCGACGTGCTCACGCTGCAGCGCAGGGGCGAGCAGGTCTCGGCCGAGGTCGTCCGGCAATGGCGAGACCCGGCGGAGGGCCGCAAGGCCCGCGACTACAACTACGAGCTGCGGCGCCCGGACGGCTCGAAGGTGCCGGGCCCCCCACTGAAGACCTCGTCGGACTCGTACGACATCGGCCAGACCCTCACGGTGATCGAGGACCCGAAGGGCGTACTGCGCCCCCGGACCCCGGCCCAGGCCAACGCCACCGGCGAGATGATCGGCTCGGCCGCGTTCGCCCTCTGCGCCCTCGCCGCTGTCGCCTGGATGGCATGGCGGGGGTCGGCCGCCGTGATGCGGCGCGGCGAGAACGAGCCGGCGGCCGGCGCCACCCTGCGTAAGGCGTACAAGGCGGTCACCCGCAACCACTCGACCCGAGCGGAGCAGGAGCAACGACTGCGCGAGGCCCTGCGAGCCCATCCGGCGGACCGACGCGGCTACATCAAGCTGCACCCCGAGGACTACCCCGACCTCTCCCAGCAACAGGCGGCCCGCATCGCCTGGGAAACGGGCCTGCGAGCGGAGGCGGCGGGCAACCGGGGTTCCTGGCGCTTCAAGGAGAACGTGGTCGAGGAGGTGCCGTTCGACTGAGCGGCAGGCCAAGAGATCTCACGTGAGCGCAGAGCCGTCGACGTCAGAGGTCTGCGGGATTGAACCCACCGCGCCGGCCCGCCTTGCTCATGAACGCGTACGACTTCAGCAGGCCGTGGTCCGGTTTGACCGGGATGGTCGTCGTCACTTCGATGAGGAAATTGCCGCTGCGACGGCGAGTGATGACCGGTTCGACCGACGTGTTCCGTTCGCCAAGGGACGAGACATAGGAATCGACGTAGCGGCTCTGGCGTGAGGTGAGGTCACTGGAGCTGACCAACTCGGCGCACCCGGCCAAATGACGAGTGATCGACCAGTGAACACGACTGCTCGGTGGAGCAAGTCTGCACCACGAGCCGTCAGCGAAGTGGATCCTGATATCGCCCCCCACGGCGCTGCAACGCATGGTCTCGGCGCCACTGACCTCGGAGCGATCGATCTCCCAGAGAACTTCGTCCCGTGAGAGGTCGTCGCCGGTGAATCCGACGACGACCAGACGGCGATCAGTGACGATGAGGTGGGTGCGACAGCTCTCGGGGCAGCGGGCGGGGTCGAGCTGCCAGGGGAGGGTCCGGGCGACGGAATCCGGCTCCGCCCACATGACGGGGAAGTCCTCGACTTCGTTCTCCGGTTCCTGCGGACGCCCGGGACCGGCACTGCGGCCCGGCAGAAAGCCGCCCGTTCCACCGAGTGCCTCAAGGGCCCCGCCGATCGCAACGTACAGGGCGCGCAGCCCCAGAGCGGCGGCGTTGCCGCCTGGCGTCTTTCCTGGCTCAGCACCGAGCGCGAAGCAGGGGCCTGCGGGCCAACCGGGCAGCTCTTGGTGGATGTCGTTCCGCCGCGGATCACGGAACCAGCGCATACCGGACACCTTGGGCGCGGTCCCGGTGGCGAAGACGATGGAGTCACGGGCGAGCAGCACTTCGCCCGGTTCCGGAGTCCAGATCGCCATGTGCCTTACCTCGCTGACCTATAGGTTCATGACGTTCATGCCGGTTCGGACGGCTGTGCCGTCTCGGTGACGTCGAAGGAGACTGTCCGCAAGATCGCCGTGATCGTGTCGCAGAACTCGCCCCAGTATTCGGTGGACGCGGTGTCAAGGGTGAATACGGCGGTATAGGGGGCGTTCGGAAAAGGCACATGCACCTGGATCTGCCCTGTGAGCAGCTCCTTCTCGCTGCCGTCGGCCGTGATCTCCGGAGAGAGCGTGATCTCGCGCAGTGTCACGCAGGAGACGGCCGGCCCGCAGGGCAGGTCCATCCAACGCGCGTCTCGGCGCGGATCACTGCTCAGGACGGCGAGGATGCCGTTCGCGGCTATGTCGGGGCTGGTCTGGTCCGTCTCCACGGCGGCCACCGTGAAGGCGCATTGGGCTACACCGCCCTCATCGGTGGAGAAGAGACCGATGGCCGAGTACGAGAGACCGGTCGAGGCCAGCTGCTCGGCCAGGGCCGCGTAGTAGGGGGCTGCGGGGGACCACAAGGAATCGTCACCGCGCGAGTACAGCTCACGCACGAACGAATCGGAGAGCGACGCGCGCTCTTCCGCCGTCTCTGCCAGGGGGAGCGAGAAGAAGCCGTCGGGGATGTGGAAAGAGAGGGGTGGGATCTCGGGGTGGACTGTCAGGAGTGGTGTGGTCACGGGTTTTCGGTTTCCATCGGGGGTCAGATGTCGCCTGGTGTGTAGGTGAAGTTTTCGTCGTGGGGGCCCATGAGGAGGAAGTCGCCGCCGATTCCGTAGGAGGCGGCAACTCTGGTGGTCTTCAGGTACTCGGCCAAGAGGTTTCCGCTGGGTCGACGGGTGATCAGAAGCTTGCCAGGCGTCTCCTGGCGTGCGAGGAATTTGGTGATGGCCTCTTGTTGCCCTGGAGTCAAGCCCCCGGTTGTCACCAGTGTCAGAGGAGGGGTGAGTGCCCGAGTGACATCATCCCGGCAGTTCGTGTTCCATCCGGCGAGCCGACACCAGGACCCGTCTGAGAAGACCAGTTTGAAGTCTGTCTGGTATCGACTGAACTTCATCCTCTGCGTGGTGGCCACATTGCTGCGCTGCGTCTCCCAAAGCACTTCGTCCTCAGGGGTGTCACTTTCCTCCAGCAAACCCAGAAGGAGGATTCGTCTGTCTGTCGCTACCAAGTGGGTGTGGTATTCCTTCGGGCGGCGTCCGGGATCGAGTTGCCACGGCAGGGTGCGAGCGAGTGTTCCGGGTGCCGCCCACACGACAGGGAAGTCCTGGACTTCATTCTCAGGCTCCTCCGGATCCTTCAGTCTCGCGACGTTCCCGGTGCTTCCGGAGCCAGCCAGTGATTCGAGAACGCCGAGCACTGCCACAGCAAGCAGCCCTGCTCCGAACTTGCCCCCCTGCCGCAGTCGCCGTTCTCCCTTGGTGCGTACGGTGAAGTGGGGGCCGTCCGGCCAGTCGGGCAGTTGGTTCTGGATGTCGCGGCGCTCGGTGTCGCGGAACCAGCGCATGCCCGAGACAGGAGTGGCAGCGCCGGTCGCAAAACTCACCCCACAGCGGGCTACGAGCGTCTCGTCCGGGTCCGGTTGCCAGATCGTCATGGGTGCAAGCCTCAGTGTGCGGTCGCGGATTGGTGCAGACGGTCTCCGGGATCAATGAGGTGCCCGCCGTGCAACGCGATACTGATTCCCTTGGGAAGGATTTTTCCGGTCACGTCGATCCCCCTTCCGAGCTTACTCAACGGGTCGACGGTCCACTTTTCCTTGGCGGCCGCCAACCCTTTGGTACCGAGCCATTGGCCTTGGTGGTAACCCGCCTCGGCGAGGCCAGCGAGCCGCCCCTTCACCCCGCTTGCGTGCGACAGTAGCCCGAGGCGTTCGCCCGTGCCACCAAGCACGACTCGGCGTCCCAGCATGCCCAGGCCGCCCTCCACGGATTTGGCCATGTCGCCCGTGGCGATGAGCACAAAAGACTTCTCAATTTCGGAGGCGGCGAAACCCCCGCCGAATTCCGCGATCCGGGCTGTCGCAGCTGCCCTGCTCGCGACCTTCGCACCCTTACTGAAAAGCCCGAACCCCGGAAGCAACCCCATCGCATCCGTCCCCATCGTCAACCAGCTGACGTCCGCCCCGCCAGCCATCGCCACCGAGTGCGACAGTAGCGCCAGCCCGCTGGTCAGTACGGCCGCAGCGCCGAAGATCGCGCCGAGCGGTTCGAAAGGAAGGGTGATGATGGCCAGTACGCCGAGAATCGCGGTGACGTCGCTGAGGATGTCACCGATCTCTTTGATCAGGTCCGCGTGATCCTTGATCCAGTCCCCGGTCTCGTTCCACGCGTTCACGATTCCGTGGCCCAGCTTGTCCCAGAATCCGGGCTCGTCGGGTGCGAGGTCGCCGGCCTTGTCGAGTTCCTTGCTGATGTGACCGGCGGCCTTCTTGTACCGGTCTTCGAGGTCGTGGACCTTGCCGATGACGCCGTCCACCGCGCTGGAGGCCTTGCCCAGTTCGTCGCTGCCCTCGCTGCCGGCCTTGTTCTTGGCCTGGGTCTCGGCATCGAGTTTCTCCCCGGCCTCCTTCTCCAGCCGGACCGCTTCCTCCTGGAAGCCCTTGAGCTGTTCCGCCCAGTGATGCAGAGCGCGAGCTGCCTTGTCGAAGGAGTCGTGGCTCTTGCGGACCAGCGGGGTGACGTCCTTGCTGATGTACTGGGCGAAAGCGACCGCGGTCTTGCCTTTCCAGGCGCCGCACTCGATGCGTTCCAGTTCCCGCAGGGACGTGCCCAGCTCGCCCGCCAGTCCGCCGAGGTTCTTGGCGAGTTGGCGGGTGTCCTCCACGTCGCCCGGTGTGGGGTCCCAGCCGATGTGCGGGAAGGACGGCCGCCCACCACTCACGTCACTTGCCTTTCTTCTTGGGAGCCTTCAGTGACTCGACGAGATCGAGGTCGAGCTTGTCGAAGGACTTGCTGATCGTGTCGATCATCTTGACGGCGCCGTGCGTGTGCTTGCCGAGCTGCTTGATGCCGTAGGCCCAGTCGTCGGCGAAGTCGTGCACGTCATCGATGAGGCCGCCTTCACCGACGGCCGAGGCGTCCGTGCCGCGCAGGGTGCGGCGGGTCGTCTCCATGCGTTCGCTGATCGTGGAGAACGTTCTCTTCAGATCAGCGAAGATCGTGTCTTCCAGGTGAAGGTCACTCATGTGGTGAGGGCTCTCTCGCTGGTGGTGG
Organism: Streptomyces sp. NPDC047017; assembly: GCF_040644175.1. Lineage (NCBI taxonomy): Bacteria > Bacillati > Actinomycetota > Actinomycetes > Kitasatosporales > Streptomycetaceae > Streptomyces > Streptomyces sp. NPDC047017. The sequence goes on along the minus strand of NZ_JBEYVW010000019.1, from coordinate 78,564 downwards.
GGGAAGGCGGACCGACGGTATCGGTGGGGGCCTCGGTCACGCCAAGCCGGGCTCCGGCTTCCGCCACCTTTCGCCATTTCAGGTCACGGTGTCCGTCCTTTGCCCGCCCCGCCGGTTCTGCCGTCATGTCGCCGGAGCCCGGTAGACCCGTACCGTCGCCGCGATCTGCCGTACGGTCGCGTCCGGTACCTCGCCGGGGACTCCCTTCGCGGCGAAGAAGGACCAGGAGGCCAGGTCTCCCTGGGGGGTCTTGAAGGCGAACGTCCAGGCCTTGCCGTTCGTGGTGCACTTCTTGGTTTTGGCCACCCCCACGGACCAGGCGCTGCCCAGGCTGCCCTTGATGCCGGAGGCCGTGGTGAACGGCTCGACGGTGCCGGCCTTCACCTTGGCCGTGTCGGGCTGGGTGTACTGGCCGTACACCCATGTCCTCGGGTCGGCGCCGGCTATCGCCTCGGTGCTCTTGGCGCCGTTGTCCCGGCGGGAGCCGGCCGCGGCCAGCGCCGTGTACTCCGGCGTGCCGTCCTTGTCGTCGTCCGAGGAGCACCACTGCTCCTGCAAGAAGGCGGGGGCGCGGATCGCGATCAGGGGCTTGTCGTCCGGGTCGTCGTTCTCGGACACGTAGGTGACCCAGCTCGTGGACTTGAGCGCCCACTGCGGCGGAACGTCGAACTTGATGCCCGCGCTCGGGTTGGCGACGACCTTCCAGCCCTTGACCGTGGCGGTGTCGCCGCCGCCCCCGCGGGGATCGGCCGGGCTGGGTGCCGGCGGCGTCGGTGACTGGGTGGGGGAGGGGTCCACCCTGTCGTCCTTGCCGCCGCCGAGCACGACGTACCCGGTCACGCCCGCGGCGACCACGACGGCTGCTGCCGCCACCAGGGCGATGAGTCTCACGCGGTCGCGGCCGCCGCCGGGAGGGGGCGGCGGCATCGACGAACCGGACGGCTGCGTCGGCGCGTTCGGCGCGTTCCACGGCTGGGACTGCTGATAGGGGTTCGGTTGGTGGTATCCGGGCTGCTGGTAGGGGTTCGGCTGCTGTCCGGTCCCCGGCTGCTGAGGGTTCTGCCCGCCCCCTGGCGGCTGTTCTCCTGGCCACATGAGCGGTAACCATATGCGAGCGTCCTTTGGGCCCGGGCCGAGCGGATGCCTCGACGAGCGGCCCGCCGCACGGGCCACTCGCGTAGTACGGGGCGCCGCTAAGGTGGGCCGCCGGTAAGAGGCCGGTCGGTATGCGCACGTCGTCGGCCGGTCGGTGTCGGTCAGTGCGCGGGGGCAATGCCGTATGGGGATGCATGAAGTGACGTCGGTCGCGCGGGAGGCCGGGGCGGGTGGTGGGGGCGAGCGGGCGCGGCGGCCCACCGGGAGCAGTCTGGTGTGGGCTGTCGGGCTGCCGGTGGCGGGGGTTCTCGCCGGTGTGGTCGCGCAGTATCCGTACGGGATGTGGGTGGGGGTCGTCCTCGGGCTGGCGGTGGCCGCCACGACCGCCGTCGTCGCGGGAGGCGTCTGGCACCGGGCGTGGGCGGCGACGTTCGCCTCGTTCGCGGTGCTGGCGCTGCCGTTCTTCGCCGGGCCCGCCTTCTACGCGACGTACGCCCAGCAGGCCGGCGAGCGGGTGCCTGCCGTCATCACCGGGACCGGGGAGCGCCAAGGGGTGAAGAAGAGCGCGAAGCTGTCCGTCTGCCGGGTCGTGGAGGCGTCGGGCGCCGTGCGCGAGGTGTCCGAACAGTCCAACTGCCAAGGTCAGTTCGCTGCCGGTGAGCGCGTCGTCCTCTTCGAGGACCCGCTCGGCGCGCTGGACCCGTGGATCGAGGCGGAGCCCGGGGAGCGGGGCGTTGACACCGTGGGTCTGGGCGTCACGGCGGGGCTCTTCCTGGTGGCGGGGTCGGCCCTCTTCTGCGCCGGGCAGCGGCGGCGGTCCGTCGGCGTCGGCACGTACTCCCGGCGATAGGGCTCGCACCGCCCCGGCGCCCTGGGTGCCGCCGCCACCGTGAGTGAATCGTGCAGGCCTCGTGGGTACTTCGTGGCCGACCGGGGTCGGTAGGGGGCGGGCTGTCCCGGGTTGCGTGACTTGTCGAGGTGCCGGCGGATTCGCTGTCGCACAGGTGCGGGAGCGTTTCCGTCCGCTTCCCGACTGCTCGGCAGGGGCGTGTCGTTGCTGGTTGGCAATGGCCCGCGCGGCGGTGCGCGTGGGGCCGGAGGCGCCTTGAGGGGCTTATGTGTGGCTGATACGGTGCGATGGCTTGACACTCACCCAAGCGGCGGCTAATCGCCCAGGTCGGGCGGTACGTCCGGTGCATTCCACATACGTGGTCCGGGGTGGAGTGTCCTGACTTGCAGAGAATTCGGTAGAACACTTTCTGGGTGTACGGGGAGCGGTTGCGTGAAGATCCAGGAGCGTACGGGGGCGGGCGCGGGGCGTTCCGCGGCTCCGGTTCAGTCGCCGGGCGGTGACCGGCTTCCCACGGCACCTCGCGAGCGCAAACCCGCGCTGGCGGCCCTGGCCGTGCTGCTCATCCTCGTGGGCGCGCTGGGCGCCACCATGCTGGTGCTGCAGGCCGGCGACCGGGTCGAGGTCATCAAGGTGACCAAGGACGTCCAGGCCGGCCAGTCCGTCACCAGGAACGACGTGACGTCCGTGATGGTGGCCGCCGACCCCGGCACCGACTACATCAAGTGGTCGCAGCTGAGCGCGCTGGAGAGCCTCAAGGCCAAGTCCACGATCTACCAGGGAACGGTCGTGGTGGGGCAGATGTTCGCCGGCAAGAGCACCCTCGCCGCCGGCAAGGCGACCGTCGGTGTGGCCCTCAAGGAGGGCCAGTACCCGTCGGACATCAAGACGGGCGACATCGTCGCCGTGTACCGCGTCGGCAACAACACCTCCAGCGGCTCGTCCAGTTCCGCCAGCTCCTCGGGCTCCGGCAAGAACGGCGGCTCCTCCGCCGGCGGCAACCTCATCGTCGACAACGCGCGGGTCAGTTACAAGAGGGACGACAGCGACGCCACCGTGAGCACCGGCACCCTCTCGCTCACCCTGCTGGTCAACCAGTCCGACGCCGCCGCCGTCGCCCAGGCCGCGTCCTCGGGTGACGCCGCCGTCGTCGTCGTTCCCGGCAACTGAGAGCGGCGGGACACCCATGGCCCTCATCGCACTGGCCGCCGACAAGGGTTCCCCCGGCGTCACCACCGCGGCCGTCGCCCTGGCCGCGGTCTGGCCGCGGCGCGTGCTGCTCGCCGAGACCGACCCGGCCGGCGGCGACCTCGTCTACCGCAGCGCCGCCGCGCACGGCGGACCGCTCAACCCGAACGTCGGCATGCTCTCCATCGCCGCGACCGCCCGCCGCGGCCTCGTCCCCGACCAGCTCTGGGACCATGTGCAGCCGCTGAGCGGGGGGCTGGACGTGCTCGTCGGGCTCGGCAGCGCCGAGCAGGCCGCCGGGCTCACCGGGCTGTGGCCCACACTCGGGCGCGCCTTCGCCTCCCTCGGGGACTCCCCGGACTCCGCCGCCGACGTCATCGCCGACTGCGGCCGCATCAGCGGCGACACCCCGGCGGCCGAGCTGTTCCCGCACGCCGCGCTCGTGCTCCTCGTCGCGCGCACCGAGCCCGAGTCCATCGCCCGGGTCCGCGACCGTGCCGCCGTACTCTCCACCAAGCTGCACGGCGGGCCGCGCGGTGCCGCCGGCCTGGCCACCCCGCTGATCGGGGTCGTCCTGGTCGCCGACCCGAGCAGCGCAGGCAAGGTCTCCGGGCAGGTCAACGACATGCTGGTGCACGCCCAGACGGGTGCCCGCGTGGTCGGGACGATCGCCGACGACCCGGCCGGCGCCGAGCAGCTGGCCGGCCGCAAGCGCGGGCGCCTGGACAAGTCGCTGCTGATCCGGTCGGCCCGCAAGGTCGCGGGGGATCTGCACCAGCAGTACGGCGCCTCCTGGACCGTACCGGCTGCGGCCGCCGCCACTGCCACCGCCGCTGCCACCGGTCAGCCGCGGCAGAGCCTCCGCCGGACCGACCGCCAGCAGCACGGCTACCAGGGACAGCAGCACCCCCAGCCTCAGCAGCCCCAGCAGGACCAGTACCCCCACCAGGACCAGTACCCCCACCAGGGCCAGTACGCCCAGCCCCAGCCCCAACCCCACTCACAGCCCCAGCCCCACTCACAGCCCCAGCCCCAGCCCCAGCAGGGCCCATACCCCCCGCACACCCCGATGAGCGGTAGCGGCAACGGCAGCGGTAACCCGGGAGCCGGGCGGTGACCACTGTCGACCACCAGCTGGTCAAGCGGTTCCGGCAGGACGCCGGTGACCGGATCGCCGAGCAGCGCCGGCTCGACCAGGTCAACGGCGTCACGCCGATGTCCGGTGAGGACGAACGGCAGTACGCCCGCGCGGTCATCGCCCAGATCCTGGAGGAGTACGCCCGCGCCGAGATCAACGCGGGCCGTACGCCGCTGGACGCCGAGACCGAGGAGCAGTACGCCGCCGCCGTGCACGCGGCGCTCTTCGGCGTCGGCCGGCTCCAGCCGCTCCTTGACGACCCGCAGGTCGAGAACATCGACATCAACGGCTGCGACCAGGTGTTCGTCGGGTACGCCGACGGACGCGAGGCCAAGGGCGAGCCGGTCGCCGAGACCGACGAGGAACTGATCGAGCTGATCCAGGTGCTCGGCGCGTACTCCGGCCTGTCCTCCCGCCCCTTCGACTCCGCGAATCCGCAGCTCGACCTGCGGCTGCCGGACGGTTCGCGCCTGTCGGCGGTCATGGACGTGGCCCGCCGGCCCGCGCTGTCCATCCGCCGGGCCCGGATGGGCAAGGTGTTCATCTCCGACCTCGTCGGCAACGGCACGCTCGCCCCGGAGCTGGGGCACTTCCTGGCCTGCGCGGTCCGCGCCCGCAAGAACATCATGATCGCGGGCGCCACCAACGCGGGCAAGACGACCCTGCTGCGCGCCCTGGCCAACGAGATCCCGCCGCACGAACGCCTCATCACCGTCGAACGCGCGCTGGAACTGGGCCTGGACACCTTCCCCGACCTCCACCCCAACGTGGTCGCGTTCGAGGAACGGCTGCCCAACTCCGAGGGCCAGGGCTCCATCCCCATGGCCGAGCTGGTGCGGCGCTCGCTGCGCATGAACCCGTCCCGCGTGATCGTCGGCGAGGTGCTCGGCGACGAGATCGTGACCATGCTGAACGCGATGTCGCAGGGCAACGACGGCTCGCTGTCCACGATCCACGCCAACAGCTCCAGCGAGGTCTTCAACCGCATCTCCACCTACGCGCTCCAGGCGTCCGAGCGGCTGCCCATCGAGGCCAGCCAGATGCTGATCGCGGGCGCGGTGAACTTCGTCGTCTTCATCCAGCGGCGCAACAACTTCCAGTCCGGCGGACGCCTCCAGCGCGTGGTCACCTCGATCCGCGAGGTCAACGGCGTCGACGGGCGGGTGCTGTCCAGCGAGGTCTTCGCCGAGGCGCCCGACGGCCGGGTCGTGCCGCACGCCCCCATAGCCTGCCTGGAGGACCTCATGGCCCACGGCTACCAGCCCCACGGAACCTGGGGGTGAGCGGGATGAGCGCGTACCCCACGACCACGCACCCCATGGCCTTCGGTTCGCTGAGTTCACTCGGCTCCATGGACGGGCTGTTCTCCACCACCGTCCTGTACTCGATCGGCAGCGGCGTCGCGGCGGGCGGCGGACTCGCGCTGCTCGCCATCGCCGTCCGCGGCCTGCCCGCCAAGCCCCAGCACGAGAAGCAGAAGGCGGCCGAGCGGGCGAACGAGCTGCTGCGCTTCGCCGGGCAGCGCGGCTCGCTGGCCGTCATCATCGGCCTCGCCGTCCTCCTGCTCACCCGCTGGGCGGTGGCCGGCATCGCCGCCGGCGTCCTCGTCTTCTTCTGGGACCGCCTGTTCGGCGGCGCCGCGGAGGAGCGGTCCGCCATGCGCCGCGTGGAGGCCCTGGCCTCCTGGACGGAGTCACTGCGCGACACGATCGCGGGCGCGGTCGGCCTGGAACAGGCCATCCCCGCCTCCGCCCGCGCCGCCGCCCCGGTGCTGCGCCCGCACCTGGACGCCCTGGTCGACCGGTTGCGCGCCCGCACCCCGCTGCCGGACGCGCTGCAGGTGCTCGCCGACGAGATCGACGACGCGTCCGCGGACATCATCGTCGCCGCCCTCATCCTCAACGCCCGGCTGCGCGGCCCCGGTCTGCGCCAGGTGCTGGGCGCCCTGGCCAAGTCGGCCCGTGAGGAGGTCGACATGCGCCAGCGCGTGATGGCCCAGCGCGCCTCGACGCGCCGCTCGGTGCAGATCGTCGTCGCGGTCTCCATCGCGTTCGTCCTCGGCCTCGCCGTCTTCAACCGCGACTTCGTCTCGCCGTACGGCACCGCGGTCGGCCAGCTCGTCCTGGCCGTCGTCTGCGCCCTGTTCGCGCTCGGCTTCTGGTGGCTGCGCAAGCTGTCCACCATCGAGACGCCCGAACGCTTCCTGGTGCGCGACGCGTCGGAGGTACGCCTCGTCCGCCCCCGCACGCCCGCGCAGACGGGGGCGCCCGGGCAGGCCGGTGCGCCGGGGCACGCGGGTGCCTCCGCGCACGCCGGTACGTCGGCGCCTGCGAGTACGTCCACGCCCGCGGAGGAAGGCAGGGCACGCCGATGAACCTGACCATGCCCGTCCTGGTCGGCGCGGTGGCCGGCCTCGGGATCTACGCCCTCGTACGGGCCCTCATGCCGTCCCGGCGCAGCGCCGTCGCGCAGGTCGCGCGGATCGACGCGATGCGGGCGCGCGGAGCGGCGTACGAGAACGCGCACCGGACGCAGGAGACGAGTGGCCGGCTGGGCACGCTGCGCGCGAGGGTCGGCGCCCGGGTCGCCGAGTTCTATCTGCACCAGGGCTGGGAGCTGCGCTCCCTGCGCGCCGACCTGGCGGTCCTCGAACGGAGCTGGGAACGGTTCCTGGCGACGAAGGCGCTGCTGGCCGTGGCCGGCCTGTTCTTCGGCCCGCTGCTGTTCGCGGTCGTCTACACGCTCGGCTTCGGCCGCAGTCCGGTCATCCCGGTGTGGATGGCCCTGGCCTGCGCCGCGCTGTTCTTCTTCCTGCCCGACCTGGAGATCCGCCGGGACGCCGCCGACAAGCGGCGCGACCTGCGCCGGGTCATCGGGGCCTATCTGGACCTGGTGTCGATGAGCCTGGCCGGCGGACGCGGTCTGCCCGAGGCGCTGATGGCGGCGGCCGAGGTCTCCGACGGCTGGGCCAACCAGCGCATCCGCAACGCGCTCGCCGACGCCCGGATCACCGGCGTCAGCCAGTGGCAGGCGCTCGGCCAGCTCGGTGAGGAGCTGGGCGTGGAGGAGCTGAAGGACCTCTCCGCCTCGCTGGCGCTGGTCGCGGACGACGGCGCGAAGGTGCGCGAGTCGCTCGCCTCCCGCGCCGAGACCATGCGGCACCGCGAGATGGCCGAGATCGAGGGCAGCGCGGGCGAGAAGTCGCAGTCGATGCTCGTGGCGCAGCTGCTGCTGTGCGCGGGCTTCCTGGTGTTCCTGATCTTCCCGGCGGCGATGCGGGTGTTCCAGGTGTGAGCCACCGCCGAAGTCGTACGCACCATCCCGCATGCCAACTGCCTTGCACACAGAGCAAGTCGAGAGGAAAACTGTCATGAAGGCACGAGACTTCCGGACCGGTGTCCCGGCCATGGACTTCCTGATCACCTTCCTGCGCGGCCGCGTCCAGCGCGCCCGCTCCGGCGAACTGGACCGCGGCGCCTCCGCGGTCGAGTGGGTGATCATCTCCGCGGTGGTCGTGGCGATCGTCGGCGTGGTCGCCGCGATCATCAACTCCGCGCTGAGCGACGGCGCCCACAAGGTCGGTGACTGCATCAAGGGCGCGAGCGCGAGCAAGACCTGCTGAGCGCGGCGTACAGGGACGTACGAACACGTACATCGAGAACACGTACATCGAGAACACGTACATCGAGAACACGTACATCGAGAACACGTACATCGAGAACACGTACGACGAGACGTACGACGAAGGTGCGACGGGGATGACGGGGTGACGGGGGTGGCGGGGATGCCCGCGGACGTGGGCCGACGGGTGCGCCGAGAGGTGCGGCGACCGGTGTGCCGACCGGTGTGCCGCGGGATACGCCGCGCGGTGCGCCGAAGAGCGCGGGCCGCACGGGCGGCGGTGGCCGCCGGCGGTGACTCCGGGATGACGGCGATCGAGTTCGTGCTGCTCACTCCCGTCCTGTTCTTCATGATCTTCGCCACGATCCAGTTCGGCCTGTACTTCTTCGCCGACCACGTCGCCCAGGCGGCGGCGCAGGCGGGCGCCCGCAAGGCGCGCGCGACGGCCGACGAACAGCCCGGCGCGTGGCGCGGCGAGGCGCAGGACGCCGTGGACTCCTACATCCGCCAGCTGGGCCCGCAACTGGTCCTCTCCCCGGACGTGAAGATGCTCCAGCCGGAGCGGAACACGGTGGGCGTGGAGATCTCGGCGCGCATCCCGACGGTGTTCCCGGGCCTGGACCTGACCGTGCACGCGCAGTCGTCGGGCCCGGTCGAACGGTTCGTGAAGGAGGGCGGGAACTAGATGCACACCGCGCTCCGCAAGCTCCACCGACGCCTGCGTCTGAGCCTCGGCGCCGACGACGACGGCGATGGCTATGTATACGGCGATGGCGGCTTGTCCACCGTCGAGGTGGTGATCCTGGCCCCTGTGATGATCCTCTTCATCCTCGTGCTGGTGGCGTTCGGCCAGCTCGTCGACGGCCGGGGCGCGATCGGCGGCGCGGCCCGGGACGCGGCCCGCGCGGGTTCCATCCAGAAGGACCACGGCACGGCGATCGCCGAGGCGCGCGCGGCGGCGGAGGCCGATCTGTCGGACGTCTGCTCGGGTCCGGTGTCCGTCGTGCAGACCAGCGCGGGCTTCGAGCCGGACACGCTGTTCACGGTCGAGGTCAGCTGCCAGGTCAGGGGCCTGGCGATGCTCGGCCTGGACATCCCCACCCGGCTGTCGGCGAGCTTCAGCTCCCCGCTGGACCCGTTCCGGAGGACCGTGTGAGGCACGACGCCGCGCACGCCTGGTGGCAGGGGCGCCGCACCCGCCTGGACGACCGCGGTTCGGGCGCCGGCGCGGTCATCATCTTCGCGCTGGTCTTCCTCTCCCTGGCCGCCTTCGTCATCGACGGCGGCCTGTCCATCTCCAAACGGGAACGCGCCGCGGACATCGCCGAACAGGCCGCCCGCTACGCCGCCCAGGACATAGACAAGGAAGCCCTCTACGACGACCAGGGCGGGCCCGCCCCCATCAAGTACGAGGAGTGCGACGCCCGGGTGAAGAGCTTCGCCCGCCAGATGGGCATGACCGGCCAGGACATCGCCGCGACCCACTGCGTGACAGCCGACGCGGCCCAGGTCCAGGTGGAGGTCCAACTGACCTACTCACCCGTCTTCACCGGCGTCTTCTACGGCGGCAGCGTGGTGGTCCACGGGGAGTCGGTGGCCAAGAACGAGGTGGGGTGAGGTTCCGCTGCTTCCGGCAGGCGGACCTTCACGCCGGTGGAAGCATCTTCGTCGCCGGTGCGCCGCTCAGACGGAGATCAGCACGCTGCGAGCCGCCAGAAGCGCGGCGGCCTGACCTGTCAGGACGACCTTGCCGACGTGACCTGGATCCAGCTGTCCCACGTCTTGTCCATACCATTCGATCTCATCCAGAGTCACACGCGAACTCGGCACCTCTTCTACGTCCTAGGGTATGCCGGAGGCCAGGTACGCGTGTGTCCTGCCGAGGCGTACTGCGGAAGCTCGGAAAGTCACTCCCGATTCATCAGATCCCAGGCACACTTCGAAGAGGTTGCCGCCGTGGACGGTCAGGTCGGCTGCGCGGGATTCGGATGGCCCCCAGCCTGTGATCCGCAGCCCCTGCACGCCGGAGAACACGACAAAGAACTCGAAGGCGTTGAAACCTTTCCCGGTCCATTTTTCCGGCCGGTGAGTTGGGAGCGTACGGGTTTCGAAGCCCAGCGTCACCGAGTCTCCGCGTTCATCGATGTGCAGGTAGAACAGATCGCAGCGTTCGAACGGCGGTGGGCTGTCGCCGTACAACGCCCGCAGCTCCTCCAAGAAGCCGGCAGCCGTAAGAGCCTGTATCAGGTCAGCGCTCATAAAAGGTCTTCTCGTCGGTCGCGGGCAGCGAGGTGTGCAGTCGAGCGTCGACCTTTCCCACGAAGAAGTGCTCACCGCTGTCGGACCCGTTCGCACCGGCCTTGAAAGCGCTCACATGACCGGCCGTCACGCATTCACCGCACTCGAAGCCGCAGTCGATTCCGCGGCCGTGGACGCTCACCCGCATCCGGCGCTCCCTCCCCAGGGATCGCATGCGGAGGCCGGCCAGGGCCGGCGGGGACCAGGCGGTGAGGGTGATGTCCGTCGCGGCCAGGAACTGGAATTGACACTGCACCGTGTCTGTCCCCGCGTCGAGCCACTCCGGTGGTGCCAAGTCAGGGAACGACGGAAGGTCCACGCGGAGCGTGACTGTCGGGCCGCACCGGTTCAAGTTGATCGACCGGACCCTGACGCGGTCGAGTGCCGGGACGTGCCCGTACAGCGACTGGAGGACTTCTGGATTCACCAGGGAGCCTTCGATGGCCATCGTCCCGTCCTCGCGCGAAGGCGTCATCGGGACCGGTGTGTGCGGCGGGGTCGGTTCCGGCTTCGCGCCGGGTGTCCCGGACACCTCAGCGGTTGACCGACTGGATCTCCTGGACGTTCACGTCCTGGGTGGTCTCGAAGACGCCGTCGGGGTGGTCGCCGTGCGCGCCGCCCGTGCCCGTCCAGGTGATCTTCCAGGTGACGGACGCCTTCAGGTGGTACGGCGTGCCGTTGGTCGCGCGCAGGTACCTGACGCCGCAGGGCGGGGTCCTGTCGGCGTCGCCGGCCCGGTACGGGGTGCCGATCGAGCCGTCGGCGTTGAACGTGCAGTCGCCGGAGGACGGGTAGGTCTCGGCGTCGTCCGTGCCGGGGTCCAGGTGGAGGGCGACCGGCTTGGCCGTGGTCTGCGCCCACAGATCGGTACGGGGGAGTTCGGCGCGGACCGTGACGTCCTGGAAGACGCTCTTGTCCAGCCAGACCCAGGTGGGCAGGTTGACCGTGGAGGTCGCGGCCGGTTTCAGCTCGATCTTGGTGGCGGGGACCTTCACCTGGTTGTAGGCGTACTCGGAGAGCATCTCCGGGGTGGGGGCGTGGGCGATCTCGGGTATCCGGCCCGCGTCCTGCCAGAACATGATCTTGCTGCAGTCCCAGGAGCCGGGGTCGCTGTCGTCCGGCGCGACGCTGCGCCAGAAGTAGCCCTTCTTGCCGACGTTGTAGTCCTTGTAGCCCTCGGCGATGCTCGACGCGTCGTCGAAGTTGCTCTCCGGCTTGCCGTCCTTGTAGTGGTCCGTCCACAGGCCCTTGCCGAACCAGGACTCGTGGATGCCCACATCGCCGTTGCCGTCCGTCTTGTCGACGAAGTCCTTCAGCTCCTCGCCGGTGAACACGGGTTCGTACCAGCAGGCCGGCGGCTTCCAGTTGACGTCCACGGAGGAGAGACTGCCGCGGTTGCCGCCGGTGGGGCCGCTGATTTGGCGGACCTTGATGCGGGAGTAGCCGGCGGAGGCGTAGACGTCGCTGCCGTGGGCGCCGCCGGAGGGGCCGGAGGGCTGGGTCGTCTTGTCCGCGGGACCGTCGGCGTACGCGTTGCTGCCGGACCACACCACTGCGGCGGCAGCGGCGGCTGCCATGAACCGCGAGGTCGCGGACAGCCTCATGCCTGGCACTCCTTCGCCTTGCCGACGACTTCGATGACCGATGCCTTCCAGTTCGTGGAGGAACCGGACGGCGGCATCATGAGGAGGCTGTACTTGAGATAGCTGTTGAGGCTTTCCTTCGTGTAGAGGATCTTGCCGGTCTTGATCTCCTTGCCGTAGAACTTCGCCTGGTTCTCGCAGAACTTGACCAGCACCCGCTTGCCGCCGCTCAGCGTGGTGATGTTCCCGTCGTAGTACCTGTCCGTCCCGTAGGGAGTCCAGCCTCCCTTGACCCAGGACTGGATCTGGGACTTGGCGTACTGGGCCGCCTGGCCGCCGGAGACCGAGTAGTACTGGTAACCCGGGTCGTCGGGGTTCTGGGCGGCCAAGCCATGCACCAGCGCCCGGAGGTAGTTCTGTGCGTCCGTGAGCGCGGCCGACTGCTTGGTGTCGGACGGCTTGTCGAAGTCGAGGTCCAGCTTCAGATCCTTGGGGACGCTGATGTCGGGACCGCTGCCGCCGGCCGTCGCCGGCACCGAAGCCGACGGACTCCCCGCCCCCGTCTCCGCCCCCTTGATGTCCCCCGACTTCGCCTCGCTCCCCCCGCCGCAGGCGGACAGGAGCAGGGCCGCGGTCACGGTGAGTGCTGCGGTGGTGGCGGTTCGGGCGCGGCGGGCCATGGTGATCTCCCCCGGTTACATCTGGCGTGTGCTGCGTTCGGTAGGGCTCGAAGCTATCAGGGGGGAGCCGGGCGCTCTTGAGGGGTTGGGGGCGGATTGTGGGGGAAATCGGCAGGTGCGGTGGGGTGAGCGTGAAGGGCGGCGAGGGCGGTGGATGCCCGCGCGGGAGGGGGACCGTGACGGCGTCGCCCGGGTCCATAAGATCTCTGTAGGCTCAGCACACCCCCGCACCCCGCACCCCGCAGCCGTGCCCTCACCACACGACCCAGGACACCCGCCATGCCGCGACGTCGTAGTGCAAGTTCGTCAAGCTCGTCGGGAACCTCGCCGGCTCCGAGGAACCGGACACCGCAGCCGGTGCGGGTGCGGCGGCGCACGTTCGGGGACTTCGTGAAGGCGTTCTTCGCCTTCCTCGCCCTGCTCGTGCTGCTCGTGGGCGTGCCGGGCGCCCTCGCGGTGGAGGTCGGATGGCCGCTGCCGCACGGAGTGCCCAGCCTCGACTGGCTCCAGCAGGAGATCACGGTCGGGACGTTCCTGAACATCCTGGTCGTCCTCGTCTGGTTCGCCTGGGCGCAGTTCACCGCCTGTGTGCTGGTGGAGATGAAGGCGGCGCTGTCCGGGGTCGGTGTGCCGGGGCGAGTACCGGGGGCCGGGCCCAGTCAGCTGCTCGCGCGTCAGCTCGTCGCCGCGCTGCTGCTGGTCGGGGCCACCGCGGCGAGCCTCACCCCCGGCCTGTCCCAGCTCGGGCACAGCGTGGAGGGCAACCAGAAGGGGACCGTCGCCGCCGCCCAGCAGACGCCCGGCGGGCTGTTCGGGCAGCAGCGCGAGCAGGCCGCCTCCGCGTCCGCCGCGTCCGCCGTCGCCGAGCAGGCGGCCCACGCGGCCGCCCGGGCGAAGGCCGAGCACGGCGACACGAAGTACTACCGGATCCAGCCGCCCGAGGGCCGCCACCACGACTCCCTGTGGGAGATCGCGCAGCGGCACCTGGGCGACGGACGCCGGTACAAGGAGATCTACGAGCTGAACAAGGACCGTATCCAGCCCGACGGTTCCCGGCTGTCCGAGGCCAGCCTCATCCGGCCCGGCTGGATCATGGAGATGCCCGCGGACGCGCACGGCGGCGATCTCGTCGAGCTGCCCGACGACGCGCCCCAGGTCCCCGAGCACCTGCGGCAGCAGATCCACGACTACGCCGAGTCCGGCGACCACGCCCAGGGCGGCGCCCAGGGCGAGCAAGGCGGCGTCCAGGGCGGCGGCGCCCACATCTCCGTACTCGCGCAGCGCCCCGCCCCCGACCCCGGACACCAGCACGGCACCGGCCCCGCCGCCGCTCCCGCCGCTCACACCACCGCCGGACACGGCAGCGGCTCCTTCGGGCTGCCCGAAGCCCTCCTCGGCGCCCCCTTCCTGGCCGCCGGCCTCCTCGCCGCCCTCGGCCGCCGCCGCCGGCAGGCGCTGTGGCAGTCGGCGCTCGGCGCGCTCGGCGGCCGGGGCGGCATGGAGCCGCCCACGCCGACCGGCGACGCCCTGGACGTGCAGGACGCGCTGCTGGTGGGCGCCGACCCGGAGGGCGTACGCCGGCTCGACCGGTCGCTGCGCGGCCTCGCCGCCGCCCTCGCCGCCGAGTCCCGGGCGCTGCCCGTCGTCTACGCCGCCTGGCTCACCGGCGGCGATCTGCACCTCCAGCTCGCCCAGCCGTCCGGGAAGCCGCCCGCGCCCTGGCGGCCCGGCCAGGACGACACGTTCTGGGTGCTGGCGCGCGCCGACGCCGAGCGGTACGAGGACGCCGGCACCGCCGCCCCCTACCCCGGCCTGGTCAGCCTCGGCACCATGGACGACTCCCGGCTGCTGCTCAACCTGGAGGCCGTGCCCGGCATCGTCTCGCTGAGCGGCCGCGCCGCCGACCGGGCCGCCGTCCTCGCCTCCGTCGCCGCCGAACTCGCCACCAACGGCTGGTCGGACCGGATGACCGTGACCCTCGTCGGCTTCGGCGAGGACCTCACCGCGCTCGCCCCGAACCGGCTGCGCCACCTCGACGGCGTCGAGGCACTGCTGGAGACCATGGAGGCCGAGACCCGGCAGCGGCGCGGCGCGCTCGGCGCCGCCGGACACGACTCGGTGCTCACCGGGCGCACCGGCCCCGCCCAGCACACCCGCTGGGCACCGCACCTGGTGCTGCTGGCCGCCCAGCCGTCCGCCGCCGACGCCCGCCGGCTCGCGGAGCTGGCCGCCGGCGCCGCCCGGCTCGGCATCGGCTACCTCGTCGGCGCCGAGAGCGGCGAACTGCCCGGCGCCGCCTGGGAGATGGAGATCACCGGCCAGGGCCGGCTGCTCGCCCCGCTGCTCGGCCTGGAACTCGACGCGCAACTGCTGCCGGCCGCCCAGCAGCGGGCCGTCGTCGACCTGTTCACCGAGGCCGACCCCGGGCGCGGTCCCGACGGGCCCACGACCACCCCGCCGTTCCTCGTCGACATCAGCGAGCAGGGGCGGCCGGCTGTGTACGCGCGGCTCGTCGGCTCGTACGAGGTCATCGGCCTCGACACCCCGGAGGACGAGCGCAGCGCGCTGCTGCACGAGGCGCTGGCCCTGCTCCTGCTGCACCGCGAGGGTGTGCACCCGCGCGTGCTGTCCTCGGCGCTGTGGCCGCGCGGCGTCACCGACGACGTGCGCGACGCGCTGATCGAGCGGCTGCGCGCCTGGCTCGGCACCGACCCGGACGGCACCGCCCGGCTGCGCAGCGACGGCACCGGCCGGCTCACGCTCGCCAAGACCGTCGTCTCCGACCTCGACGTGCTCCGTTCGCTGTACCACGAGGCCACCCAGGGCAAGGGCGCCGGCAACCGGGCCGTGCGCGGCCGGCTGCTGACCGACGCGCTCGTGGTGGTGCGCGGGCCGCTGCTCGCCGACCGTCCCGAGGGCCGCTACCGCTGGCTGACCCACGAACTGGTCGACGCCCAGCTCCCGTTGATCATCGCGGACATCGGGCTCGCCCTGTCCGCGTTCCACCTGGAGAAGGACCGCGCGGAGAAGGCGATCGAGGCGCTGAACGCGGCCCTGCGCACCGCGCCGTCCGACGAGCGCCTGGTCGACGAGCTGCTGCGGGCCACCCACGCCACCGGCGACACCGCACGCCTGCGCGGCCTCGCCGCGGAGCTGGCCGGCCGCGGCGGGGCCCGCGGGCTGCCGCCGCGCACCGAGGCGCTCCTCGACGAACTGCTGCCGACCTGGCGCACCGGCGTCACCGCGGCGGGATGAGCGGCCCGCTGCCGCTGATCGCCGCCGCCGTGCTGTGGGGCGCGGTGACCGGCGCCCTGCTGCCGCGCGCCGCCTACCGGTTCTCGGTCCCGGCGGGGGAGGCCTGGCGGTCGCGGTGTCCGGGCGGGCATCCGCTACGGGGCTGGCTGGGCCGGGGCCGCTGCGCGCGATGCGCGACCGCCACCAGGGGGGAGGCGGACACCTCGGACGGGCCGGAGGGCACGCGGGCGCCCACGCACACCCCGAGCGCCGCCCCGCCTGCACACACTCCGAGCGCCGCCCCGCCCGCGCACGCCCCGGAGGCCGCCCCGGCCTCGCACGCTCCGGACGTCGTACCGCCCGCGCACGCCCCGGAGGCCGCCCCGGCCTCGCACGCTCCGGACGTCGTACCGCCCGCGCACGCCCCGGACGCCGCCCCGGCCTCGCACGCTCCGGACGTCGTACCGCCCCCGCACGCCCCAGACATCGTCCCGCCCGCGTACGCCCGTAGCGCCGCGCCGGTGGCCGCCACCGCCCTCGTCTGCGCCGCCCTCGCCGCCGCCACCGGACCGCGCCCCGAACTCGCCGCCTGGCTGCTGCTCGCGCCCGTCGGGGTGCTGCTCGCCGTCGTCGACCTGCGGGTACGGCGGCTGCCGGACGTGCTCACCCTGCCGTTCGCGGGCGCCGCCCTGCTGCTCCTCGGCGCGGCCGCCCTGCTCCCCGGCCACGCCGGGCACTGGCCGACCGCGCTGTACGGGGCCCTCGCCCTGGGCGGCGGCTACTTCGTCCTGTTCCTCGTCAACCCGTCCGGCATGGGCTTCGGCGACGTGAAACTGGCACCGGCCGCGGGCGCCGCCCTGGGCTGGTACGGCTGGCCCACCGTGCTGCTCGGCACCTTCGCCGGGTTCCTGTGCGCGGCGCTGTACGCCGGCGCGCTCGTCGCCGTACGGCGCGCGGGGCGCAAGACGGCCATCGCGTTCGGGCCGTTCCTGATCGCGGGGGCGTGCGCGGGCGTACTCCTCGGCGCGCACGCGGCCTGAGAGCCGTACGCCCCCTCCCGCCCGGCCCGGCGTCCGCTCAGCGCCCCCGGCCCGGGGACGGCCCGGAGGCGCCCCGGAGACGGCCTGGCGTCCGCCCGGCGACCCCCCTGGCGTAGGCTGGCGAAGTCCGTCCACACCCCTGACGAATGCTGCGAAAGGGACGCCGGTGACCGAGAAGGCCGACCTCACCTCTTCTGATGTCACAGCCGTCCTCGGCCGTGCCGCCGCCGGTGGGCGGATCACCCCCGAGGAGGCGCTCGACCTCTACCGCCACGCGCCGCTGCACGCGCTGGGCGCCGCCGCGGACGCCGTGCGCCGCCGCGCGTACGCGGGCACCGAGCACATCGCCACCTACATCATCGAGCGCAACATCAACTACACGAACGTGTGCGTCACGGCGTGCAAGTTCTGCGCGTTCTACGCCGCCCCCAAGGACACCGCCAAGGGCTGGACCCGCGACCTCGACGACATCCTGCGCCGCTGCGCGGAGACCGTCGAACTCGGCGGCACGCAGATCATGTTCCAGGGCGGCCACCACCCGGACTACGGCGTGGAGTACTACGAGAAGCACTTCAAGGCCATCAAGGACGCCTTCCCGCAGCTGGTCATCCACTCCCTCGGCGCCTCCGAGGTCGAGCACATGGCCCGGATCTCCAAGGTCTCCGTGGAGGAGGCCATCACCCGGATCCACCAGGCCGGCCTCGACTCCTTCGCGGGCGCCGGCGCGGAGCTGCTGCCCGCGCGGCCGCGCAAGGCCATCGCCCCGCTGAAGGAGTCCGGCGAGCGCTGGCTGGAGATCATGGAGACCGCGCACCGGCTGGGCGTGGAGTCCACCTCCACCATGCTGATGGGCACCGGCGAGACCAACGCCGAGCGGATCGAGCACCTGCGGATGATCCGGGACGTCCAGGACCGCACCGGCGGCTTCCGCGCCTTCATCCCGTACACCTACCAGCCCGAGAACAACCACCTCAAGGGCCGCACCCAGGCCACGCTCTTCGAGTACCTGCGGATGATCGCGATCGCCCGCCTCTTCCTCGACAACGTCCGCCACATCCAGGGCTCCTGGCTGACCACCGGCAAGGAGGTCGGCCAGCTCACCCTGCACTACGGCGCCGACGACCTGGGCTCGATCATGCTGGAGGAGAACGTCGTGTCCTCCGCCGGTGCCAAGCACCGCTCCAACCGCATGGAGATCATCGAGCTGATCCGCAAGGCCGGCCGCGTCCCCGCCCAGCGCGCCACGACGTACGAGCACCTCGTCGTCCACGACGACCCGGCGAACGACCCGGTCGACGACCGCGTGGTCTCCCACATCTCCTCCACGGCGATCGAGGGCGGCACGGCCCACCCCGAGCTGAAGCTGCTGGCGTCCAACTGACGTCGCCGTGCTGACGATCCACACCGCGGATCTGCTGGTCACCGGCGATCCGCGGTCCGCGCCGGTGCCCGGCGGCGCGATCCTGGCCGAGGGCCGGACGATCGCCGCCGTCGGCCCGTTCGACGAGGTGGCGGCCGCGCACCCCGCGGCCCGGGTGCGCCGCTGGCCGGGACTCATCGCCCCCGGCCTGCTCAACCCGTACGGGCCCGAACTCCTGGAGCTGGCCTACCACCCCGACCCGCGCGAGGCCGACGCCCTGGGCAGCGCGCCGATCACCGGCGAGGCGCTGGCCGCGCTCGGCATGACCGACGCGCGGTGGGGCGCGAGCGCCCGGCGCGGGGTGCGGCGGATGCTGGCGCACGGGACCGTGGCGGTGGCCGGGAACCTGCGGCGGCCCGCCGTGGCGGACGCGGTCCGCCGGGCCGGACTGACCCTGGCGGAACGCTCCGAGGACCCGCCGGGACCACCGGACCTGACCCCGGGCAGCCGCACCCCGGACCTCGACCCGCTGGCCGGCCGGCGCGGCCTCGGCGAGGCGATCTCGGCGCCGATCCTCCCGTACGAGAAGACGGACGCGACCTTCGCCGTCTTCGACGTCCCGGACGAGGCGACCCTCGTCGAGCGCGGCGCCGGCACGTGCGTGGCGACCGTCGTCCGGGGCCGACTGCTGCACCGCCGCCACTGACGCCCCTCCCGGCCGACGCCGCGCCGGCCGGGCTCCACCCGCGAACGCCCTCCCGAACGTACCGGCGTACCGGCCTTCCCACCGAAGGAGACCCGCAGCGCGCCGCCCGGCCGGCGCGGCGCCGCGATCCGGGACGCCACCGCCGGGCCACCGACCGTACGGGTTCCGTCCCGCGCCGGTGCGCGGCCGCCGCCCGGGACCGGGCTCCCGCCACGGGCCGTGGCCGGGGAGCAGCCCGTGGCCAGGTTCCGCGGCCGGTTCCGCGCGTTCGCCGCCGGACGCGCGGTGACCGCCCGCGCGCAAGCCGAGGCCGCTTCCGCGCCGCCGCACTCCCGCCTGCCACAATGGGCCCGTGACCCGCGCATCCCTGGAGAAGCAGCCGCACGAAGTCGCCTCGATGTTCGACGACGTGGCGGACCGGTACGACCTGACCAACGACGTGCTGTCCCTGGGGCAGGACCGGCGGTGGCGCAAGGAGGTCGCCCGGGCGGTCGACGCCCGCCCGGCGCAGAAGGTCCTCGACCTCGCCGCCGGTACGGCCACCTCCTCGCTGCCCTTCACCCGGGCCGGCGCCTATGTCGTCCCCTGCGACTTCTCCCTCGGGATGCTCCAGGTCGGCAAGGCGCGCCACACCTGGCTGCCGTTCACCGCGGGCGACGCGACGCGGCTGCCGTTCAAGGACGACGTCTTCGACGCGGTCACCATCTCCTTCGGGCTGCGCAACGTACGGGACTTCGACGCCGCCCTGCGCGAGATGTACCGGGTGACCCGGCCCGGCGGGCGCGTGGTGATCTGCGAGTTCTCGCACCCGACGTGGGCGCCCTTCCGCACCGTCTACACCGAGTACCTGATGCGCGCCCTGCCGCCGGTGGCGCGCGCAGTGTCCTCCAGCCCCGACGCGTACGTGTACCTCGCCGAGTCCATCCGGGCCTGGCCCGACCAGGGCGCGCTGGCCGGGCACCTGAGCGCGGCCGGCTGGTCGAAGGTGGCCTGGCGCAACCTCAGCGGCGGGATCGTGGCCCTGCACCGGGGCTTCAAGGACTGAGACCGCAGGGCCCGGCGGTGCTGGTTCTCCGGGCTCAGGTGGGCAGGACGGCGTACGGGTCGTCCGGTTCCGGCGCGTCGAGTTCGCGCCGCACGCCCCCGGCGGGCGGCTCCGGCGCGCGCGGCTCGCGCACGCCCCCGCCGCCCTCTCCCGGCCCGAAGTCGAACCACACGTACACCATCGAGTCCCGCGGCACGGCGGCCCCGGGCCGCGGGTACTGGCGTACGACATGGTCGACGACGGCGAGGTGGAAGTCGGGGCGGTCCGGCGCGTCGAGCGACAGGCCGCGCGCCCGGGCGGTCTCCCGCGCGTCCACGGCCATCAGCCCGACCAGGCGCGGCACACGCACTTCCGGTGTCCTGGGTATCGGGTACACGGCGTCACCCCCAGCGGTACGGCCCAGGGTAGCCAGCCAGGGGCGCCGCCCGGAAGCGTCAGATGCCTTTCCGTGACAATCGACTACGTACGGTCACGATTTCGCCCGTGACCGCCGGGCCGATCGGACCGCCGGGCCGATCATGCCGCCGAGCCGCCGAGCCGCCGAGCCGCCGAGCCGCTCGGGCCGCCGCCGGCCGTCACAGGTCGAGCCGGAAGCAGTGGCCCTGCCGCTGCGAGGACGGCGTCACGAAGGTCTCCGCGAGCCGCATGCCCAGCCGCCGGGTGACCGCGATGGACCGCTCGTTGCGGGCGTCGACCATCGCCACCACGCTCGGCTGGCCGGCCGCCCGCAGCCGCTCCAGGGTCAGCCGGGCGGCCGCCGTGACGTACCCCCGCCCCCAGTGCTCCCGGCCCAGCCGCCAGCCGATCTCCGTCTCGCCCACCGGGCCCCACGCGCCGGGCCACGGCTGCGCGCCCGTGAAGCCGATGACCCGGCCCGCCTCGTCGAGCACCGTCCAGAGGCAGAAGCCGTGCTCGGCGTCGTGCCGGCGCTGGCGGGCGGTCAGCTCCTCGTAGACGGAGAGTTCGGCGGACCGGCCACCGTGGAACTCCATGACGTCCGGGTCGTCGAAGACCCGGTGCCAGGCGACGGCGTCCTCGTCGGTGGGGACGCGCAGCCGGACGACGGGGAGTGCTCGGTTCACGGGGCAGCCCTTCAGCCGGGTGATCAATGCTCCTGCATAGACTGCCCATGTCCAGTGCCGGTCGGCACGCAGATTTCGAACTTGGGGAGATCCCGCCGTGACCGTCGTGACTGAGCCCCTCTCCGAGAACACCGCCGATGTGATCGTGGTGGGTGCGGGGCCGGCCGGCTCCACCACCGCGTATCACCTCGCCCGGGCCGGTCTCGACGTCCTCCTGCTGGAGAAGACCGCGTTCCCGCGCGAGAAGGTGTGCGGCGACGGACTCACCCCGCGCGCCGTCAAGCAGCTCGTCGCCATGGGCATCGACATCTCCGAGGAGGCGGGCTGGCTGCGCAACAAGGGGCTGCGCATCATCGGCGGCGGCGTCCGGCTCCAGCTCGACTGGCCCGAACTCGCCTCCTTCCCCGACTACGGACTCGTCCGCAAGCGCGACGACTTCGACGAGCAGCTCGCCCGGCAGGCCCAGAAGGCGGGCGCCCGCCTGTACGAGCGCTGCAACGTGAGCGGGCCCCTCGTGGACGACCGCACCGGCCGCATCACCGGGGTCACGGCGAAGCTCGGCGAGGAGAAGCGCGAGGTCACCTTCCACGCGCCGCTCGTCGTCGCCGCCGACGGCAACTCCACCCGGCTGTCCCTGGCGATGGGCCTGCACCGCCGCGAGGACCGCCCCATGGGTGTCGCCGTGCGCACGTACTTCACCTCGCCCCGCCACGACGACGACTACCTGGAGTCCTGGCTGGAGCTGTGGGACCGGCGCGGCCCCCAGGACCGCCTCCTGCCGGGCTACGGCTGGGTCTTCGGCATGGGCGACGGCACCTCCAACGTCGGCCTCGGCGTCCTCAACACCTCCGCGGCCTTCAAGGACCTCGACTGGCGCGAGATCCTCAAGGCGTGGTGCGCCTCGATGCCGGAGGACTGGGGCTACACCCCGGAGAACATGACCGGACCGATCCGCGGCGCCGCCCTGCCCATGGCGTTCAACCGGCAGCCCCACTACACGCGCGGGCTGCTGCTCGTCGGCGACGCCGGCGGCCTGGTGAACCCGTTCAACGGCGAGGGCATCGCCTACGCCATGGAGTCCGGCCAGCTCGCCGCCGACGTCATCGTCCAGGCGCACGGACGTGCCACGCCCGCCCAGCGCGAACTGGCCCTCCAGCGCTACCCGCGCGTCCTCAAGGACACCTACGGCGGCTACTACACGCTGGGCCGCGCCTTCGTGAAGCTCATCGGCAACCCGAAGGTCATGCAGATCGCCGCCCAGCGCGGCCTGACCCACCCGGTGCTGATGAAGTTCACCCTCAAGATGCTCGCCAACCTCACCGACCCCACGGGCGGCGACGCGATGGACCGCATCATCAACGGCCTGACCAAGGTGGCGCCCAAGGCGTGACCCCCCGCCGCGGACGACACCGAGGCCGGCTCAGGAACCTGAGCCGGCCTCGGTCATGCCGCCGGGAGTGCCGGAAGGGCCGCTGCCCCCGAGCGGCTGCGGCCCTTCACCCCGTACGGCGCTGTGCGGTGCCTCAGAGCACCCGGACCGCTCCGGTGGGCTGGTCGTACGACAGCGGCCGCTCCACGACGCCGCTGGAGGGGTTCTGCGCGCCGACGAACATACCGTCACCGACGTACACGGCCACGTGGTACGCGCTGCCCGCGCCGCCCCAGTAGAGGATGTCGCCCGGCTGCAGGTCCGACAGCGACACCTGGGTGCCGGCGGTCGACTGGTCCTGGGAGACACGCGGCAGGCTGACGCCCACCTGCCTGAAGGCGGTCTGCACCAGGCCCGAGCAGTCGTAGGCGGACGGGCCGGTGGCGCCGGAGACGTAGGCCTTGCCCACCTGCGACTTGACGAAGGAGACGATGGCGGCGGCCGAACCGGTCGCGTCGGACGTGCCCGTGGAGACGGTGGAACCGGAGCCGGTGCTCGCCGTAGTGGCCAGGGCGGTGCGCGCGGAGGAGCGCGAGGCGCGCTCGGCGGCCTGCGCCTTGCGGGCGGCCTCCTCGGCGGCCTTCTGCTTGGCCTCCTCGGCCTTCTTCTGCGCCTGGGCCAGGTCGGACTTGGCCTGCGAGGCGGCCTTCGCGGCGGCGGCGTCGCGCTCGGCCAGGAGCTGGTAGTTCGCGGCGGTCTGCTGCGTGGCGTCGGCGGACTGGGCGACCTGGGCGGCGAGGTCGGCGGTCAGCGTGGGCAGTTCGAGCGTCTGGGTGACCGGCTCGGCGGCGCTCGCCGAGGAGGCGGACGCACCGGTCACCGCCAGGGTGCCGAGGACGCCACCGGCAACTCCGGCCCGCATCGCGATTTTCGACGCGCTACGGCGGGGCTTCCGGTGGCTGCGTATGTGAGCGGTGTGGGACATGGGAATAACCGGTACCAGGGGCTCCTTCATATCCACAAGAAACGTGGCCTGCGCCACATTTGCTCAATCCGATCCCGAACACCGGGCGTGTCGCCTCTTATTGACGCCGTAACGGACATTGCGGGCAGAGATGATCATGCCTGTGATCATGGTGTTTCGCTGTTACGCCCGAATTGCCCCGCGCTTACCACCGGTTGGGACCGTTGGCCAACCCCGGTTCTCATGGCCCTCTCATGGGTGTGGCGGAGGTCACGGAACGGTCACCGCCCCGTCGTGCGTCCGCGTACCCGCCCCCGCGCCGGCCGCGTCGGCCGACTTGTCCACCCGGCGGCCTCGAAGTCCCTTTTGCCCCACCGGTCTCACCGGTCGCAGCAGCCGTCAGGTGCCCCTCCGGCATCAGCCGACACCCGCCCGCACCGACCGGCGCCGCTTGTGAACGAGTGAACACGTCCACTTTCGGCTCCGGGGTCCCTCCGATGTGTGAAAAGCAGCCCTATATCAATGGCTTGACTCACTTCGCCACTTTGCGCCGGACGCCGGTCATCTGATAGTGCAGACCCCTTCCGACCTGCAAATACGAGGTAAAATGTAACCAGTGGTGATCACTCAGGTGCTTCGCGTGCGAAGATCACCGCTCATCCGGCTTGATGATCGTTCGTCAGGTGGTGGAGATCACAAAGCTCGTGGAATACCCCGTGTCGCAGATCACAGAGCGTCGGGCATAGGATGCCCTGCAGTTGGGCTTGTGACCTGCTTCACATGTTCGCGATCTTCGCCGGGACCGGCGGGGTTCGCGGGACCGGTGGGGCGGCCGTGGGTCCGGCCCATGCAGTCAGCGCCGACTGAGAGGAGCGAGGAGCGGTGAACGCTTATGCGCCCATCCTCGTACTGGGAGCCCTCGGGGCAGGCTTTGCGATCTTCTCCGTGGTCATGGCCACGCTGATCGGGCCGAAGCGATACAACCGCGCCAAACAAGAGGCGTACGAGTGCGGTATCGAGCCGACCCCCACGCCGGCCGGCGGCGGGCGCTTCCCCATCAAGTACTACCTGACGGCGATGCTCTTCATCGTCTTCGACATCGAGATCGTCTTCCTCTACCCCTGGGCCGTCACCTTCGACGCCCTGGGTGTCTTCGGGCTCGTGGAGATGCTGCTCTTCGTGCTCACCGTCTTCGTCGCGTACGCGTACGTATGGCGGCGCGGCGGCCTGGAATGGGACTGAGGGGCCTTATAAGTCATGGGACTCGAAGAAAAGCTGCCCAGTGGTTTCCTGCTCACGACCGTCGAGCAGGCCGCGGGCTGGGTGCGCAAGGCGTCCGTCTTCCCGGCCACCTTCGGCCTCGCCTGCTGCGCGATCGAGATGATGACCACCGGCGCCGGCCGTTACGACCTGGCGCGCTTCGGGATGGAAGTGTTCCGCGGTTCGCCCCGCCAGGCGGACCTGATGATCGTGGCCGGCCGGGTCAGCCAGAAGATGGCACCGGTGCTGCGGCAGGTCTACGACCAGATGCCCAACCCCAAGTGGGTGATCTCCATGGGCGTCTGCGCCTCCTCCGGCGGCATGTTCAACAACTACGCGATCGTCCAGGGCGTCGACCACATCGTCCCCGTCGACATCTACCTGCCCGGCTGCCCGCCCCGCCCCGAGATGCTGATGGACGCGATCCTCAAGCTCCACCAGAAGATCCAGTCCACCAAGCTCGGCGTGAACGCCCGGGAGGCGGCCCGCGAGGCGGAGGAGGCGGCGCTCAAGGCCCTGCCCACGATCGAGATGAAGGGGCTGCTGCGGTGAGCGACGCGAACGGCACCCACGGTGCGGGCGGCGCGGACGGCGCCGCGAACGGCGTGAACCCGGAGAAGGACCTCGCCGCCGACAACCTCCCCGGCCGGCGCGGCCGCGGCGGCGAGGAGATCCGCGTCCAGCGCGGCATGTTCGGCGCGAACAACGGCGGCGACACCTCCGGCTACGGCGGCCTGGTCCGCCCGGTCCGGCTCCCGGGCCCGGCGAGCCGGCCCTACGGCGGCTGGTTCGACGAGGTGGCCGACGAACTGGAGGGCGCCCTGGAGGAACAGGGCCTGGTCCCGGACAACGCCGTCGAGAAGACGGTCGTCGACCGCGACGAGCTGACCTTCCACATCGAGCGCGAGCACCTCGTCCGCGTCGCCCGCACCCTGCGCGACGACCCCGCCCTGCGGTTCGAGCTGTGCACCGGCGTCAGCGGTGTGCACTACCCGCACGACAAGGGCCGCGAGCTGCACGCCGTCTACCACCTGCGCTCGATCACCCACAACCGGCTGGTCCGGCTGGAGGTCAGCGCCCCCGACAGTGACCCGCACATCCCGTCGCTGGTCTCCGTCTACCCGACGAACGACTGGCACGAGCGCGAGACCTACGACTTCTTCGGCATCGTCTTCGACGGGCACCCGGCCCTCACGCGGATCATGATGCCGGACGACTGGCAGGGCCACCCGCAGCGCAAGGACTACCCCCTCGGTGGCATCCCCGTCGAGTACAAGGGCGCCCAGATCCCGGCTCCGGACCAGCGGAGGTCGTACTCATGAGCACGCAGTCAGCAGCCTCCCGGGAGACCACCGAAGGCACCGTCTACACGGTCACCGGCGGCGACTGGGACGAGATCGCCCGCTCCGCGGCCCGCGCCGACGACGAGCGCATCGTCGTCAACATGGGCCCCCAGCACCCCTCCACCCACGGCGTGCTGCGCCTGATCCTGGAGATCGAGGGCGAGACGGTCACCGAGGCCCGCTGCGGCATCGGCTACCTGCACACCGGGATCGAGAAGAACCTCGAATTCCGCACCTGGACGCAGGGCACCACGTTCGTGACCCGCATGGACTACCTGACGTCCTTCTTCAACGAGACCGCCTACTGCCTCGCCGTCGAGAAACTCCTCGGCATCGAGGACCAGCTCACCGAGCGCGCCAAGATCATCCGGGTGCTCCTGATGGAGCTGAACCGCCTCTCCTCCCATCTGGTGTGCATCGCCACCGGCGGCATGGAGCTGGGCGCCACCACGATCATGATCTACGGCTTCCGCGACCGGGAGATGATCCTCGACATCTACGAGCTGGTCACCGGCCTGCGGATGAACCACGCGTACATCCGCCCCGGCGGACTCGCCCAGGACCTGCCGCCCGGCGCGGTGGACCGGATCCGCGAGTTCGTGAAGAAGATGCAGAAGAACCTCCCGGAGTACGACAAGCTCGCCACCGGGAACCCCATCTTCAAGGCCCGGATGCAGGACGTCGGCCACCTCGACCTGGCCGGCTGCATGGCCCTCGGCGCCACCGGCCCGATCCTGCGCTCCACCGGCCTGCCGCACGACCTGCGCAAGACCCAGCCGTACTGCGACTACGAGACGTACGACTTCGACGTCCCGACCGCCGACAGCTGCGACGCCTACGGCCGCTTCCTGGTCCGCCTGGAGGAGATGCACCAGTCGCTCAGGATCGTCGAGCAGTGCCTGGACCGGCTCCAGCCCGGCCCGGTCATGGTCGCCGACAAGAAGATCGCCTGGCCGGCCCAGCTCGCCCTGGGACCGGACGGCCTGGGCAACTCCCTCGACCACATCAAGAAGATCATGGGCACCTCCATGGAGGCCCTGATCCACCACTTCAAGCTGGTCACCGAGGGTTTCCGCGTCCCGCCCGGGCAGGCGTACGCGGCGGTCGAGTCGCCCAAGGGCGAACTGGGCGTGCACGCCGTGTCCGACGGCGGCACCCGCCCCTTCCGGGTCCACTTCCGCGACCCGTCCTTCACCAACCTGCAGGCGATGGCGGCGATGTGCGAGGGCGGCCAGGTCGCCGACGTGATCGTCGCCGTCGCGTCCATCGACCCCGTGATGGGAGGCGTCGACCGGTGACCACCTCTTCTTCCGAGCGGGGCGTCAGCCTGGGCATGCCCGAACTGCCCGCGCCCGCCTACCCGGACGACGTCCGGGCCCGGCTGGAGACCGACGCGCGCGAGATCGTCGCCCGCTACCCCGACTCCCGCTCCGCCCTCCTGCCGCTGCTGCACCTGGTGCAGTCCCAGGAGGGGCACGTCACCCGCACCGGGATGCGGTTCTGCGCGGACGTGCTCGGCCTGACCACGGCCGAGGTCACCGCGGTCGCCACCTTCTACACCATGTACCGGCGCAAGCCGTCGGGTGACTATCAGGTAGGGGTGTGCACCAACACCCTGTGCGCGGTGATGGGCGGCGACGCGCTCTTCGAGACGCTCCAGGAGCACCTGGGCGTCGGCAACGGCGAGACCACCGACGACGGCTCGGTCACCCTGGAGCACATCGAGTGCAACGCGGCCTGCGACTTCGCGCCGGTCGTGATGGTCAACTGGGAGTTCTTCGACAACCAGACCCCGGCGAGCGTACGGCGCCTGGTCGACGACCTGCGCGCGGGACGCCCGGTGACGCCGACCCGGGGCGCGCCGCTGTGCACCTTCAAGGAGACCGCCCGCATCCTGGCGGGCTTCCCCGACGAACGGGAGGGTGCCGCCGACGCGGGCGGCAGTGCGGGACCCGCTTCGCTGGTGGGCCTCCGCCTGGCCAGGGGAGAGGCCGCACCCGCGCGCGTGGTCCACCCCCGTGAAGGCGGCCCGCAGGACGAGCCGCACCGGACGGCCGTGCACGAGCCGTCACCGACGGAGCACCTCAGCTCCCACGACGCGCCGCAGGAGACCTCGGACTCCGATCCGTCGCATCCCGCGGACCCCGCTGCCAAGGAGGGGGAGTGATGACCTTGTCCACTCCATACGGGGGCACCTCCGAGCCGGAGGCCGGCGGAGGGTCCAGTCCGGAGAAGCTGCTCGCACCCGTGCTGTCGGCCTTCTGGGACGAGGACCGGTCCTGGACGCTGGACGTCTACCGAAGGCACGAGGGGTACGAGGGACTTCGCAAGGCGCTCGCCATGTCGCCGGACGACCTGATCGCGTACGTCAAGGACTCCGGTCTTCGGGGGCGCGGCGGCGCGGGATTCCCGACGGGGATGAAATGGCAGTTCATTCCCCAGGGTGATGGAAAGCCACATTATCTAGTTGTCAACGCCGACGAATCGGAGCCCGGGACCTGCAAGGACATCCCGCTCCTCTTCGCGAACCCGCACAGCCTCATCGAGGGCATGGTGATCGCGTGCTACGCCATCAGGTCGTCGCATGCCTTCATCTATCTGCGGGGTGAAGTCGTCCCCGTACTGCGGCGGTTGCAGTCGGCCGTGCGCGAGGCCTACGAGGCGGGCTACCTCGGCAGGAACATCCTGGACAGCGGACTCGACCTCGACATCACTGTGCACGCGGGCGCCGGCGCGTACATCTGCGGTGAGGAGACCGCGCTGCTGGACTCGCTCGAAGGCCGCCGCGGCCAGCCGCGGCTGCGTCCCCCCTTCCCTGCCGTCGCGGGCCTCTACGCGTGCCCGACTGTGGTGAACAACGTCGAGTCGATCGCGTCGGTTCCCGCCATCCTGAAAAACGGCAAGGAATGGTTCAGGTCGATGGGCAGCGAGAAGTCCCCGGGCTTCACGCTCTACTCGCTCAGCGGCCATGTCGCCGGCCCCGGCCAGTACGAGGCCCCGCTCGGCATCACACTGCGCCAGCTGCTCGACATGAGCGGCGGCATGCGCACCGGGCACCGACTGAAGTTCTGGACGCCGGGCGGCTCCTCGACGCCGATGTTCACCGACGAGCACCTCGACGTCCCCCTCGACTACGAGGGCGTCGGCGCCGCCGGCTCCATGCTCGGCACCAAGGCGCTGCAGTGCTTCGACGAGACGACCTGCGTGGTGCGGGCCGTGACGCGGTGGACCGAGTTCTACGCCCACGAGTCCTGCGGCAAGTGCACACCGTGCCGCGAGGGGACGTACTGGCTCGTGCAGCTGCTGCGGGACATTGAGGCCGGCAAGGGCGTGATGGCCGACCTCGACAAGCTGAACGACATCGCCGACAACATCAACGGCAAGTCCTTCTGTGCCCTCGGCGACGGAGCGGCCTCGCCGATCTTCTCCTCCCTGAAGTACTTCCGCGAGGAGTACGAGGAGCACATCACGGGCCGCGGCTGCCCCTTCGACCCGGCCAGGTCGACGGCCTGGGCGGACCAGCACACGGAGGTGCACGCATGACCGTGACCACCAACGCCCCCTCCGCGGGCGGCGCGGCGGCCCTCCCGCCGGAAGACCTCGTGTCGCTGACGGTCGACGGGATCGAGATCAGCGTGCCCAAGGGCACCCTGGTCATCCGGGCCGCCGAGCAGCTCGGCATCGAGATCCCCCGGTTCTGCGACCACCCCCTGCTCGACCCGGCCGGCGCCTGCCGCCAGTGCATCGTCGAGGTCGAGGGCCAGCGCAAGCCCATGGCGTCGTGCACCATCACCTGCACCGACGGGATGGTCGTCAAGACCCAGCTGACCTCGCCGGTCGCCGAGAAGGCCCAGCACGGCGTGATGGAGCTGCTGCTCATCAACCACCCGCTGGACTGCCCGGTCTGCGACAAGGGCGGCGAGTGCCCGCTGCAGAACCAGGCCATGTCGCACGGCAACGCCGAGTCCCGCTTCGACGGGAAGAAGCGGACGTACGAGAAGCCGGTCCCGATCTCCGCCCAGGTGCTGCTGGACCGCGAGCGGTGCGTGCTGTGCGCGCGCTGCACCCGGTTCTCGAACCAGATCGCCGGCGACCCGATGATCGAGCTGATCGAGCGGGGCGCGCTCCAGCAGGTCGGCACCGGCGAGGGCGACCCCTTCGAGTCGTACTTCTCCGGCAACACCATCCAGATCTGCCCGGTCGGCGCGCTCACCTCGGCGGCGTACCGGTTCCGCTCCCGCCCCTTCGACCTCGTCTCCTCGCCGTCCGTCTGCGAGCACTGCGCCGGCGGCTGCGCCACGCGCACCGACCACCGGCGCGGCAAGGTCATGCGGCGGCTCGCCGCGAACGACCCCGAGGTCAACGAGGAGTGGATCTGCGACAAGGGCCGGTTCGCCTTCCGCTACGCGCAGCTGAAGGACCGGCTGGCCACACCGCTGGTGCGCAACCCCGAGGGCGAGCTGGTGCCGGCCTCCTGGCCGGAGGCGCTGGAGATCGCCGCCCAGGGCCTGCTCGCCTCGCGCGGCCGCACCGGTGTCCTGACCGGCGGCCGGCTCACCGTCGAGGACGCCTACGCGTACAGCAAGTTCGCGCGCGTGGCGCTCGACACCAACGACATCGACTTCCGCGCGCGCGTGCACAGCGGCGAGGAGGCCGACTTCCTGGCCGCCCGCGTCGCCGGGCGCGGCCGGGACATCGACGGCGGCGGCGTCACGTACACCGCGCTGGAGCAGGCGCCCGCCGTGCTGCTCGCCGGGTTCGAGGCCGAGGAGGAGGCGCCCGGTGTCTTCCTGCGGCTGCGCAAGGCGTGGCGGGGGCACGGGCAGCGGGTCTTCGCGCTGGCCACGCACGCCACCCGGGGGCTGGAGAAGGCGGGCGGCACCCTGCTGCCGGCCGCGCCCGGCACCGAGACCGAGTGGCTGGACGCGCTGGCGGCCGGGGCCGGCCTGGAGGACAACGGCAGCCGGGCCGCCGAGGCGCTGCGCGCCGAGGGCGCGGTGATCGTCGTCGGCGAGCGGCTGGCGGCCGTGGCGGGCGGTCTCACCGCCGCCGTGCGGGCCGCCGCCGCGACCGGCGCCCGGCTGGTGTGGGTCCCGCGCCGGGCGGGGGAGCGCGGCGCGGTCGAGGCGGGCGCGCTGCCCTCGCTGCTGCCGGGCGGCCGCCCGGCGACCGACCCGCGCGCGCGGGAGGAGGTCGCCGCCGTCTGGGGCGTCGCCGACCTCCCGCTCCGCTACGGCCGCGACACCGGCCGGATCGTGGAGGCCGCCGCGGGCGGTGAACTGCAGGCGCTGCTCGTCGCCGGGGTGGAGGTCGCCGACCTGCCCGACCCGGCACGCGCGCGGGTGGCACTGGCCGAGGTCGGCTTCCTGGTGTCGCTGGAGCTGCGGCCCAGCGAGGTCACCGAGCACGCCGACGTGGTGCTGCCGGTGGCCGCCGTCGCCGAGAAGGCGGGCAGCTTCCTGAACTGGGAGGGCAGGCTGCGCTTCTTCGAGGCCGCGCTCAAGCCCGACCAGCTGACCCGGCGGCCGGCGGCCGGTGATCTGCGGGTGCTGCAGATGCTGGCCGACGCCATGGACGTGCACCTGGGCCTGCCGGACCTGCGCACCGCGCGGGCCGAACTGGACCGGCTCGGCACCTGGACCGGCCCGCGCGCCGACGATCCGCTGGAGAGCGGGGGCGCCCTGCCCCGGCCCGCCGCCGGGGAGGCCGTGCTCGCCGGGCACCGGCTGCTGCTCGACCACGGTGTCCTCCAGGAGGGCGACGAGGCGCTCGCCGGGACCCGGCACGCCGCACGCGCGCGCGTGTCGGCCGCCACGGCCGCCGAGGCGGGCGTCGCCGAGGGCGACCCGCTCGCCGTGACCGGCCCCGTCGGCACGGTCGAACTCCCGCTGGAGATCACCGACATGCCCGACCGGGTGGTGTGGCTCCCGCTGAACTCCGCCGGCGCCGGCGTCGCCTCCGACACCGGGGCTCGGCCCGGCTCTCTCGTCCGTATCGGCCCGGCGACGCGTGCGGCCGAGGCCCCCCAGGAGGTGGAGGCATGAGCGCGTACCTCGCCGCGGAGAACCTCTCCATGTTCGGCACCGACCCGTGGTGGCTGGTCGTCGTCAAGGCGGTGTTCTGCTTCGCCTTCCTGATGGTGACCGTGCTGTTCTCCATCGTCTGGGAACGCAAGGTCGTCGCCTGGATGCAGTTGCGCATCGGCCCCAACCGGCACGGCCCCTGGGGCATGCTCCAGTCGCTCGCCGACGGCGTGAAGCTGATGCTCAAGGAGGACCTCGTCGTCAAACGCGCGGACAAGGCCGTCTACGTCCTCGCGCCGATCGTCGCGGCCGTCCCGGCCTTCATGGCGATCGCGGTGATCCCCTTCGGGCCCGCCGACAACGAGATCTCGGTCTTCGGCCACCGCACCGCCATGCAGCTGACCGACCTGCCGATCGCGATGCTCTACATCCTGGCGGTCGCCTCGGTCGGCATCTACGGGATCGTGCTGGCGGGCTGGAGCTCCGGCTCGACCTACCCGCTCCTCGGCGGCCTGCGCTCCTGCGCGCAGATGATCTCGTACGAGATCGCCATGGGCGCAGCGTTCGCGTCGGTGTTCCTGTACTCCGGGTCGATGTCGACGTCGACGATCGTCGAGCAGCAGCACGACCGCTGGTACATCCTGCTGCTGCCGGTCTCCTTCCTGCTGTACATCGTCACCATGGTCGGCGAGACCAACCGGGCCCCCTTCGACATGCCGGAGTCCGAGGGCGATCTGGTCGGCGGCTTCAACACCGAGTACTCGTCGATCAAGTTCGCGATGTTCATGCTCGCCGAGTACGTGAACATGGTGACGGTGTCGGCCGTGTCGACCACGCTCTTCCTCGGCGGCTGGCGGGCCCCCTGGCCGGTCAGCACCTTCTGGGAGGGCGCCAACCACGGCTGGTGGCCGCTGCTCTGGTTCGTGATCAAGGTGCAGCTGCTGCTGTTCTTCTTCATCTGGCTGCGCGGCACCCTCCCGCGGGTGCGCTACGACCAGCTGATGAAGCTCGGCTGGAAGGTCCTCATCCCGGTCTCCGTGGTCTGGCTGATGCTCGTCGCGACCGTGCGGACCCTGCGCAACCAGCACTACGACTTCGCGGACATCGCGCTCTACGTGGGCGGCGGCGTCCTGGTCCTGCTGCTCCTGTCCTTCGTCGCCGACATGTTCCGCGAGAAGTCGAAGACGGCCGAGCAGCCCGCCGCGACCCCGGCCGCGTTCGACCCGATGGCCGGCGGATTCCCCGTACCACCGCTGCCGGGACAGGAGCTGCCACCGGTGCCCCGGCGCAGTCCGCGCCGGGAGCGGGAGTTGATTGTCAGTGGTGGGTCCGATACTGCCAGTGACGGATCTGTGGAGGGAAAGGAGGCGTCCGATGGCTGAGGAGCCCAAGGAGACCAAGCCCGGTTTCCAGAACCCGGTGGCCGGCTTCGGTGTGACCTTCAAGGCCATGTTCAAGAAGCGGCTGACCGAGCAGTACCCGGAGCAGAAGAAGACCACCGCTCCGCGCTTCCACGGACGGCACCAGCTCAACCGCCATCCGGACGGCCTGGAGAAGTGCGTCGGCTGCGAGCTGTGCGCCTGGGCCTGCCCCGCCGACGCCATCTATGTGGAGGGCGCCGACAACACCGACGAGGAGCGCTACTCCCCGGGCGAGCGCTACGGCCGCGTCTACCAGATCAACTACGCCCGCTGCATCCTGTGCGGCCTGTGCATCGAGGCGTGCCCCACGCGCGCGCTGACGATGACCAACGAGTTCGAGCTGGCCGACTCCAGCCGCGCGAACCTCATCTACACCAAGGAGCAGCTGCTCGCCGGCCTGGAGGACGGCATGGTCGAGGCGCCGCACGCCATCTACCCGGGCACCGACGAGCAGGACTACTACCGGGGCCTGGTGACCGAGGCGGCGCCGGGCACCGTGCGCCAGCCGGCCGTCTCCCAGGGCGAACAGCCCGCGGGAGAGGGGGTGGACGCATGAGCGCGCAGCTCGCCGCCTACACCACCTCCACCGGCGAGGCGTTCCAGTTCTGGGTCCTCGGCACCGTCGCGGTGATCGGCGCCCTGGGCACCGTCTTCATGCGGCGGGCCGTGCACAGCGCGCTGTGCCTGGCGGGCACCATGATCGTCCTGGCGGTGTTCTACCTCGCCAACGGCGCCTACTTCCTGGGGATCGTGCAGATCGTCGTCTACACGGGCGCGATCATGATGCTGTTCCTGTTCGTGGTGATGCTCGTCGGTGTCACGGCCGCGGACTCCCTGAAGGAGACCATCAAGGGCCAGCGCTGGCTGGCCCTGCTGTGCGGCCTCGGCTTCGGCGTCCTGCTCTTCGCGGGGATCGCCAACGCCTCCCTGAAGGACTTCGCGGGTGCGGGCAAGGCCAACGCGAACGGCAATGTGGAGGGCCTGGCGTCCCTCATCTTCACCCGGTACGTCTACGCGTTCGAACTGACCGGCGCCCTGCTCATCACCGCCACCATCGGCGCCATGGTGCTCACCCACCGCGAGCGCACCGAGCGCGCCAGGACCCAGCGCGAGCTGGCCGAACAGCGCGTGCGCGAGGGCGTGAACGTACCGCCGCTGCCCGCCCCCGGTGTCTACGCCCGGCACAACGCCGTGGACATCGCGGGCCTGCTGCCCGACGGCACCCCCTCCGAGCTGACGGTCAGCAGGACCCTGCGCGAGCGCGGCCAGATCCGGGACGTCTCGACCGAGGCGCTGAACGACCTCAAGGCCCTGGAGCAGCGCGCCGAGGAGCGGCTGGGGCGCGCCGAGATCGAGCCGACGAACCGCAAGCGGCCCGAGGAGGCGTCCCAGTGAACCCCGTCAACTACCTCTATCTCGCCGCCCTGCTGTTCACGATCGGCGCCACCGGCGTCCTGGTCCGGCGCAACGCCATCGTGGTCTTCATGTGCGTCGAGCTGATGCTGAACGCCTGCAACCTCGCGTTCGTCGTCTTCTCCCGGATGCACGGCAACCTCGACGGCCAGATCATCGCCTTCTTCACGATGGTCGTCGCCGCGGCGGAGGTCGTGGTCGGTCTCGCGATCATCGTGTCGCTGTTCCGTTCCCGCCACTCGGCCTCGGTCGACGACGCCAGCCTGATGAAGCTGTAAGGGGTCGGAAGAATCGTGGACAACCTCATCGCGCTGCTGATCGCGGCGCCCCTGCTCGGAGCGGCCGTCCTCCTGGTCGGCGGCCGGCGGCTCGACGCCGTCGGCCACTGGATCGGCACCCTGCTCTCGACCGTCTCCTTCGTGATCGGCCTGACCCTCTTCGCCGACCTGCTCGGCAGGAACGCCGAGCACCGCACCCTGGTCCAGCACCTGTTCAGCTGGGTCCCGGTGGCCGGCTTCCAGGCGGACGTCACCTTCCGCCTCGACCAGCTCTCGATGACGTTCGTGCTGCTGATCACCGGCGTCGGCTCGCTGATCCACCTGTACTCCGTCGGGTACATGGAGCACGACGAGCGGCGCCGCCGCTTCTTCGGCTACCTCAACCTGTTCCTCGCGGCGATGCTGCTGCTCGTCCTCGCCGACAACTACCTGCTGCTGTACGTCGGCTGGGAGGGCGTCGGTCTGGCCTCCTACCTGCTGATCGGCTTCTGGCAGCACAAGCCCAGCGCGGCCACCGCCGCCAAGAAGGCCTTCCTGGTCAACCGCGTCGGCGACATGGGCCTGTCGATCGCCATCATGCTGATGTTCACGACGTTCGGCACCTTCGCCTTCGGGCCGGTGTTCGGGCACGTCCAGGACGCCTCGCAGGGCAAGCTCACCGCGATCGGCCTGATGCTGCTGCTCGCCGCGTGCGGCAAGTCGGCCCAGGTGCCGCTGCAGTCCTGGCTCGGGGACGCGATGGAGGGCCCGACCCCGGTCTCCGCCCTCATCCACGCCGCCACCATGGTGACCGCGGGCGTCTACCTCATCGTCCGCTCGGGCGCGCTCTTCAACGCGGCGCCCGACGCGCAGCTCGCCGTCACCGTGGTCGGCGCGGTCACGCTGCTCTTCGGTGCGATCGTCGGTTGCGCGAAGGACGACATCAAGAAGGCGCTGGCCGGCTCGACCATGTCGCAGATCGGCTACATGGTGCTGGCCGCGGGACTCGGCCCGATCGGCTACGTCTTCGCGATCA
This sequence comes from Streptomyces sp. NPDC047017, assembly GCF_040644175.1. Taxonomy (NCBI): domain Bacteria; kingdom Bacillati; phylum Actinomycetota; class Actinomycetes; order Kitasatosporales; family Streptomycetaceae; genus Streptomyces; species Streptomyces sp. NPDC047017. The sequence goes on along the minus strand of NZ_JBEYVW010000019.1, from coordinate 42,558 downwards.
TGCACCTGGTGACGCACGGCTTCTTCAAGGCCGGGCTGTTCCTCGGCGCCGGCTCGGTCATGCACGGCATGAACGACGAGGTCGACATGCGCAAGTACGGCGGCCTGCGCAAGTACATGCCGGTCACCTTCGTCACCTTCGGCCTCGGCTACCTGGCCATCATCGGTTTCCCGGGCCTGTCCGGCTTCTTCTCCAAGGACAAGATCATCGAGGCTGCCTTCGCCAAGGGCGGCACCGAGGGCTGGATCCTCGGCGGCGCGGCCCTGCTGGGCGCGGCCGTCACGGCGTACTACATGACGCGCGTGATGCTGATGACGTTCTTCGGCGAGGAGCGCTGGCGCGAGCGGGCGACCGCCTCCCCGGCCGAGCCCGACGTGGAACCGGCGGCCGAGGAGCGCGGCGCCCACGCGGAACCGCACCCGCACGAGTCGCCCGCTTCCATGACGATCCCCATGATCGTGCTGGCGGTCGGGTCGGTCTTCGGCGGTGCCTTCTTCAGCCTCGGCGACCGCTTCCTGCACTGGCTGGAGCCGGTCACCGGGCACAGCGAGGGCCACTCCCCGCTCGGCGCCTGGACGGTCACCGGGGCCACCATGGTCTGCCTGGTCGTCGGCGTCGCCGTCGCCTGGGCCCAGTACGGCCGCAAGCCCGTCCCGGCCGTCGCCCCGCGCGGGTCGCTGCTCACCCGGGCCGCCCGGCGCGACCTGCTCCAGGACGACTTCAACCATGTGGTCCTGGTCCGCGGCGGTGAGCACCTGACGCGGTCGCTGGTGTACGTCGACCACACCCTGGTCGACGGCGTCGTCAACGGCACGGCGGCCTCCATGGGCGGCCTGTCCGGGCGGCTGCGCCGGCTGCAGAACGGCTTCGCGCGCTCCTACGCGGTCTCGATGTTCGGCGGCGCGGCACTCCTGGTCGCCGCGACCCTGCTGATGAGGGCGGTCTGATACCGATGTCCTTTCCTCTGCTGACAGCGACGGCGGTGCTCCCGGCGCTCGGGGCCGTCGCCACGGCCGCCGTACCGGCCGCCCGGCGCACCGCCGCCAAGTGGCTCGCGCTGCTCGTCTCGCTCGCCACGCTCGCCCTCGCGGTCACCGTCCTGGTCCGCTTCGACCCGGACGGCGCCCGCTACCAGCTCACCGAGTCGCACTCCTGGATCGCGGCCTTCGGCGTCCGCTACGAGCTGGGGGTGGACGGCATCGGGGTGGCGCTGGTGGGGCTGACCGCGCTGCTGATCCCGTTCGTGCTCCTGGCCGGCTGGCACGACGCCGACCCGCTGGAGACCGGCAGCCGCCGCTGGCGGCCCACCCAGGGCTTCTTCGCCCTGATCCTGGCCGTCGAGGCGATGGTGATCATCTCCTTCGAGGCCACCGACGTCTTCCTCTTCTACATCTTCTTCGAAGCCATGCTGATCCCGATGTACTTCCTCATCGGCGGCTTCGGCGACCGGGCCCATGAGCACGGCGAGGAGGCGGCCTCCACCCAGCGGTCGTACGCGGCGGTGAAGTTCCTCCTCTACAACCTGGTCGGCGGCCTGATCATGCTGGCCGCGGTGATCGGCCTGTACGTGGTCGCCGGGAACTTCTCGCTCACCGAGATCGCGCAGGCCCGCGCGAACGGCTCGCTGCACATGGCGACCGCCACCGAACGCTGGCTGTTCCTCGGGTTCTTCTTCGCCTTCGCGGTCAAGGCACCGCTGTGGCCGCTGCACACCTGGCTGCCCAACGCGATGGGGGAGGCCACCGCCCCGGTCGCCGTCCTCATCACGGCGGTCGTCGACAAGGTGGGCACCTTCGCGATGCTCCGCTTCTGCCTCCAGCTGTTCCCCGAGGCCAGCAAGTGGGCCACGCCCGTCATCCTCGTCCTGTCGCTGATCAGCATCCTCTACGGGGCGCTGCTCGCGGTCGGCCAGCGGGACATCAAGCGCCTGGTGGCGTACGCGTCGATCTCGCACTTCGGCTTCATCATCATGGGCATCTTCGCGATGACCAGCCAGGGCCAGTCCGGCGCGACGCTGTACATGGTCAACCACGGCATCTCCACGGCCGCGCTGCTGCTGGTCGCCGGGTTCCTGATCTCCCGGCGCGGCTCGCGGCTCATCACCGACTACGGCGGGGTGCAGAAGGTCGCCCCGGTGCTCGCCGGCACGTTCCTGATCGGCGGACTGGCCACGCTCTCCCTGCCGGGGCTCGCGCCCTTCGTCAGTGAGTTCCTGGTCCTGGTCGGCACCTTCACCCGGCACCCGGTGATCGGCATCATCGCGACCCTCGGCATCGTCCTGGCCGCGCTGTACACCCTCGTCCTGTACCAGCGGACGATGACCGGCCCGGTGAAGCCGGAGGTCTCCGCGATGCCGGACCTCAGAGCGCGGGAGCTGGTGGTCGTGGCCCCGCTGATCGTGCTGCTGGTCTTCCTGGGCGTCTACCCGAAGCCGGTGGCGGACATCGTCAACCCGGCGGTCAGACAGACCATGTCCGACGTACACCAGACCGATCCCAAGCCCGAGGTGGAGGCGGCCAAGTGAGCGCAGCAGCCGTCCACAGCCTGTGGACAACCGCGGCCGACCCGATCGCGAAGATCGGCGCGCCGAAGATCGAATACGGGCAGCTGTCGCCCACCCTGATCGTCGTGGGCGCGGCGATCGTCGGGGTGCTGGTCGAGGCGTTCGTCCCCCGCAGGTCCCGCTACTACGCGCAGGTCTTCGTCTCCGCCGTCGCGCTCGCCGCCGCCTTCGCCGCGGTCGTCGGGCTCGCGGCGGACGGCTACGGCACCACCAAGGCGCACATCGCGGCGATGGGTGCCATCGCCGTCGACGGCCCGTCCCTGTTCCTGCAAGGCACCATTCTGCTGGCGGGCCTGGTCGGCCTGTTCACCTTCGCCGAGCGCCGCCTGGACCCCGAGGCGCACGGCAACCGGGTCGACTCCTTCGCCGCGCAGGCCTCGTCCGTGCCGGGCAGCGACAGCGAGAAGGCCGCGGTCAAGGCCGGGTTCACCACCACCGAGGTCTTCCCGCTCCTGCTCTTCGCCGTCGCCGGCATGCTGGTCTTCCCCTCGGCCAACGACCTGCTGACGCTGTTCGTGGCGCTGGAGGTGTTCTCCCTGCCGCTGTACCTGCTGTGCGCGCTGGCCCGGCGCAAGCGGCTCATGTCGCAGGAGGCCGCGGTCAAGTACTTCCTGCTCGGCGCGTTCGCCTCCGCGTTCACGCTGTTCGGCATCGCCCTGCTGTACGGGTACGCGGGCTCGGTGTCGTACACGACGATCGCGCGGGTCGTCGAGGGCAACGTGCCGAACGTCGACCCGGCGCTGGCCGACACCATGGGCAATGACGCGCTGCTGCTGATCGGCGCCGCGATGGTGGTGATGGGGCTGCTGTTCAAGGTGGGCGCGGTCCCGTTCCACATGTGGACGCCGGACGTCTACCAGGGCGCGCCGACCCCGGTCACCGGGTTCATGGCCGCGGCGACCAAGGTGGCCGCGTTCGGCGCGCTGCTGCGGCTGCTGTACGTGGTGCTACCGGGGATGCGCTGGGACTGGCGGCCGGTGATGTGGGGCGTGGCGATCATCACCATGCTGGGCGGTGCGATCGTCGCGATCACGCAGACCGACATCAAGCGCCTGCTGGCGTACTCGTCGATCGCCCACGCGGGCTTCATCCTCGCGGGCGTGATCGCCACCTCGAAGGACGGTGTCTCCTCCGTCCTGTTCTACCTGGCCGCGTACTCCTTCGTGACGATCGGCGCCTTCGCGGTGGTCACCCTGGTGCGCGACGCGGGCGGCGAGGCGACGCACCTGTCCAAGTGGGCCGGTCTCGGCCGGCGCTCCCCGCTGGTGGCCGCCGTCTTCGCGGTGTTCCTGCTCGCCTTCGCGGGCATCCCGCTGACCAGCGGTTTCGCCGGGAAGTTCGCCGTGTTCAAGGCGGCGGCGCAGGGCGGGGCGGTGCCGCTGGTGGTGATCGGTGTGCTCTCCTCCGCGATCGCGGCCTTCTTCTACATCCGCGTGATCGTGCTGATGTTCTTCAGCGAGCCGCGGCCCGAGGGCCCGACCGTGGCGGTTCCCTCGCCCCTGACGACGGCCGCGATCACCGTGGGCGTCGCGGTCACGGTCGTCCTGGGCGTGGCCCCGCAGTACTTCCTCGACCTGGCGAACCAGGCGGGAGTGTTCGTGCGCTGAGACACCCTTCCCGGTGTGGCACGACTGCCCGGCATCCGTGGGGATGCCGGGCAGTCGCGTGTGGCGAGGGCGTCCGCCTTCACGGGGGCATCCTGTGGATAACTCCGGCGCTGTCGGCGGTGCCCCCTATCGTGGAGGCAGTGGTCGAGGGACGACGGGCGGGGAACGAGACGATGAGCGGGACGGATGGTGTCACCGACATGCCAGTGACGGACAGCGAGGCGCTGGCCACGCTGCACCGGATCTTCGGGTACGAGGCATTCCGGGGCGAGCAGGAAGCGGTCATCGAGCATGTGGTGACGGGCGGCGACGCCGTCGTGCTCATGCCGACCGGTGGCGGCAAGTCGCTCTGCTACCAGATTCCCGCCCTGGTCAGACCCGGTACGGGCATCGTGATCTCACCGCTGATCGCGCTGATGCAGGACCAGGTGGACGCCCTGCGGGCGCTGGGCGTGCGGGCCGGCTTCATCAACTCCACCCAGGACTTCGACGAGCGGCGCGTGATGGAGGCGCAGTTCCTGGCGGGCGAGCTGGACCTGCTGTACCTGGCGCCGGAGCGGCTGCGGCTGGACGCCACTCGCGACCTGCTCTCCCGCGGCAAGATCTCCGTCTTCGCCATCGACGAGGCGCACTGCGTCTCCCAGTGGGGCCACGACTTCCGCCCGGACTACCTGGCGCTGTCGCTGCTGGGCGAGCGCTGGCCGGACGTGCCCCGCATCGCGCTCACGGCGACCGCCACCCACGCCACGCACGAGGAGATCACCCAGCGGCTGAACATGCCGCAGGCCCGGCACTTCGTGGCCAGCTTCGACCGGCCCAACATCCAGTACCGGATCGTGCCCAAGGCGGACCCCAAGAAGCAGCTCCTCGCCTTCCTGCGCGCCGAGCACGCGGGCGACGCGGGCATCGTGTACTGCCTCTCGCGCAACTCGGTCGAGAAGACGGCGGAGTTCCTGGCGGGCAACGGCATCGCGGCGGTGCCCTACCACGCCGGCCTGGACGCGGGCACGCGCGCCGACCACCAGTCCCGCTTCCTGCGCGAGGAGGGCCTCGTCGTGGTCGCGACGATCGCCTTCGGCATGGGCATCGACAAGCCGGACGTACGGTTCGTCGCCCACCTGGACCTCCCGAAGTCCGTCGAGGGGTACTACCAGGAGACCGGCCGCGCGGGACGTGACGGCCTGCCCTCGACGGCCTGGATGGCCTACGGTCTGAACGACGTCATCCAGCAGCGCAAGCTGATCCAGTCCGGCGAGGGCGACGAGGCGTTCCGCCGCCGGGCCGCCGCGCACCTGGACTCGATGCTGGCGCTGTGCGAGACGGTCCGGTGCCGCCGCGGCCAGCTCCTCGCCTACTTCGGCCAGGATCCCGACCCGGCCGGCTGCGGCAACTGCGACACCTGCCTGACCCCGCCCGAGACCTGGGACGGCACGGTCGCGGCCCAGAAGGTGCTGTCGACCGTGGTGCGGCTGCAGCGCGAGCGGGGGCAGAAGTTCGGCGCGGTGCAGATCATCGACATTCTGCTGGGCAAGCGCACCGGCAAGGTGATCCAGTTCGACCACGACCAGCTCTCCGTGTTCGGCATCGGCGAGGAGCTGGCCGAGGGGGAGTGGCGGGGCGTCGTCAGGCAGTTGCTGGCGCAGGGACTCCTCGCGGTCGAGGGCGAGTACGGCACGCTGGTGCTGACCGAGGACAGCGGCTCGGTGCTGCGGCGCGAGCGCGAGGTGCCGCTGCGCAAGGAGCCCAAGCGGGTGGCGGCGCCGCGCCAGGCGTCGTCGGCCTCGGGCCGGGGCAAGGGCAAGGCCGCGGTGGCCGAGCTGCCCGGGGAACTGCTCCCCGCCTTCGAGGCGCTGCGCGCCTGGCGTGCCGAGCAGGCCCGCGAGCAGGGCGTCCCGGCGTACGTCATCTTCCACGACGCGACCCTGCGCGAGATCGTCGCGCTCTGGCCGGCGTCGGTGGACCAGCTGGGCACCGTCGGCGGGGTCGGCGAGAAGAAGCTGACGACATACGGGGAGGGAGTGATCGAGGTGCTCCGGTCGCTGGGCGGGAAGCCCGGTTCCGACGCGGGGCCCGCGCCGGAATCCGAGCCCGGGACGGAGCCCGAGCCCGAGCCCGAGCCGGACGACGACTGGATGTAGGGGGGCGGCCGGGTCCTGGTCAGCCGAGCGCCGTCAGGCCGGGGGCGAAGGTGATCAGCAGGGGCAGCAGCGGCACCAGGGCCGCCACCGCCGTGGTCAGCGCCCTGCGCCTGCGGTCCAGCCGGGGCGGCGGTTCCAGGAGGCGGTCCACCCGCTCGCCGAGCAGCCGGTGGCTGGAGGCACAGGAGAGGACGCCGCGGTGCTGGTTGAGTTCGATGAGCGCGAGGGCCGTGGTGAGGTGGCCGTGCCGGCGGGAGGCGGTGTCGTCGGCGGCCAGCTCCACCAGGCGGTGGGTCTGGTCGCAGAAGTGCGCGAAGAGCGGCACCCGCGGGAAACCGGTCGCCAGCGCGGTCGACAGGTGCAGCAGCCAGTCGTGGTGGGCGCGGGCGTGGCCGCGTTCGTGGGCGAGCACGGCGTCGAGCTGGTGCCCCGTCAGGCGGTGCAGCGCGCCGGTGGTGACGATGAGCTGGGGCGGATGGCCGGGCAGCCACCAGGCGTCGGGGTACTCGTCCTCCAGCACCAGCATGGGACCGCGGGCCGCGGGCAGGCCCGCGGGCAGGTCGGGGGCGCGCTCGCGCAGGTGGGCGCGGGCCAGGCCGCGGCGTCGGCGGGCCTCGGCGAGTTCCCGGCCGAGCATCGCGGTGGTCCAGGCGGCGCCGCACGCCAGCAGCAGGGTGAGGACGGCGGCCCAGACCGGCGCGGCCGAGAGGTCGTAGGCGGCGGCCACGGCGGGCGGCGCGGGGGCGAACACCCGGTCGCGCACGGTGTGGAAGACGGCGGCGGCCCCCAGGACCAGCCCGGCCACGCAGCACAGCAGGACGGTGGCGACCAGGCACTGCCACACCCACAGCGCGACGACGGGGTCCCGTTCGGGCCAGGCCGCCCGGGTCAGCGCGCGGGGGACCGGCAGGGCGGCCGTCAGCGCGACGGCGCTCAGCAGGAGCAGACAGACGGTCATGGCCACGGTCTCCGGATCCTGAACGGAGGTGGGCGGATGTCGGTGGTGCGGTGGGTCCGCCGTACGCGGTGCTGTGCGGCGATGGCGTACGGCGGAGTGGTGCGGTGGTGCCGTACGGCGGTGCTGTGCGGTGGTGCCGTGGGGCCGCGCGGCGGCGGGCGGGGCCGTGCCCGCGCCGCCTGCCGCCAGTATGCCGGGGCGGACGCCGCGCGTCAGGAGCTGACGGCGGCCGATCCGTTCACCGCCCTGCCGTACGCCGTCGCCGCGCGCGGGCATCCCCCGGCCCCGGCCCGGCGGCCCGCACCCTCAGACCGCCGTGATCCGCCCCGTGACCTCGCCGAGGCCCACCCGGGTCCCGGCCGTGCCCGGCGCCCACGCCGTCATCGTCACCACGTCCCCGTCCTCCAGGAACGCGCGCTTGCCGTCCGGGAGTTCGAGGGGTTCGCGGCCGTTCCAGGTGAGTTCGAGGAGCGAGCCCCGCTGGGCCGGCTCCGGGCCGCTCACCGTGCCCGAGCCGTACAGGTCGCCGGTGCGCAGGGAGGCGCCGTTGACCGTCATCTGGGCCAGCTGCTGGGCGGCCGTCCAGTACATGGTGGAGAACGGCGGCTCGGACACCACATGGCCGTTGACCGCGACGGAGATCCGCAGGTCGTAGCCGCCGGGCTCGTCCCCGGAGTCGTCCAGGTACGGCAGCAGCGGGTGGGTGCGCTGCGGCGGGGCCACCCGTGCCTCCTCCAGGGCGTCCAGCGGGGTGATCCACGCCGACACCGACGTGGCGAAGGACTTGCCGAGGAACGGCCCGAGCGGGACGTACTCCCACGCCTGGATGTCGCGCGCCGACCAGTCGTTGAGCAGGCACAGCCCGAAGACGTGCTCGCGGAAGTCCTCCAGGGCCACCGGACGGCCCATCCGCGTCGGCACACCGACCACGAAGCCGACCTCGGCCTCGATGTCCAGCCGGACGGAGGGACCGAAGACGGGGGCGGGGTCGGCGGGGCCCTTGCGCTGGCCCGTGGGGCGTACGACGTCGGTGCCGGAGACGACGACCGTGCCCGCGCGGCCGTGGTAGCCGATCGGCAGATGCTTCCAGTTGGGGGTGAGCGAGTCCTCGGCGTCCGGCCGGAAGATCTGGCCGACGTTGCGCGCGTGGTTCTCGGAGGCGTAGAAGTCGACGTAGTCCGCGACCTCGAAGGGCAGCTGCAGGGTCACCGAGGACAGCGGGTGCAGGAACGGTGCGACCGTCTCCTGGTGCGAGGGCACCGTCACCCAGGCGGTCAGCGCGCGCCGTACGTCCGACCAGGCGGTGCGGCCGGCGGCGAGCAGCGGGTTCAGGGTCGGCCGCGCGAGCAGGGCGGCGTAGGGGGAACCGAGCGCCAGCGCCGCCGCGCCCGCGTCGAGGACGTGGTCGCCGAGCCGGACGCCGACGGTCCGCTCGGACGAGCCGGGGCGGGAGAAGACACCGTACGGAAGGTTGTGCGGACCGAAGGGGTCGCCCTCGGGGACCTCGAAGGGGGGCATCGGGTTCTGCCTCTCTTTCGTGCGCCGTGCGTTCCATGGGGGTCGGGCCACACGTTCATGTGGCCGGGCCACACGTTACGGGGGTGGTGCCGGTCTTGGGCAGTGTCTAAAGAGTTTGCAATGTCCCAATTGGGCTTGTCGGAGGGGGCAATTCCGGCTTAGCGTCCTTTGGGTGACGCGGACGGGGTGGGTCCGCTCCTTAAGGGGGACACGTGGGGGGACCCGTGGCCAGGAGTGCCGTCAGCGTGCCGTTCGAGGCCGACCGCGACGTGCCCGGCCTCATCGTGAAGTTCGGTGACTATCCGCTGCACCACGGCGGGGTGGGGGCGATCCGCAGCCTGGGCCGCCTGGGCGTCCCGGTGTACGCGATCACCGAGGACCGCTACACGCCGGCGGCCTCCTCCCGCTACCTCACCCGGGCGTTCGTCTGGCCGACCAGCGGCACGGAAGAGGCGGACCATCTGGTGGAGGGCCTGCTGCGGATCGCCCGCCGCATCGGCCGCCCCGCGGTGCTCGTGCCCACCGACGAGGAGGCCGCCGTCCTGATCGCCGAGCACCAGGACGCCCTCGGCGGCCACTTCCTCTTCCCGCGCGTCGAGCCCGGCCTGCCGCGTCGCCTGGCCAGCAAGCAGGGCCTGCACGAACTGTGCGTGGAGCACGGCGTCCCGACCCCGGCCGCCGCCTTCCCGCAGTCCTACGACGACATCGTGGCCTTCGCCGAGCAGGCCCGTTTCCCGGTGGTGGCCAAGAACCGCGAGGCGTTCGTGCGCCGCAGCAGCCCCGCGGTGAACGGCACCACCCGGATCGCCACCCGCGCGGGCCTGCTCGCGCTGGCCCGGGACTGGGGCGAGCGGCCCGGGGTGATCCTCCAGGAGTACCTGCCGCGGGAGGCCGCCGAGGACTGGATCGTGCACGCCTACTTCGACCAGGACTCCACCCCGCTGGCCCTGTTCACCGGCGTCAAGGTCCGCTCGTGGCCGCCGCACGCGGGGATGACGGCGCACGCGTACGTCGTCGACAACCCGGAACTCGCCGACCTCGCCGCGCGTTTCATCAAGCAGATCGGCTTCACCGGCATCATCGACCTCGACCTGCGCTTCGACCGGCGCGACGGGCAGTACAAGCTCCTCGACTTCAATCCGCGCGCGGGCGCCCAGTTCCGGCTCTTCGAGAGCGAGTCGGCGGTGGACGTGGTGCGCGCCCTGCACCTCGACCTGACCGGGCGCAAGGTCCCGGCGGGCGAGCAGCGGGCCGGGCACCGGTTCGTCGTGGAGAACATCGACCTGCCCGCCCTCCTCGCCTACCGCCGCAGCGGCTATACGACGCCGCACGCGCCGGAGCGGGCGAGCGGGACCGAGCTGGCCTGGCTCGCCGGGGACGACCCGCTGCCGTTCCTCACCATGCTCGCGCGCTTCGTCCGGCCGGGCGCCCGCCACCTCCACCAGCTGTGGCGCACCAGCCGGCGCGGCGGCGCGACCGGCTGAGCGGACGGCGGGCGGCCCCGGGGCGGGTCCGTATTCTCTGATCATGCCCGCTCCCCGCGCCCACGCCCTCATCGCCACCGACCTGGACGGAACGCTGCTGCGCGGCGACGACACGTTCTCCGAGCGGACCCTGGCCGCGCTCGCGCGGGTGGCGGCGGCAGGTGCCCGGCATCTGGTCGTGACGGGCCGGCCGGCGCCCAGGGTGCGGCCACTGCTGAAGATCCTGGGCGGCGCGGGGCTCGCGGTGTGCGGCCAGGGCGCGCAGCTCTACGACGCCGCGGCCGACCGGCTGCTGTGGTCGGTCACCCTGGACCGGGAGACGGCGGAGACCGCGCTCGGCAAGATCGAGGCCGAGGTGGGGGAGGTGCACGCCGCGGTCGACCAGGACGGGGTCGACGGGCTCACGCTCATCGAGCCGGGGTACCGGATGCCGCATCCGACCCTGCCCGCCGAACGGGTCGATCGGCGCGAGGAGCTGTGGGGCGCGCCCATCAGCAAGGTGCTGCTGCGCCATCCCGTGCTGTCCGACGACGAGCTGGCGGCGGTGGCCCGCGGCGTGGTCGGCTCGCTGGCCACGGTCACCATGTCGGGCCCGGGGACGGTCGAGCTGCAGCCGTGCGGTGTGACCAAGGCGACCGGGCTGGCGCTGGCCGCCGGGCGCCTGGGGCTGGGCCGGGAGAGCGCCCTCGCCTTCGGCGACATGCCGAACGACATCCCGATGTTCCGGTGGGCCGCCCGGGGCGTGGCCATGGCCGGTGCCCACCCGGAGCTGAAGGCGGTCGCGGACGAGGTCACCACGTCGAACGAGGACGACGGCGTGGCCGTCGTCCTCGAACGTTTGTTCAGCTGACGCGGAGGTGGCGGACCGGACGGCCGATGTGCCGGCCGTCCGTCCCACCCCACCCCGCGCGGTCCCGTCAGTACGCGCTGAAGACGTTGTCGATCGAGCCGTAGCGCGCGGCGGCGTAGTTGCAGGCGGCCGTGATGTTGGCGACCGGGTTGTAGATGTCGAACGACGTGCCGGCCACGTGGTAGGCGTTGAACGTGGGCTGGATGACCTGGAGCAGGCCCTTGGACGGGATGCCCTTGGCGGCGTTGGAGTCCCAGTTGTTGATGGCCAGCGGGTTGCCGGAGGACTCGCGTATCACGTTGCGGTAGATGCCGTTGTAGGTGCCCGGGATGCCCTTCTGGGCCATGATCGAGAGCGACTCGCGGATCCAGCCGTCCAGGTTGTTCGGGTAGGCGACCGTGCTCACGGTCTTGGGGGCGGCGGCCGGGGTGGCCGCGGAGGCGGTGGTGGCGCCGATGAGCGGGAGGGCCAGGACGGCGGCACCCGTGCCGGAGACGGCGAGGGTGCGCAGGAGGCGGGCGGTGCGGGGGTGGCGCTGACCGTGTGCAGGCATGGGGAATTCCTCTCCGTCGCCTGCGAGGTGAGCTGTCGGGTTCGGGCGGGGAGGTGCCCGGCCGTGCCCCGAAGGACACGGCTTCACCCCGAGCCGTTCCGGCGCGGCGTACGACATAGGACGACGTACGGCGCTCCGGCCCGGCGACTTACCTGGGTCCCCCGCTCCTGCCAAGAAGTGTTCAGTCGATGGGTTTCGGGCGGTGGCAGGATTCGGCGTCCGCCCGATGGACCGGGAACGTATGCGAGAGCACATGTCCCGAACAAGTACCTGATTCATACATCGCCCTAGTTGACCTTGGTCTGGGGTGTTTGGGATGCTTGATCCTTTGCGATCGCCAACGGTCAACTGGCGTGTGCGGCAAGGGGAGGCGGGGGTGGCCGGGCGTCGGTGCCGGTGAAGGGGTGGCGTGACCCAACTCACGGATCGACCGGCCGGGGTGCATTTGCGGCCAAGGGGATTCGGGGTGTGATTAAGGGTGAATCGGACCCCGGCGGGATGCCACGGGGGCGGGTGGGCAGGCTGTCGCTTCGAGTGAGGCCGTGGCCCTCCGTCGCGCGGGCGGGAGGAGTGAGTCGAAAATATCTGTTCATACGTAGTGATCGAAAACATATCGGGCGTGATCCGATACCGCCTGGCCTGGAGCGGTGGGCGCTATCGGTGATCGAAACGTGACCGGATACGCTGACTTGAGTGATGGCAGCGACGTATCGACAAACCGCGTAACCGCCACCAGACACCAGCAGACAGGAGACCCCTCGTGACCGTCGTCGGGCCGTTCGGGCTGAGCGTGCGGGACCAGGCTCTCGAAGCCGATGTCCAGGCCGGGTTGGCGGCTGTCGAGGAAGGGTTGCTCGAAGCCACCAAGAGCGAGGTCCCCTTCATCACGGAGGCCGCGCAGCACCTCGTCAAGGCGGGCGGGAAGCGGTTCCGGCCGCTGCTCGTGATGCTCGCCGCGCAGTTCGGCGACCGGTACGCGCCCGGGATCGTGCCGTCGGCCGTGGTGGTGGAGCTGACCCACCTGGCGACGCTGTACCACGACGACGTGATGGACGAGGCCGCCGTACGGCGCGGGGTGGCCAGCGCGAACACCCGCTGGGGCAACTCGGTCGCGGTCCTGACCGGCGACTTCCTGTTCGCCCGGGCCTCCCAGATCCTCGCGGACCTCGGACCGGAGGCCGTCCGGGTCCAGGCGCTCGCGTTCGAGCGGCTGGTCACCGGGCAGATCCTGGAGACGGCCGGACCGCAGGACGGCCGGGACCCGGTCGACCACTACCTGGACGTGCTCGGCGGCAAGACGGGATCGCTGGTGGCCGTCTCGTGCCGGTTCGGCGCGATGATGTCGGGCGCCGACGAGACGGTCGTGGACGTGCTGACGCAGTACGGCGAGCGGCTGGGCGTGGCCTTCCAGCTGGCGGACGACGTCCTGGACATCGCCTCCGACTCGCACGAGTCCGGCAAGACGCCGGGCACGGACCTGCGCGAGGGCATCGCCACGCTGCCGGTGCTGCGGCTGCGCGAGCGCGCGGCCCGGCTCGGGCTGGCCGAGGACATCGCGCTGTGCGAGCTGCTGGACTCCGACCTGAGCGACGACGCGCGGCACGCCGAGGCACTCGCGGGGCTGCGGGCCCACCCGGCACTGGAGCAGGCCCGGCGGGACACCGTGCGGTACGCCGAGGAGGCCCGGGCCGCGCTGGCGCCGCTGCGTGAGTGCGACGCGAAGGCGGCGCTGCTCGAACTGTGCGACGCGGTGGTGCACCGGGCCGGCTGACGCCCCCTCACCCCGCCCGGCGAGCGGCGCCTCCACCCGACCCCTAGGGGAAAGGGTGGAGGCGCCGCTCGCCTGCGTCATACCGCAGGCGTACGCGGAGTTGGCTCCGGGGGCTGACGCTTCCGGCCGCCCGATTTGGTGTGATGGAGGCACGGACCACACCACTCCTCACCGATTCGGGTGAGAATGGCGGCTCAGGGTGGGAGCTGTGCAGACGGGAAGCCGCCGACGACGACGGAGGTAAGGCACACATGGCACCGTACGAATCCGACGACAGCACGGACGCGACGGCCGACGGTCCGCCCTCGGCGCGCCGCAAGGCCGCGCGCTACGCCGTCCCGGTCGCGGTGGTGGGGGTGGCGGCGGCGACCATCGGGCTGGTCCCGGCACTCGCCGACTCGGGCGACCCCGACCTGCCGAAGATCAGCGCCCAGCAGCTCATAGAGAAGATCGCCCAGTCGGACGTCCAGCGGCTGTCCGGCACGGTCAAGATCAGCACCGACCTCGGCCTGCCGGACCTCGGCGGCCTGGAGAACAGCCTCGTCTCCGGCGCGGGCAAGGGCGGCGGCGGCTCGTCGGCCGACCCCACCTCGAAGCTGACCGAGCTGGCCTCGGGCACGCACACCCTGCGGGTCGCGGCCGACGGCCAGGACCGGCAGAAGGTCTCGCTGATCGAGAGCGCCGCCGAGTACAGCCTCATCCACAACGGCAAGGACGTCTGGGGCTACGACAGCAAGTCCGACGAGGTCTACCACGGCACCGCGCCCCAGGACGGGGCCAAGGGCGAGCACCAGCTGCCCGCCACGCCCAAGGACTTCGCCGAGGAAGCCCTGAAATCGGCCGACGACACCACCTCGGTGACGGTGGACGGCACCGCGCAGGTCGCCGGCCGGGACGCCTACAAGCTGGTCATCAAGCCCAAGCACGCCTCCGGCACCACCGTCGGGGCGATCAGTATCGCGGTGGACTCCAAGACCGGGCTGCCGCTCAAGTTCACCCTCACCCCGGCGAGCGGCGGCGCCGCCGTCGTGGACGCGGGCTTCACCCGGATCAGCTTCGCCGCGCCGGCCGCCTCCACGTTCGACTTCACCCCGCCCAAGGGCGCGAAGGTCACCGACGAGAAGGACGCCGGGGTCCCGGCGGGCGGGCAGGGCCGCGTCCCCGGCGCCCCGCACCGGGACGGCGCCGCGCACCAGGGCCTCGGCGAGAAGGACACGAAGGTCCTGGGCAAGGGCTGGAACTCCATCGCGGTCCTCGACTCCGGCACCAAGGGCGGCATCCCGTCGTCCACCGGCAAGGGCGGCGGCCTGGACGGTTTCCTGGGCTCGCTCGGCGATCAGGTGAGCGGCAAGTTCGGCAAGGGCACGGTCTTCTCCACCCGCCTGGTCAACGCGCTGATCACCGACGACGGCAAGGTCTACGTCGGCGCCGTCACCAAGGAAGCGCTGGTGAAGGCCGCGGACACCGGCCGGTAGGCGGAGCGGCCACGGGGGCGACGGCGGCCCACGGGGACGACGGACGGACGGGGGAGCCGATGGACGAGACGTCCGCCACACCGCCGGAAGCGGCGCGGCCGGGACCGGCACCGGCCGCGCACGGCACGGACGGCCCGCTCGGCGCCGACGCCGTGCTCGGCACGGAGGGGGTGCGTGACATGGGCGGGATGCGGGGTATGGACGGCCGGGGTATGGACGGCACGGACGGTACGACCGGACCGGACGGCAGTGTCATCCACACCCGCGCGCTCACCAAGCGCTACCGCGGTGGGCAGCTCGCCGTCGACGGTCTCGACCTGACCGTCCCGGCGGGCAGCGTCTTCGGCTTCCTCGGTCCGAACGGCTCCGGCAAGACCACCACGATCCGGATGCTGATGGGGCTCGTCGAACCCACCTCCGGCACGGCACGCGTCCTGGGCCGTCCCATGCCCGGCTCCTCGCGCGCGGTGCTGCCGCAGGTCGGCGCGCTCATCGAGGGACCCGCCCTGTACGGCTTCCTGTCCGGCCGGGACAATCTGCTGCGCCACGACGCCGCCGACCTCACGGCCGATCCACGGACCCGGCGGACCCGGGTGGCGGCCGCGCTGGACCGGGTGGGCCTGACCGCCGCCGCCGGCAAGAAGGCCAGGGCGTACTCGCTGGGCATGAAACAGCGCCTCGGCCTGGCCGCCGCGCTGCTGAGACCGCGCAGGCTGCTCGTCCTGGACGAGCCGACCAACGGCCTCGACCCGCAGGGCATGCGGGAGATCCGCGCCCTGGTCAGGGAGCTGGCCTGCGACGGCACGACGGTCTTCCTCTCCTCCCATCTGCTGGACGAGATCGAGCAGGTGTGCACCCACGCGGCGGTCATGGCGCGGGGCAGGCTCGTCACCCAGGGCCCGGTGGCCGAGCTGGCCGCGGGAGCGCGCGGCCGGCTGGCGGTCACCACCCCCGACGCGGGGGAGGCGGCCCGGGTGCTGAAGGAACAGGGCGTCGCCGATGTCGTCGCCGACGGGGACCGGGTGACCGGCGAACCACCGGACGGCGACCTCGCCGATGTGAACGCCGCCCTGGTCGCGGCGGGCGTCCGCGTCCGCGGCTTCGGCATCGAACGGGCCTCGCTGGAGGACGCGTTCGTGGCACTGACGGGGGAGGGGTTCGATGTCGCGGGCTGAAGCGGCGGCGGGACAGGCCGAGGCCGCCGTGCGTGCCCCGCACCCGCTGTGGACCCTCGGGCTGCTGCGCAACGAGCTGGTGACCACCTTCCGGCGCTGGCGCACCCTGGCACTGCTGGGCGTGCTGGCCGCGGTGCCGGTGCTCGTCGGGGTGGCCGTCCGGATCGAGACGAGGGACGGTGCGGCGGTCGCGGGCGGGGGCGGAGAGGGACCGGCCTTCATCGCGCAGATCACCAACAACGGGCTGTTCCTGGTCTTCACCGCGCTGGCGGCGACCCTGCCGTTCTTCCTGCCGATGGCCGTGGGGGTGGTCGCGGGCGACGCGATCGCGGGCGAGGCCGGTGCCGGGACCCTGCGCTATCTGCTGGTCGCACCGGCCGGCCGCACCCGGCTGCTGCTCACCAAGTACGCCACGACGATGGTCTTCTGCCTGGCCGCCACCCTCGTGGTCGCCGGGTCGGCGCTCGCGGTGGGCGCGCTGCTCTTCCCGCTGGGCGATCTGACGACCATCTCCGGCACCCGGATCAGCTTCACCGAGGGGCTGGGCAGAGCCCTGCTGATCGCCCTCTTCGTCGCCGTGTCGCTGACCGGTCTCGCCGCCCTCGGCCTGTTCGTCTCCACGCTGACCAACAGCGGCATCGCGGCCATGGCGACGACCGTGGGGCTGCTGATCACCGTCCAGATCATCGACCAGATACCCCAGCTGCACGCGGTCCAGCCGTACCTGTTCTCCCACTACTGGCTGTCCTTCGCCGACCTCATGCGCGAGCCCGTCTACTGGGACGCCCTGGTGAAGAACCTGGAACTGCAGGGGCTGTACGCGGCGGTGTTCGGCTCGGCGGCCTGGGCGAGGTTCACGGCCAGGGACGTCACCGTGTGAGGGGCTTGGTCCTGCGGACGGGTCGGACGGGTCGGAGGTTGGACGGCCGGAGGGCCTTCGGAGTGGCTGGTGGTCCGCGGGGCCGGACCGCTCTCGGGGCGCCCGAGGTCAGCGGGGCCGGCTCATCGCGTCCGTGAGGCGGGTCAGCGGTTCGGTCTCGCGGGGTGGGCGGCCGGTGAGGTCGCCCACGCGCCAGGCGGGCACCCAGGGGACGCGGTGGACGGCGGCGGCGGACTCCACCGGCGCGAGCCGCTGCGCGAGCGGGCGCGGCAGCCGTCCGGGTGCGTCCGCGACCAGCACCACGGCGGCCAGTTCGAGGCCCGGCGGGACCTCGCCCGTGCTGAACAGATGGAGTACGCGCACGACGGCGTCCAGGCCGGCCGCGTGGGTGCGGGCGACGAGCAGTACCGACCGGGGAGCGTCGGGCCCGGGCCAGCCCTGGCCGCAGTCGCGGCCGCCGTAGACCGCCGCGAGCGTGGTCGTGCCCGCACCGCCGTGCGCGGCCACCCAGGAGAAGCGGCCGGGTGCGGGGGAGGAGGGGGCACCGGCGGATGTGGCGGCGGGCACTGCGGGACGGAGCCAGATCTCCGGACCCTGTCGCTCGTCCGGCCGTATGCCTGGTGTGCTGTCCGTGTGCACGTGCGTTCCCTCTCACGTCGTCCCGACGATCCTGGTGCCCGCGGCGTTACCCGGGTCACGGGTAAGCGGTTCCTGGTGCGAGTCTGTGACATCGCGGTGACGCGTACAGCGCGGGCGAGCGGAGAGACTCGACAGTACGCGTAGGACCGGATGGCACGCATCCGAGTGAGGGAGCCGATGTACCGACTGAGCCGCGAGAAGAAGCGGGAGCAGAAGCGCGCGACGCGCTCGGTGGCCGCCGCGGCGACCCCGATCGACGTGCACGTGCCGGTGCCCCAGGGGGCGGCCGGGGCGGGCGGGTCCCGTGCCGGGGCGTGGGCCTCGGTCGGCGGCGTCCGGGTGGACCCGGCGCCCGGTCAGGAGATCCAGCAGGCGGTGCTCGACCACCTGCGCCGCATCGCCCTCGCCACCGGCCGTCCCGTCCTGGCCACCATCACCGACGAACGCATCGGCTATGTCGTCCCCCTCCAGGTCCACGGCGACGGCTCCAGCACCTTCACCGCGCAGCCCCTGCGCACGGCTGCGCCGGAGCCGTCCGGGGACGCGCCGCGACCGGTGCCGACGCCGGTGGACGAGGACACGCAGGTGCTGCGGCAGTTCCCCGAGCCCGGCGAGCCGTCCACGCGGACGCGGCCGTTGCGCAGGGTCTCCGCGCCGGTGCCCACCACCGAGCCCGTCCCGCTCCCCGGGCCGCCTGCGGCACCCGCCGCGCCCGGTCCGGTGGCGGACGGCGCGCCCGGCCCGGTGGCGGGCGGGGGGCCCGGTCCGGCGGTGCCGGGAGCGTCCTCGGACGCGGTCCCTGGTACGCCGCCGGGTGTGGCGCCCGGGGTGGCCGTCGCTCCTACGGGACAGTTCGGGCCGCCTCCGGTGATGGACGCCGGGCCGGCGGAGGCGGGGGCGCGGTCCGGCGCCAGGGCGGGCATGGTGCCCGATGACGTCATCGACGACGTCACGGTTCTCGACCCCGACCCCGGGTTCACCCCCGCACGCGGCTTCGACGCCGTGGCCGAGGCGGTGCTCGGGGACGACCCCGGGGCCCCGGCCGGGGACGGCGCGGCCCTGCTCGCCGAGCCGCTGGCCCAGGTCAACGAGGCCGTCCGGGCGGGACGTATCGAGGAGGCGGCGGCCCTGGCCGAGCGCACCGTCGCGGAGACGTCCGGCACGCTCGGCCCGGCCCACCCCGAGGTGCTGCGCGTGCGCGAACTCACCGCGTACATCGCCTACCTGGCCGACGATCCGCTCCGCGCCTTCGGCCTCTCCCTCGACCTGGCCCGGGTCCGCCTCGGTGCCCGGGACGAGGAGGGCGCCTACGGCAACGTGTGCGGCGCGGCCACCGCCTGGCGGGCGGTCCGCGATCCCGAGGAGGGCCTGCGCCTGGGCCGCGACCTGATCGGCCTGTGGAGCGAGCTGGCGGCCGGGGACGGCCCGGCCGCCGAGGAGACCGAGGAACTGGAGTCCGCCCGGGCCCGCATGGACCGCCTCACCGCCCGCGCCCGCAGGCAGACATCCCCGTCGGCGGACTGAGCCCGTCGGCGCCCCGAGCCTGCGGCGGACTGAACCCGTCGGCGCCCCGAGCCTGCGGCGGGCTGCTCCCGCCGGTGCCCTGAGCCCGTCGGCGGGCAGCCACGTAGGGCCGGGGCCGGCTCAGTGCACGCAGAACTCGTTCCCCTCCGGATCGGCCATCACCACCCACGCGCCGGAGGGCTCCTTCACCTGCCGCAGCTCGCTCGCCCCGAGCGCCTTCAGCCGCTCCACCTCCTCGTCGCGCCGGTCCGCGCCGACGTGCAGGTCGAGGTGGAGGCGGTTCTTGCCGGTCTTGGCCTCCGGCACCCGCTGGAACAGCAGCCGCCGCCCCAGTCCGGTGCCGCGCTCGGGATCGTAGGGGTCCTCGGGATGGCGTACGGCGATCAGGTCGCGGAAGGCCGGGCGGCCGCGGAACTCGACGGTGGCCGCGCCCGGCAGCGCCCCCACGGCCAGCAGCTGTTCGACGAGGACGCTGTTGTCCTCCGGCACGTAGTGCAGCGCACCGGCCCAGAAGTCGGCCTGGGCGTGCGGGTCGGCGGCGTCGACGACGAGTTTGACGTGCACGGGGGCGGCGGCCGCGTCGGCGGCGGACCTCTGCGTCTCGGTCATGTGACCACTCATAGGGGGTACCTGGACGCGCGGGCAACCGAAACGCCGGTACCGGCACCCGGCCTGACCCTGATCCCGCCCGAGCGAGCCACTCCGCGCGGTGACCGACACGAGGGTTCAGCCCTCCACCTGGGCTCAGCTCTCCATCAGGGCTCAGCTCCCCATCAGGCCTCAGCCCTCCACCAGGGCTCAGCTCCCCATCAGGGCTCAGCTCTCCATCAGGGCTCAGCCCTGGGGCTCCACCGCACCGGACCCCGCGGCCGGAACCGCCTCCGCCCCCCGCTCCACGACCGCGCTGCCCGCCCCGGCGCGGGACGCGGTCAGCAGGGCCGCGCGGGCCCGGGCGGATCGCCGGGCCGCGCGCAGCCCGTCCCAGGTCAGCAGCGACAGCGCCAGCCAGACCAGGGCGAAGCCGGCCCAGCGTTCGGCCGGCATGGACTCGTGGAAGTAGACGACGCCCAGCAGGAACTGGAAGACCGGTGCGAGGTACTGCAGCAGGCCCAGGGTGGACAGCGGCACCCGGATCGCGGCCGCGCCGAAGCAGACCAGCGGCAGCGCGGTGACCAGGCCGGTGGAGGCGAGCAGCGCGGCGTGCCCGGCGCCGCCGGTCGCGAACGTGGCGTCGCCGTGCGCGCCGAGCCACAGCAGATAGCCCAGCGCGGGCAGGAACTGGACCGCGGTCTCGGCCGCCAGCGACTCGACGCCACCGAGGTTGACCTTCTTCTTCACCAGGCCGTAGGTGGCGAAGGAGAAGGCGAGGCACAGGGAGATCCACGGCGGTTGGCCGTAGCCGATGGTGAGCACGACGACGGAGGCGAGGCCGGTGCCGACGGCCGCCCACTGCGCGGGGCGCAGCCGTTCCTTCAGGAGCAGGACGCCCATCGCGATGGTGACCAGCGGATTGATGAAGTAACCCAGGGACGCCTCGACGACATGACCGCTGTTCACGGCCCATATGTAGACGCCCCAGTTGACGGTGATCACCGCGGCGGCGATCACGACCAGCCCGAGCCTGCGCGGCTGCCGCAGCAACTCCCCGGCCCACGCCCAGCGCCGTACGAAGAGCAGCGCCACGATGACGAAGGCGAGGGACCACACCATCCGGTGGGCGAGGATCTCGGCGGCCCCGGCGGGCTTGAGGAGGGGCCAGAAGAGCGGGACGAGGCCCCACATCCCGTAGGCGGCGAAACCGTTCAGCAGTCCTGTGCGCCGCTCACCGCTCGGCGTCTCGCTCACGGGCCCTCCCTGGTGCCTCTAGGTGCCTCTAGGTGCCTCTGGTGCCTCTGGTGCCTGGCGTACCTGGCAACGCCCCGGCGCGGCACGCACGAAGGTAACGCCGCGCGCCCCCGCCTGTCATGTCCGTATCGGGATACGGTCATGACCGGCAGGAGCGCGGCGGGTGCGGCAGGTGTGGTGTGGCAGGTGCGGGGAGGGTACGGCGGCTCAGCCCTTGAGCGCGGGGGCGATTCAGCCCTTGAGCGCGGCGGCGATCGCCTCGGCCAGCGGGGTGGTCGGGCGGCCGGTCAGGCGGGACAGGTCGCCGGAGTCCACCACCAGCTCGCCCTTCTCGATGGAGGCGTCCACGCCGGCCAGGATCGCGGCGACCGGCTCCGGCAGCCCGGCGCCGGTCAGGACGGCCTGGTACTCCGGGACGGAGACCACCTGGTACGCGATCTCCTCGCCGGTCTGCCGGCTCAGCTCGGCGGCGTACTCGGCGAAGCCCCACGCCTGGTCGCCGCCCAGCTCGTACGTCTGGTTCTCGTGGCCCTCGCCGGTGAGCACCGCGACGGCCGCGGCCGCGTAGTCGGCGCGCGCGGCGGAGGAGACCCGGCCGTCACCGGCGGCCTGGAGGACGGCGCGGTGCTCCAGGACCGGGGCGAGGTTCTCGGTGTAGTTCTCGTGGTACCAGCCGTTGCGCAGCAGCGTGTACGGCAGCCCGGAGGCGAGCAGCGCCTCCTCGGTGCCGCGGTGGTCGTCGGCGAGGGCGGCCTTCAGGGAACCGGGGGCGCTGGTGTAGGCGAGCAGCGCGACGCCGGCGGCGCGGGCGGCGTCGATCACGACCTGGTGCTGGCGCACGCGCCCGTCGGCGACCTCGTTGCCGGAGATGAGGAGCACCTTGTCCCCGGCGGCGAACAGGCCGTCGAAGGTCTCGGGCGCGTTGTAGTCGGCGACCGCGATCCGCACCCCGCGCGCGGCGAGGTCGGCGGCCTTCTCCGGGGTGCGGACGACCGCGGTGATCCGCTCGGCCGGGACCTTCTCCAGCAACTGCTCCACGACCAGGCGGCCGAGGTGTCCGGTGGCTCCGGTGACGACGATGCTCATGAGGGGGGATCTCCTTGTGGGATGGGGTCTGACACCCACCATAAGGGAGGCGCTAACTGAGAGAAAGTACCCACTTTGAAGTAAGGTACTGGCATGACGGTGAGTACCCCCGAGCTGTGCCCGTACCGGCTCGTCCTGGAACACGTGACCAGCCGCTGGGGAGTGATGGTCCTGATCGAGCTGCTGGAACGCTCGCACCGCTTCAGCGAGCTGCGCCGTGCCGTCGGCCGGGTGAGCGCGAAGGGGGTCAGCGAGAAGATGCTGACGCAGACGCTCCAGACGCTGGAACGCGACGGGCTGGTCCACCGGGACGCCAAGCCCGTGATCCCGCCGCGCGTCGACTACTCGCTCACCGAGCTGGGCCGCGAGGCCGCCGAGCAGGTGCGGACCCTCGCCCGGTGGACCAAGGACCGCATGGCCGACGTGGAGCAGGCCCGGCAGACGTACGACGAGGCCAGGGCGGCGCGGTCGCACGACGAGGCCCGGGCGGCATCCACCCGGGCCTCATGAACGTACGCACGTGAACGTACGCACGGAACGAACGCACGTGAACGTACGCACGTGAACGTACCCACGTGAACGAACGCGTCGGCGGCCGCCTCAGCCGATGACCGTCCAGGTGTCGCCGCCCGCCAGCAGCGCGGCCAGGTCGCCCTTGCCGCGCTGCTCGACCGCGCTGTCGAGCTGCTCGGCCATCAGCGTGTCGTAGACCGGGCGCTCGACGGAGCGGAACACCCCGATGGGCGTGTGGTGCAGGGTGTCGGGGTCGGCCAGCCGGGACAGGGCGAAGGCGGTGGTCGGGGAGGCGGCGTGCGCGTCGTGCACGAGGAGGCTGGCCTCGTTCTCCGGAGTCACGTCGACCACCTCCAGATCACCGGTGGCCGCGTTCCGGACCACGCCCCGGCCGCCCTCGGTGCCGAAGCGGATCGGCTGCCCGTGTGCGAGGCGGATCAGCGCCTCCTCGGCCTGCTGCTTGTCCTTGAGGGCGTCGAAGGCGCCGTCGTTGAAGATGTTGCAGTTCTGGTAGATCTCGATGAGCGCGGTGCCGGGGTGGGCGGCCGCCTGGCGCAGCACCTCGGTCAGGTGCTTGCGATCGGAGTCGATGGTGCGGGCGACGAAGCCGGCCTCCGCGCCGAGCGCCAGCGAGACCGGGTTGAAGGGCGCGTCCAGGGAGCCCATCGGCGTCGACTTGGTGATCTTGCCGATCTCGGACGTGGGCGAGTACTGGCCCTTGGTCAGGCCGTAGATCCGGTTGTTGAACAGCAGGATCTTGAGGTTCACGTTGCGGCGCAGGGCGTGGATGAGGTGGTTGCCGCCGATGGACAGCGCGTCGCCGTCACCGGTGACCACCCACACGCTCAGATCGCGCCGCGAGGCCGCCAGGCCGGAGGCGATGGCCGGGGCGCGGCCGTGGATGGAGTGCATCCCGTAGGTGTTCATGTAGTACGGGAAACGGGAGGAGCAGCCGATGCCGGAGACGAAGACGATGTTCTCCTTGGCCAGGCCCAGCTCCGGCATGAAGCCCTGCACGGCGGCGAGGATCGCGTAGTCGCCGCACCCCGGGCACCAGCGCACCTCCTGGTCGGACTTGAAGTCCTTCATCGACTGCTGCGCCTCGGCCTTGGGCACCAGGGCGAGCGCCTCGGCGGTGCTCGCACCGGCGTGCGCGCCCGCGCGCCCGGCGCCGGCGCGCTCCGTGGACGTCTCAGCCATCGATGGCCTCCTTGAGAGCCGTGGCGAGCTGTTCGGCCTTGAACGGCATGCCGTTGACCTGGTTGTACGAGTGGGCGTCCACCAGGTACTTCGCCCGGACGAGGGTGGCGAGCTGGCCGAGGTTCATCTCCGGGATCACCACCTTGTCGTACGCCCGGAGCACCGCGCCCAGGTTGCCCGGGAAGGGGTTGAGATGGCGCAGATGGGCCTGCGCGACGGCCTCGCCGTCCGCCCGCAGCCGCCGTACCGCGGCGGTGACGGGCCCGTACGTCGACCCCCAGCCCAGCACGAGTGTGCGCGCCCGGTCCGGGTCGTCGACCTCGATGTCGGGCACCTCGATGCCGTCCACCTTGGCCTGGCGGGTGCGGACCATGAAGTCGTGGTTGGCCGGGTCGTAGGAGATGTTGCCCGTGCCGTCCTGCTTCTCGATGCCGCCGATGCGGTGCTCCAGGCCCGGTGTGCCGGGGACCGCCCACGGGCGGGCCAGGGTGCGCCCGTCCCGCTTGTACGGCCAGAACACCTCGGTGCCGTCGGCCAGGGTGTGGTTGGGGCCCTGCGCGAACCGCACGCCCAGGTCGGGCAGCTCGGTGACCTCGGGGACGCGCCAGGGCTCGGAGCCGTTGGCCAGGTAGCCGTCGGAGAGGAGGAAGACCGGGGTGCGGTAGGTGAGCGCGATCCGGGCGGCCTCCAGGGCCGCGTCGAAGCAGTCCGCAGGCGTCTTCGGCGCGACGATCGGCACCGGGGCCTCGCCGTTGCGGCCGTACATCGCCTGGAGCAGGTCCGCCTGCTCGGTCTTGGTCGGCAGCCCGGTCGAGGGGCCGCCGCGCTGGATGTCCACCACGATCAGCGGCAGCTCAAGGGAGACCGCGAGACCGATCGTCTCGCTCTTGAGCGCCACGCCCGGACCGGAGGTCGTCGTCACGGCGAGCGAGCCGCCGAAGGCCGCTCCCAGCGCGGCGCCGATGCCCGCGATCTCGTCCTCGGCCTGGAAGGTGCGCACACCGAAGTTCTTGTGCCTGGACAGCTCGTGCAGGATGTCCGAGGCCGGGGTGATCGGGTACGAGCCCAGGAACAGCGGCAGGTCGGCCTGGACGGAGGCGGCGACCAGGCCGTAGGCCAGGGCCAGGTTCCCGGAGATGTTGCGGTAGGTGCCGACCGGGAAGGCGGTGACGGCCGGGGCGATCTCGTAGGAGACGGCGAAGTCCTCCGTCGTCTCGCCGAAGTTCCAGCCCGCCCGGAACGCGGCGATGTTCGCCCGGGCGATCTCCGGCTTCTTCGCGAACTTCGTCGTCAGGAACTTCTCGGTGCCCTCGGTCGGCCGGTGGTACATCCACGACAGCAGCCCCAGCGCGAACATGTTCTTGCTGCGCTCGGCCTCCTTGCGGGAGAGGTCGAACTCCTTGAGCGCCTCCACCGTCAGCGTGGTCAGCGGCACCGGGTGCAGGTGGTACCCGTCCAGCGAGCCGTCCTCCAGCGGCGAGGCCGCGTAGCCGACCTTCTGCATCGCCCGCTTGGTGAACTCGTCCGTGTTGACGATGAGCTCCGCGCCGCGCGGCAGGTCGCCGATGTTCGCCTTCAGGGCGGCCGGGTTCATGGCGACCAGCACGTTCGGCGCGTCGCCCGGGGTGAGGATGTCGTGGTCGGCGAAGTGCAGCTGGAAAGAGGAAACGCCCGGCAGGGTGCCTGCGGGCGCGCGGATCTCGGCCGGGAAGTTCGGCAGCGTCGACAGGTCGTTGCCGAAGGACGCCGTCTCGGAGGTGAACCGGTCGCCGGTGAGCTGCATCCCGTCACCCGAGTCGCCCGCGAACCGGATGACCACCCGGTCCAGGCGGCGGACACCCTTCGCCCCGGCCGCCGCGCGCTGCTCTCCCACGACGGCTTCGCCGGCTTCGTCGGCGTCGTCGGCCTGCTCCGCTGGACTGCTGACCTGGCTGGTCACTGAAGTGGACCTCCTTCGAGGCGGCTGTGTGGGAGCGGCCTTCCCGAAGACCTCCCCGGTCCAGCCCTTCCCGGTTTCAACCCTACGACCGTCAGACTTGCCCTCCGCGCGCCCTTCGCATGCTGGACGCAGCCGCGGGCGGCGCCCCTCCTGACACAGTGTCAACCGGTCAGGAGTTCAAATAGGTGAGGACTGCGAGAACACGCCGGTGATCCCCGTCACTCGGGGACAGGCCGAGCTTGAGGAAGATGTTGCTGACGTGCTTCTCCACCGCGCCGTCGCTCACCACCAGCCGACGGGCGATCGCCGAGTTCGTGCGCCCCTCGGCCATCAGGCCCAGCACCTCGCGCTCCCGCGGGGTCAGCCCCGCCAGCACGTCCTGCTTGCGGCTGCGCCCGAGCAGCTGGGCGACCACCTCCGGGTCCAGGGCCGTACCGCCCCGCGCCACCCGCACCACCGCGTCCACGAACTCCCGCACTTCGGCCACGCGGTCCTTGAGCAGATAGCCGACCCCGCGGCTGGAACCGGCCAGCAGCTCGGTGGCGTACCGCTCCTCCACGTACTGCGACAGCACCAGCACGCCGAGCCCGGGATGCGCCTTGCGCAGCAGCACCGCGGCCCGTACGCCCTCGTCGGTGTGGGTCGGCGGCATCCGCACGTCCGCCACGACCACGTCGGGCAGCTCGCCCTGGTCATGCAGCTCGGTGATGGTCTTGACCAGCGCCTCGGCGTCCCCGACACCGGCGACCACGTCGTGCCCGCGGTCGGTCAGCAACCGGGTCAGGCCCTCCCTGAGCAGCACTGAATCCTCGGCGATGACCACCCGCACCCTGTCCTCCACGATCTCCGGCCCCCCACAGCCTCACTGCTCCACGGCACTGCGTACGACGTGGTCCAGCATCCCAGCTACCGGACCTCGGCGCGCCCGGGCGGGAGAAAGGGGAAAGTTTCTGCGTTGTTCTTGGTCTTTGCGTTCTTGGTCTTCGTCTTTGCGTTCTTGCGTCTGCGCGTCGCGCGCGTGCGCTTGCACGCGCGTGGGGCGCGTGCGCGCCCGGGGTGTACGTGCCTCCCGCGCGCCGGCGCACATGGCGGCGGCCCGGGTGTCCTGTCCGGGCCGCCGCCGTCGGGTGGGCCGTGGGGCCGGCGGTCAGCGCCGCCAGGGCAGCTCGGCCGTCACCCGGGTGGGCCCGCCGGCCGGCGAGTCCACGACGAGGATGCCGTCCACCGCGTCCAGCCGCGCGGCCAGCCCCGCCAGCCCCGACCCGGCGGCCGCGTCCGCGCCGCCGGCACCGTCGTCCAGCACCTGGATCAGCAGCCGGTCGCCGGACCGCCACACGTCCACCGAGGCGGACCGTGCCCCGCTGTGCTTGCTGATGTTCTGCAGCAGCTCGGAGACCGTGAAGTAGGCGATGCCCTCGATGGCCGCCGCCGGGCGCTGCGCGAGGTCCACCTCCACCCTCACCGGCACCGTGCAGCGCGAGGCCACCGACGACAGGGCCGCGTCCAGGCCGCGGTCGGTCAGTACGGCGGGATGGATGCCGCGGGCCAGGTCGCGCAGCTCCTGCAGCGCGGTCTTCACCTCGCCGTGCGCCTCGTCCACCATCCGGGCCGCCGTCCGCGGGTCCTCGGCCAGCTTCTCCTTCGCCAGGCCCAGGTCCATCGCCAGCGCCACCAGCCGGGCCTGCGCCCCGTCGTGCAGGTCACGCTCGATGCGCCGCAGGTCGGCCGCCGCCGTGTCGACCACGGCCCCGCGGTCCGACTCCAGCTCCTCCACCCGCGCCGACAGCCGCGACGGCCCCAGCAGGCCGTACACCAGCACCCGGTCCACCGTGGTCAGCGCCCGGACGATCCACGGGGTGGCCAGCGTGATCAGCAGGCCGACCAGGGCGGTCACCCCGATCTCGAACGGGTTGTCGAGGAAGATCCGGTGGTGGCCGTCGCCGTAGAGCTGGATGCCGCCCTGGCCCGCCCACATCGGGAAGACCCAGAACCACAGCGGGTACGTCAGCAGCGTCCAGCCGGTGGTCCACAGGGCCACCGTGACCACGAAGGAGAACACCGCCCACGGGAACTGGAGCACGGCGTAGAGCAGCGCCCGCCACGAGGCGCCGCTCTTGAGCACCGCGCCGGTCCAGGCCAGCGCGCCGTGCCCCTTCGTCCGCAGCGGCTCCGGCTCACCCACCGCCATGCCGAGCAGCGAGTTGGCCCGCGCCCGCTCCAGCATGCCGAAGCCCCGGCAGCCGGCCAGCGCCCCCGCCAGCACCGGCACTCCGAGGAAGGTCACCAGCAGTCCGGCGCCCAGCGCCACCATGGTGACCGCGTAGGTGAAGAGCACGATCCCGATCGGCAGGCCCAGCAGCACATAGCCGAACTCGCGCCGGCTGCGCGCCTCGAACGGCGCCCGCAGCCCGGCGGGCACCCGGTGGTGCGGGGCCGGCCGCCGGACGTCGTCGCCGTCGTCGCCGTGCCGGCCGTCGTGGAATGCGGCCCCGCGGTAGGGCGCGTACCGCGATCCGTGCTCCGGTCCGTACTGCGTTCCGTACTGGGTGGCCATCGGTGTCGTCCGTTCTCCTCGTGTGCCGCGCTGCGCGGGTGTCGTCCCGCCGTACCTCAAGACTGCTCGGCCGCGGGCCGCGCGGCCATGGAGTGCGTCGGCGTCTCGGCCCGGGGGTTTTCCCCACCCCGGGCCACCGCGGCGCGGTCCCGGTGCCTTCCAGGGGCCGCCGCGTGCCCGTCATTTCCCGCGGCCGCGTACGCCCGTCCCGGCGCGGGAGCCCTCCGTACGGTCGCGCCAGGGCAGCTCCGCCGTGACCGTCGTCGGGCCGCCCTGCGGCGACTCCACGACGAACAGCCCGTCCACGGCGCCCAGCCGCTCCGCCAGCCCCCGCATGCCCGTACCGCCCTCAAGGCCGGCGCCGCCGACACCGTCGTCCCACACCTGGATCAGCAGCCGGTCGCCGGACCGCCACACCTCCACGGAGGCGGACCGTGCCCCGCTGTGCTTGCTGATGTTCTGCAGCAGCTCGGAGACGGTGAAGTAGGCGATGCCCTCGATGGCCTCGGCCGGACGCGCGGGCAGGTCGGCCGTCACCTTCACCGGCACCGTGCAGCGCGAGGCCACCGACGACAGGGCCGCGTCCAGGCCGCGGTCGGTCAGTACGGCGGGATGGATGCCGCGGGCCAGGTCGCGCAGCTCCTGCAGCGCGAGCTTCACCTCGCCGTGCGCCTCCGCCACCATCGCGGCCGCCGTGTCCGGGTCCTCCAGCAGCTTCTCCTTGGCCAGGCCCAGCCCCATGGCCAGATTGACCAGCCGCGCCTGCGCCCCGTCGTGCAGGTCCCGCTCGATGCGCCGCAGATCGGCGGCGGCGGTGTCCACCACGACACCCCGGTCGGACTCCAGTTCGGCGATCCGCCGCTCCAGCTCGTCGGAGGGCGACAGCAGCCCGCGCACCATCGCGCGGTCCACGTTCGCCAGCCCGCGCGCGAGGAACGGCAGCACCGGCCACAGCACGAACAGCGAGGTCAGCGTCACGGCGAAGGTGAGGATGCCCCAGGGCAGCCGGATGAATTCGTACAGGACCGTGCGCCAGCCCACCGGGTCCTTCACCGTCAGCCACAGCCGGTTGAGCCACCCGTTCGTGCGGTTCCGCGGCAGCGGGCTCGGCTCGTCGATCCGCACGCCCAGCAGCGAGCGGGCGCGCGCCCGCTCCAGCCGGCCGAGCAGCCGCGATCCCGTCAGCCCGGCCGCGAGCAGCGGCAGGCCCACCACGGTGACGGTCAGCGCGGCGCCGGTGAACAGCACGGACACCACGTAGACGAAGCCGATCAGCGCCGTCGGCAGGTTGAGCAGGAGATGCGTGATCTCCTTCCAGGTGGGCAGGTCGTAGGCGAGACGGGCCGGCGGCGGCAGCCGGTCGTGGTCCGTGTCCCCGGCGCCCGAGGCCGCCGGACCGGCGGAGGAGATGGGTGCGGTCATACGGGCCAGCGTGCCGCGTGGCGGGCGCGCGCGCCATGAGGTCGGCCGCCCTGGTGGGCGGGGGAAAACCCCACCCCAGGTCTACTCCGGGTCTACTCCGGGCCCGCTCCCGGGCCCGGCCCGCGTCCCACCCTGCGGCGGGCTGCTTACCGGCTCTTTATCAGGGCCTAGACTCCCGTGCGTACAGATCGTCGAACACTGGTCACGAGGATCACGGTCAGGGAGCGAGGGAACGGACGGTGTCTGAGACGGTGCCGGAGACGGCGCGGGGGCAGGCCGTCGTCGTCGCGGCGGACTACTTCCACTCCTATTCGGTCGTCGGGCTGCTCGCCGTCGTCGGCGTGCTGTTCGTGGCCGTCGCGTTCGGCGCGGGCCGGCTGCTGCGCCCGGTGGTGCCCACGCCCGAGAAGCTGCTGACCTACGAGTGCGGCGTCGATCCCGTCGGCGAGGGCTGGGCGCACACCCAGGTCCGCTACTACGTCTACGCCTTCCTCTACGTGATCTTCGCCGTCGACTCGATCTTCCTGTTCCCCTGGGCGACGGTCTTCGCCGCCCCCGGCTACGGCGCGGCGACGCTGGTGGAGATGTTCGTCTTCCTCGGCTTCCTGACCGTGGGCCTGCTGTACGCCTACAAGAAGGGCGTCCTGGCATGGACGTGAACCCCTCGGTGCCCGGGCCCGTGACGCCGCCCGGCCCCGTAACGCCGCCCGAGCCCGTGAACGAGCCCGTCGCGCTGCCGGAGCCCAAGCGGCTCGGCGCCCTGTCCCGGCTGGCCCCCGAGCCGATGAAGGTCGTCCTGAACTGGGGCCGCCGCTACTCGCTGTGGGTCTTCAACTTCGGCCTGGCCTGCTGCGCGATCGAGTTCATCGCCGCGTCGATGGCCCGGCACGACTTCATCCGGCTCGGCGTGATCCCGTTCGCGCCCGGGCCCCGCCAGGCCGACCTGATGGTGGTCTCCGGCACGGTCACCGACAAGATGGCCCCCGCCGTCAAACGCCTGTACGAACAGATGCCCGAGCCGAAGTACGTCATCTCCTTCGGCGCCTGCTCCAACTGCGGCGGCCCCTACTGGGACTCGTACTCCGTGACCAAGGGCGTCGACCAGATCATCCCCGTCGACGTCTACGTCCCCGGCTGCCCGCCCCGCCCCGAGGCGCTGCTCCAGGGCATCCTGAAGCTCCAGGAGAAGATCGCGCGGGAGTCGCTGGGGGAGCGGTACGGGACCGGGACGGCACGTCCGCCGGCGGCGGCGCTGCGGAGCGGACTGGTGCGGCCGCCGGAGGCCACGGGCGGCACGGGTGGCACGGGTGGCACGGGTGGCGTGGGCGGCGCGGGCGAGGGGGACGCGCGATGAGCGGTACCGGCTGGCTGCCCGCGCCCGCCGCCGAACTGTTCGGCGCCGAGGCCACGGCGGAGGAGTCCTACGAGGTCCTGACGGTGGACGTGCCGCCGGGCTCCTGGGTGCCCGCGCTGCTGACCGCCCGCGACGGACTGGGCTGCACCTTCTTCGACTGGCTGAGCGCCGTCGACGAACCCGGCACCGGCTTCCGGATCGCGGCGCACGTCGTCGCCCTGGCCCCGGTACGGCGGCTGCTCCTGCGCACCACGGTGCCGCACGGAACGCCCGTCCTGCCCAGCGCGGTCGACGTCTACGCGGGCGCGGCCTGGCACGAGCGCGAGACCCACGAAATGTTCGGCGTCCGCTTCGAGGGCCACCCCGGCCTGGACCACCTCCTCCTCCCGGAGAACTTCGAGGGCCACCCGCTGCGCAAGGACTTCGTCCTGGCCGCCCGGGTCGCCAAGGCGTGGCCGGGGGCGAAGGAACCGGGCGAGTCCGAGCACGGCGGCCCCAAGCGGCGCCAGATGCTGCCCCCGGGCGTGCCCGACCCCAACGAGTGGGGCCCCCTCAAGGGCCGGCTCCCGGCCGCCCCGGCCCGCCCGGCCAGGGGCGCGGGCCGGGCGGCGGGCGAGCGGGCGGCGGGGGCGCGTACGGCGGGCGCGAGTGCGGCCGGTGACCGCCCGGCCCGCGCCGCCGCCGGCGACCGTCCGGTGCGCCGCACCCGTACGGCGGCCCAGGGCTCGGCGAGCCAGGCCGGCCCGGGGGAGCCGGGGGAGGAAACGACGGAGGCGGCTTCCGGGACTATCGGGACTGCCGGGGCGGGTGGAGCGACTGGGGCCAGTGGGCCGACAGGGGCGACTGAGGCCGGTGGGCCGATTGAGGCGAGTGGGCCGACTGGGGTGACTCCGTCCGCCGGGGACACCGGGGCTGCTGAGCCGACTCCGTCCGCCGGGACGGCCGGGGCGACTCCGTCCGCAGGAGCGGCGGGGACCGCCGCCGAAGGCACTCCGGTCACCGGAGCCGCCGCCCGGCCCCGCCGGATGCGCAGCGCGAGCCAGGGCTCGGTGAGCCAGACGGCGCCGGACTCCGGGGCCGGGGCGCCCATCGAGGCGGAGCCACCCACCGAGACCGGGCCGGAGGCCGCCACCGAAGACGCCGCCACGCGGAAGCAGAAGGCGGCCGAGGACGCCACGCCGGGGACCCCCTCGACGGAGGCGGGAGGCCCCGCCGCCGAGGCATCCGTGGCCCACGAGCCGACCACGCCGGCCGCCGACGACACGCCGGCTGCCGAGGACGCGACGACCACCGAGAAGACGCCGGCTGCCGAGGACATGCCGACCACCGAGAAGACGTCGGCCACCCAGGACACAACGGCCACCGACGACACGTCGGCCACCCAGGACACAACGGCCACCGACGACTCGTCGGCCGCCCATGACACAGCAACCGCCGAGGACCCAGCGCCACAACGCCCCGCCCCGCGCCCGGCCGGCCCCCGCCGTGCGCGGAGCGCGAGCGGCGGTTCGGCCGCGCAGCGGGCAGGGACGCAAACGCCCGGGAACACACCCGAGCCGCCCACCCCGCCGGCACCGCCCAGCACCGCCCGCAGCTCCGACGCCCCGTGGCACCACGCCCGCCCGGCCTTCGACGAGGACGAACCGACGGCGAAGAAGCCCGACAAGGCCCCCGAAGACCCCGACGCTCCCGACGCCCCCGAAGGAGGCCCGCGGTGAACGACGTGGTCGACGTCGCCCTGCGACTCCTGGTCGTCTTCGTGGTCTTCCTCACCTTCCCTCTGATCGTCGGCCAGACCGAGCACAAGGTGATGGCCCACATGCAGGGCCGCCTCGGCCCCATGTACGCCGGCGGCTTCCACGGCTGGGCGCAGCTCGTCGCGGACGGCGTGAAGTTCGCGCAGAAGGAGGACGTGGTCCCGGCGGGCGCCGACCGCCGCGTCTTCCAGCTGGCCCCCGCCGTCGCCCTCCTCCCGTACCTCCTGGTGCTGCTCGCCGTCCCGATCGGCCCCGGCGAGGGCGCGGTCGGCCAGGTGGTGGACGCGGGCGTCTTCTTCGTGCTCGCCGTGATGGGCGTGGGTGTGCTCGGCTCGCTCATGGCCGGATGGGCCTCCGCCAACAAGTTCTCCCTGCTCGGCGGCTTGCGCACCGCCGCCCAGCTCCTGGCCTACGAACTGCCGATGCTGCTCGCCGCCGCCTCCGTGGCGATGGCGGCCGGCACCGTCTCCCTCCCCGGCATCCTGGGCGCCTTCCACTGGTGGTGGCTGCCCTGGCAGCTCGTCGGCGCGGTCGTCTTCTTCGTGGCCGGCCTCGCCGAACTGCAACGCCCGCCCTTCGACATGCCCGTCGCCGACTCCGAGATCATCTTCGGCGCGTACACCGAGTACACCGGCCTGCGGTTCGCCCTGTTCCTGCTCGCCGAGTACGCCGGGATCGTCGTCCTGTGCGGCCTGACCACCGTCCTCTTCCTGGGCGGCTGGCACGGCCCCTGGGGAGCGGACGGCCTCGGCTGGTTGTGGACGCTGCTGAAGACGGCCGTGCTGGCCTTCGTCGTGATCTGGCTGCGCGTCACCTACCCCCGGCTGCGCGAGGACCAGCTCCAGAAACTCTCCTGGACCCTCCTCGTCCCCCTCTCCCTCGCCCAGATCGCCCTCACCGGCATCGTCAAGGTGGTGATCTCCTGATGGCTCCCTTCCCCGGCTCCGGCCTGGCCAAGGGCCTCGCCGTCACCCTGCGCACGATGACGCGCAAGACCGTCACCGAGCAGTACCCGGACACCCAGCCCGACCTTCCGCCCCGTACCCGCGGCGTGATCGGCCTGTTCGAGGAGAACTGCACGGTCTGCATGCTGTGCGCCCGCGAGTGCCCGGACTGGTGCATCTACATCGACTCCCACAAGGAGACGGTCCCGGCCGCGGTCCCCGGCGGCCGCGAACGCAGCCGCAACGTCCTGGACCGCTTCGCCATCGACTTCTCCTTGTGCATGTACTGCGGTATCTGCATCGAGGTCTGCCCCTTCGACGCCCTGTTCTGGTCCCCGGAGTTCGAGTACGCCGAGACCGACATCCGCGACCTCACCCACGAGCGCGACAAGCTCCGCGAGTGGATGTGGACCGTCCCGGCCCCGCCCGCCCTCGACCCCGGCGCCGAGGAACCGAAGGAGGCCGCCGCCGCCCGCAAGACCGCCGAGAAGCTCGCCGCCCAGCAGGAAGCCGCCCAGCAGGAAGCCGCCCAGCAGGAAGCCGCCCAGCAAGAGGCCGCCTCGCAGAAAGCCCCCTCGCAGGAACAGGAAGGAGAAGCGTGACCCCCGCCGCAGCCCACCCCGGCTTCCTCTCCCCGGCCGGCGTCGAGATCGCCTTCCTCCTCGTCGGCCTGGTCACCTTCGGCGCCGCGCTCGTCACCGTCACCACCCGGCAACTGGTGCACGCCGCGCTCTGGCTGGTGGTCGCCCTCGGCGGCATCGCCGTCGAGTACCTGCTGCTCACCGCCGAGTTCATCGCCTGGGTGCAGGTCCTCATCTACGTCGGTTCCGTCGTCGTCCTCCTCCTGTTCGGGCTGATGCTCACCAAGGCCCCCATCGGCCGCTCCCCGGACGCGGACTCCGGCAACCGCTGGGCCGCCCTCGCCGTGGCCGTGGCCGCCGCGGCCGCCCTGGTCTGGGTGGTCGCCGACGCCTTCCGCACCACCTGGATCGACCTGGACGGCACCGCCGCCGGCTCCACGAAGGTCACCGGCGAGAGCCTCTTCCAGAACTGGGTCCTGCCCTTCGAAGCCCTCTCCGTCCTCCTCCTCGCCGCCCTGGTCGGCGCGATCGTCCTGTCCCGCAAGGCGAAAGCGAACCAAGCCGCCCACCCGGCCCCCGCCGCCCACCGGCCCCCCGGCGCCGACACCGCCCACCCGGCCCCCGACGCCGACGCCGCCCACCCGGCCCCCGACGCCGCCGCCGGTGGCCGGTCCGCGGCCACCGAGGAAGGCACCCGCTGATGCACCTCGCCTATCCCGCCGTGCTCTCGGCCCTCCTCTTCTGCACCGGCCTGTACGGCGTCCTCGCCCGCCGGAACGCGATCCTGGTCCTCATGTCGGTCGAGCTGATGCTCAACGCCGTCAACCTCGATCTGGTCGCCTTCGACGTCTGGCTCAGCAAGGCCGCCACCGACACCCTGCACTCCGGCCAGGCCCTGACCCTGTTCACCATCGCCATCGCCGCCGCCGAGATCGGCATCGGCCTGGCGATCGTCCTCGCCGTGTACCGCGACCGCGGCACCTCGGACATCGACCGGCTCCGCGACGCCGCCGAGGGCCCCGACGACGACTTCGACGACGCCCCCGGCGACGCCGCCGCGACCGCGCGGCCCGCCGAGAAGACCGAGGCCACCGCGTGACCACGACCACCCTCGCCGTCCTCGTCCCCCTCCTCCCGTTCCTGGGGGCCGCCGCCGGCCTGCTGCTCGGCCGTACCGCCCCCGCCCTCGTCCGCCCGCTCGCCGTCCTGCCGGCGCTCGCCTCGCTCGTCCTGGCCGTCCTCGTCGCCGCCGCCCAGGGCGGCGGCCGGTCCGTCGACGCCGCCACCGAGCTGACCCCCACCGGCTCGGTCCCCATCGAGCTGGCCCTGCACATCGACGGCTACGCCGCCCTCGTCGCCGTCCTGGTCGCCGTCGTCGCCACCTGCGTGCAGCTCTACTCGACCGGCTATCTGCGCGACGACCCGCGCTACGCCTCGTACGCCGCCCTCGTCTCCCTGTTCACCTCCGCGATGCTGCTCGTCGTCTACTCCGGCGACCTGATCGTGCTGCTGGTCGGCTGGGAGGTCATGGGCATCTGCTCCTACTTCCTGGTCGGCCACTACTGGGAGACCCCGGAGGCCCGCGCCGCCTCCGTCAAGGCGTTCCTGGTCACCAAGCTCGGCGACGTACCGTTCCTGATCGGCCTGTTCGCGCTCGCCGGCGACGCCGGCTCCTTCCGCATCACCGAGATCCTCGGCACCGTCGCCGGCGGCGGCCTGCACCACCCCACACTGATCGCGCTGCTGCTCCTGGCGGGCGTGGCGGGCAAGTCGGCGCAGTTCCCGCTGCACACCTGGCTGCCCGACGCGATGGCGGGCCCCACGCCCGTCTCCGCGCTGATCCACGCCGCGACGATGGTCGCCGCCGGTGTCTACTTCGTCGCCCGTCTCCTCCCCGTCTTCCAGGCGTCCACGGCCGCGATGACCGTCCTCGCCGTCCTGGCCGCCGTCACGATGGCCGGCTCGGCGCTCGCCGCCCTCGCCCAGGACGACATCAAACGCGTCCTCGCCTACTCGACGATCGGCCAGCTCGGCTACATGACCGGCGCCCTCGCCGTCGGCGCCCCCGGGGCCGCCGTCTTCCACCTCCTGTCCCACGGCGCCTTCAAGGCGCTGCTCTTCCTCGCCGCCGGGGTGGTCATCCACGCCGCGGGCACCAACTCGCTGGCCGCCATGTCCCGCATGGGCGACCTGCGCGACCGTGTCCCCGACGCCTACTGGACGATGACCGTCGCCCTCCTCGCCCTCGCCGCGATCCCGCCCTTCAGCGGCTTCTTCTCCAAGGAGTCCGTCCTCGGCGCCGCCGAGCACGTCGCCACCGGCCACACCGGCCAGGCCCCCGGAGCGGCCGGCTGGATCGTCCTCGTCGCCGGACTCGTCACCGCCCTGCTCACCGCCGCGTACGCGCTGCGCCTGTGGCTGCTGGCCTTCCGCGGCCGGGGCGCCGAGGCCCCCGGCCACGGCAGGCAGCCCCTGGCCATGAACGCCGTGCTCTGGGTGCTCGCCGTGCCCTCCCTCGCCTTCGGCGGCCTCGCCTTCCGTGTGCTGCCCGACTGGTTCGGCGGCGCCTCCCTCGCCCCGACCCTGACCACCTCCGTCCTCGGCACCGGACTCGCCCTGGCCGGCGGCATCGCCTGCTACGCCGCCTGGCGGCACACCACCGCCCTGGCCGCCCGCACCCCGCTGGGCGCGGTCGCCGCCCACCCGGAGGCCGATGCCGGAGTAGTCGAGGCGGAGGCCATCGCCAGCCACCGGCCCGCCTACGGGGACATCGCCTACGCGGCGGACCCGGCCGACCCCGGACGCCTGCTGCTCGGCCCGCTGCACCGCCACGCGGCCGCCGGCTTCCACCTCGACGCCGGGTACGCGGCCCTCTTCGTCCGCCCGGTACTGGCCGCCGCCGACCTCGTCCGGTTCCTCGACCGGGAGGTCGTCGAGACCTACGTACGCGGCGCCGGGGCCGTGCCCCGGCTGCTCGGCGCCGCCGTACGGCGTGCCCAGACCGGCAATGTGCAGACCTATGTGAGCGCGCTGCTCGCCGGCACCGTCGTCCTGGCGGTCGCCGTCCTCCTCGTCGCCTCGGGAGCGTGAGCAGCCGTGATCGGTATCAGCGAGTCCGTGATGCAGGTCCTTCTGGCGTTCGTCGTCGTCGGCCCGCTCCTGGGGGCGCTCGCCGCCCTCCTGCCCGCGCCGCCCGGGCTGAAGGGGAAGTCACCCGAGCAGGCCGTGCTCCGGCACGGAGTGACCGTCACCGGCGTCGTCCTGGCCGCCGCGATCGTCCTGGCGCTCGGCTTCGACCACGGCCACCCGTCGACGATGCAGGCCACGACCGACATCAGCTGGATCCCCGCACTCCACGTGCGCATCCACCTCGGCATCGACGGCATCTCCCTCCCCCTCGTCGTACTGACCGCGCTGCTGGCCTTCCTCTGCGCGCTGTACAGCTACTTCAAGCCCCCCGCGGGCCCGGCCCCGAAAGCCTTCGTCGCACTGCTGCTCCTGCTGGAGGCCGGCACGCTCGCGACCTTCTCCGTACTCGATCTGGTGCTGTTCTTCCTCGCCTTCGAGACGGTGCTCATCCCGATGTACTTCCTCATCGCCCGCTGGGGCGGCGAGGGCCGGCGGGCCGCCGCCTGGCGGTTCATCCTCTACACCCTCCTCGGCTCGGTCGTCATGCTGCTCGGCCTGCTCCTGATCGGGATCAAGGCCGGCACTTTCGACATGGTGGCACTCGCCACTGACAACGGCCGGTCGCTCACCGCGTCCGTGCAGGTCATCGCCGTTTTGGCGATCGGTCTCGGGCTCGCGGTGAAGACCCCGATGTGGCCGCTGCACAGCTGGCTGCCGGACGCCCACACCGCCGCCCCGACCACCGGTTCGGTGCTGCTGGCCGGCGTGCTGCTGAAGATGGGCACGTACGGGTTCGTCCGGATCCTGCTGCCGATCGCGCCGCACGGCTTCCGCACCTTCGCGCCCTACCTCGCCGCGTTCGCCGTCGCCGGGATCGTCTACGGCTCCCTGGCCTGCCTGGCCCTGGCGAAACCGGGCGCGAAGGGCGACCTGAAACGCCTCATCGCCTACTCCTCCGTCGGCCACATGGGCTTCGTGCTCCTCGGCATCGCCACGATGACCCCGACCGGCGTGAACGGCGCCCTGTTCGCCAACATCGCCCACGGCCTCATCACCGGCCTGCTCTTCTTCCTGGTCGGCGGCGTCAAGGACCGCACCGGGAGCACCGACCTCGACACCCTCGCGGAACAGACCGGCGCCGCCCTGTACGGCAGGGCGCCCCGCCTGGGCGGCCTGCTCGCCTTCGGCGCGGTCGCCTCGCTCGGACTGCCGGGGCTGGCCGGCTTCTGGGGCGAGATGCTCGCCCTGTTCGGCGCGTTCGACCCCGCCGCCGGCCTCAGCCGTCCCGCCTTCCGCACCTTCCTGGCGATCGCTGCGACCGGCACCCTGCTGACCGCCGCGTACATGCTCGCCGTGGTCCGCCGCGTCTGCATGGGCGGCGCGGCGCGGGAGACACCGAAGCTCCCCGACGTCCGCGGCTTCGAGTTCGCGGCCTGGACCCCGCTCGTCGCCCTCACCGTCCTCGCCGGACTGTGGCCGGGGGCCCTCCTCCGGCTCACCGACCCGGCCGTGCAGCAGCTCCTCGCAGGAGGCACCCGATGAGCGCCCCGGCCCAGCAGCTGGCCGCCTCGGCGGTCCAGTCCGTCGACTGGCTCGCGATCACACCGCCCACCCTCACCGCGGTGATCGCGCTCGTGGTCCTGGTGGCCGACCTGTTCGTGCCCGAGGCCCGCAAGCCGCTGCTCGGCTGGGTCCCGGTCGCGGGCCTCGCCGCCGCCACGCTGTCGCTGCTGCCCCTCCTGGACGGCGACCGCGGCACCTTCTGCCTGCCCCGCCAGCCGCGGGTGTGCAGCTACACGGCCGACCACTTCACCCTCGTCGTCCAGTTCCTGGTCCTCGGCGCCGCCCTCCTGGTGGCCCTGCTGTCGGTCACCGCCCTCAAGGACGCGCGCGGGGGCCTGCCCGAGGGGGAGTACTGGTTCCTGCTGCTGTCCGCCACCGCCGGCGCCGCCCTGCTGCCCGCCGCGCGCGACCTGGCGACCCTGATCGTCGCCCTGGAGGTGGCCTCCCTGCCCGCCTTCGCGCTCGTCGGCCTCCGGCACGGCGACCGCAGGTCCTCCGACGCGGCCCTGAAGTTCTTCCTGTCCTCGGTGACCGCCACCGCCGTCAGCCTGCTGGGCGTCAGCTTCGTCTACGCCACCACCGGCACCCTCTACCTCACCCAGGTCGCCGCCCGCATCCAGCACGTGGACGGGCAGTTCCACACCCTGGCGCAGACCGGGGTCGTCCTCACCCTCGTCGGCTTCGCCTTCAAGCTGGCCGCCGTCCCCTTCCACTTCTGGGTGCCCGACACCTATGCGGGCGCGCCCCTGCCGATCGCCGCCTACCTGTCGGTCGTCGGCAAGGCGGTCGGCTTCACCGGCCTGATCCTCGTCACCGTCGTCGCCTTCCCCTCGTACGCCGGCGTGTGGGGCCCGGCCCTGGCCGTCCTGGCCGCGCTGACCATGACCGTCGGCAACGTCGGCGCCCTGCGCCAGCACCCCACGCGCGCGTACAGCGCGGTCCGGCTGCTCGCCTGGTCCTCCGTCGGCCAGGCCGGCTACCTCCTGGTGCCGATCGCCGCGGCCGGCTACGCGCACGACGCCCGGAAGTCGATCGGCTCCACGGTCGCCTACGCCCTGATGTACGCGGTCGTGAACCTGGGCGCCTTCACCGTGGCCGCCCTGGTGGGCCGCACCCGCACCCGCAACCGCGTCGCGGACTACCGCGGCCTGTACGCCGCCCGCCCGGTGACCGCCCTCCTGCTGGCCTTCTTCCTGCTGTGCCTGGCCGGACTGCCCCCCGGCGTCATCGGCCTGTTCGCGAAGGTCACCGTCTTCTCCGCCGCCGTCGACGCCGGCCTCGGCTGGCTCGCCGTCGTCATGGCCGTCAACGTCGTCATCGCGCTCTTCTACTACCTCCAGTGGACGGCGCTGCTCTTCCGCGCCCCCGAGGGCGCACCCGCCCGGCTGCGGATGCCCGCGCCCCTCACCGCCGCGCTCACCCTGACGGGCCTGCTCGGCATCGCGCTGTCCGGCGCGCCGCAGCTGGTGCTGCGGTTCGCGGGCGGCGGCCTGTTCTGAGCCGCCCGGCGCGGGCACCCGTCCCGCTCACCCGGACGGCCCGCACGCCGTCGCACGGGTCAGGGAACCCGGCGCCCCCGCCTGGCGTTGACCAGTACGGAAGGGTCCACTGGACGTGACACCACGGCACCGGTGGCACCCGGACAGCACAAGCGAAGGGTTCCCCTGCCGCACTACTCAGGAGGGCGTACCGTGCACCGCCGGCACAACGGGCTCAGGACCGCAGTCCTCCTCGGGGGACTGTCCGCACTCATCATCGTCATCGGCAGCTTCTTCGGCCGCACCGGACTGGTCGTCGCCGTCCTCATCGCCCTGGGCACCAACGCGTACGCGTACTGGAACAGCGACAAGCTGGCCCTGCGCGCGATGCGGGCCCGCCCGGTCAGCGAGTTCGAGGCCCCGGCCCTGTACCGCATGGTCCGCGACCTCTCCACCCAGGCCCGCCAGCCGATGCCCCGCCTGTACATCTCGCCGACGGAGGCGCCCAACGCCTTCGCGACCGGCCGCAATCCGCGCAACGCCGCCGTGTGCTGCACGGAAGGCATCCTGCGCCTTCTGGACGAGCGCGAGCTGCGCGGGGTCATCGGCCATGAGCTGAGCCATGTCTACAACCGCGACATCCTGATCTCCTCGGTGGCCGGCGCGCTCGCCTCGGTGATCATGTTCCTGGTCAACTTCGCCTGGCTGATCCCGGTCGGCCGCTCCGACGACGACGAGGGCCCGGGCATCTTCGGCATGCTCCTGATCATGATCCTCGGCCCGCTCGCCGCCAGCCTCATCCAGCTCGCCATCAGCCGCTCCCGGGAGTACGAGGCCGACGCGTCCGGCGCCCGCATCACCGGCGACCCGCTCGCCCTGGCCGGCGCCCTGCGCAAGCTGGAGGCGGGCACCCAGCAGCTCCCGCTGCCCCCGGAACCGCGCATCGAGACCGCCAGCCACATGATGATCGCGAACCCCTTCCGCGCGGGTCAGGGGCTGTCGAAGATGTTCTCCACGCACCCGCCCATGGCGGAACGCATCGCCCGACTCGAACAGATGGCAGGTCGCCGACAGTGAAGACAATCCTCAACGTCATCTGGCTGGTCCTCAGCGGCTTCTGGCTGTTCCTCGGCTACCTCCTCGCCGGGGTGCTGCTGTGCGTCACGGTGATCGGCATCCCGTTCGGCATAGCGGCCTTCCGCATCGGCGTCTACGCCCTGTGGCCCTTCGGGTACACCACGGTCGAGCGCCGCGACGCGGGCGCCCCGTCCTGCCTCGGCAACGTCCTGTGGCTGGTGCTGGCCGGCTGGTGGCTGACGATCGCCCACATCGTCACGGGCGTCATGCTGTGCGTCACGATCATCGGCATCCCGTTCGGCATCGCCAACTTCAAGCTCATCCCGGTCTCGCTGCTCCCGCTGGGCCGCGAGATCGTCCGCACCGACGAGCCCTTCGCGACCCGCTGACCTCACGCGCGTGCCGGGGCCCCGCACCCGGCCGGCGGCGCAACCGCGGCACGGCCCCGCGGCGTCTTCCAGAACGGCAAGGCGCGCACCCGCGCGCGGCACAAAACGGGCGACGCGCACACCGGGTCGCCGGAAAGGGCAGGTTCAGGACATGGGTGTCATCAGCTGGATCATCCTGGGCCTGTTGGCCGGGGCCGTCGCGAAGCTCCTGCTGCCGGGCCGTGACCCGGGCGGCCTCATCGGTACGACCCTCATCGGTGTCGCGGGTGCCTTCATCGGCGGCTGGATCTCGGCCCGCTGGCTCGGCCACCCGATCCCCAAGCACTTCTACGACGGCGCCACCTGGGCGGCGGCCATCGGCGGCTCGCTCGTGCTGCTGATCGCCTACCGCATCCTCTTCGGCAACTCACGCGACTAGGCCCGCGCCCGGGCGGTCCGCGCGGACAGCGTGAGGGGGGTGGGGGGGGGGCGGGGGGGGGGGCGCCCCCCCCCCCCCCCCCCCCAAAAGCCACCTGAGCACCGAAGGGTCGGGAGAGAGGGAGGGGGCGGCGGGGAGCGAGGCGGGGGGGGGGAGGCGGGGTGGGCGGCGGGG